>JANWKQ010000085.1 GCA_025451295.1 Flavobacteriales bacterium | reverse complement strand
CTCAATACAGATGTACTACCGCATTATTTTTCATTGGGATATATTCCTGCTCCTGCATCTATTTATAAAAATATTTATAAGCTCGAACCAGGACATTATATAGAATTTGAAATCGGGAAGGAGATCAGGAAAAAAACGTATTACGAGTTGGTTTTTCCTACACAGACCCAGGAATCAAAAATGGATTATGAGGAGGCCAGACTGGAATTAAAGAAAATGATTTCGGATGCCGTGAAGATCCGACTGGTAGCAGATGTGCCGGTGGGTGCTTTTTTAAGCGGTGGGGTTGACTCATCAATTATTTGTGCAGCAGCGGCAGAACATACGGCCCAATTGCATACTTTTTCAATAGGCTTCAGTAAATCTGCCTATATTGATGAAACCAAGTACGCAAATATGGTGGCTCAGCATTTAGGTACCCGGCACACCGTGTTTGATCTGAATGCGGATGATATGCTGGGCGACCTTGAAAATGTGCTGGATTATCTTGACGAGCCTTTTGCAGACTCTTCGGCCATTGCAGTATATGCATTGAGCAAGCAAACAGCAGGACAGGTAAAGGTGAGTCTTTCGGGAGATGGTGGTGACGAATTGTTTGGTGGGTATCGTAAGCACCGTGCTGAATGGATGATTCGAAACAGCCCCGGTAAAAGGGTTCTTGCCCGGATGATGAATCCATTCTTAAAAGGTTTTGCGGGTTCCCGCGAAAGTTCCTCCGCTGATTTTATAAGAAAACTCAAAAAATTCAGTGCGATATCATCTAAAACAGCCGAAGGGCGGTATGTTGAGCTGGCTTCTGTGATCCCAATCACAGATCTCACCTGGTTGAATAAAATAAAGTTTAATGAAAATTTAAGAATCAGGATCGAAGAACATAAAAAAGGACTGAATGATTTTCTTTGGAACGATATTCAACTTGTGCTTTCAAATGATATGCTGGTGAAGGTGGATTTGATGAGTATGGCTAATTCATTGGAGGTTCGGGTACCTTTGCTGGATTTTCGGATCGTTAATTTTGTAAATAATCTGCCCTCTGATTTTAAAATTGATTCCGTTCGGAGCAAAAAAATATTGTGGGATTCATATGCCGATCATCTGCCAAAAGAGGTCTATAATCGTCGAAAAATGGGTTTTGAGGTGCCTATGGAGAACTGGCTCAAGGGACCCATGCAACCCATGATCAAGGAGCTAACGTCTAATAATAAACTGAGTCATCAATTATTTGACCTAAACTATATCCAAAAACTCTTAGAGAGTGCACAAGGTGCTGGTAAAATGGGGAATGTGGGTTTCAGGTTGTGGTCTTTAATCGTGTTTCAGTATTGGTTTAGTAAGAATAATCCCTCTGTGTAAAGTAAAAGAGCCGCTATGATAAGAGTGTTACGAATTCTCAATCGTTTTAATTTAGGTGGACCCACCTATAATGCGGCATTTTTAACCAAGTATTTATCTTCTGAATATAAAACACTATTGGTAGGCGGAGAGATTGATAAGAATGAGAACTCCTCTATGCATATATTAGATGAGTTGAATGTTAAGCCGATCATTATTCCGGAAATGCGCAGATCCATCAATTATAATAATGATCTCATCGCATACTATAA
This sequence comes from Flavobacteriales bacterium, assembly GCA_025451295.1. Classification (GTDB taxonomy): domain Bacteria; phylum Bacteroidota; class Bacteroidia; order CAIKAF01; family CAIKAF01; genus JANWKQ01. The sequence goes on along the minus strand of JANWKQ010000085.1, from coordinate 40,688 downwards.
GTTAAAGGAGATCATTCATCGGTTTAAACCGGATATTATACATACGCATGCATCTAAAGCCGGAAGTCTTGGCAGATGGGCGGCTTACCGATGTAATGTACCTGTTGTAGTGCATACTTTTCATGGACATGTATTCCATTCATATTTTGGACCTGCCAAAACTTCACTTGTAAAATCTGTTGAAAGATCATTGGCTAAAATATCGAACTCAATTGTGGCCATCAGCGAAAAACAAAAAAATGAATTATGTAATTTACATAAAATAGCTCCGGAGGAAAAGGTAAGTGTGGTGCCATTGGGCTTTGATCTGGGTAGGTTCCAGGAAAATAAGGAATTGAAAAGAGAGCAATTCAGAAATGAGTATGGTATTGGTGACAACGAAATCGCCATCGGTATTATCGGGCGGCTTGTTCCCATTAAGAACCATCCATTGTTTATTGATGCGATTGCGTACATAAAAAAACATTCACAGCTGCCTTTGCGCTTTTTTATTATAGGGGATGGTGAATGCAGATCGGAAATTGAAAATTATGCCCGTTTAAAAGGTATAGAATATACCAGTAAGAAGGGAGAAAAAGCATTGCTAACCTTTACTTCATGGATCAAGGAAATTGATCAGGTAAATGCAGGAATGGATATTATCACACTTTGCTCATTAAATGAAGGAACCCCGGTAAGTTTGATCGAAGCCCAGGCGTCGGGTACACCGATCGTAGCTACGAATGTAGGAGGTATAGAGGATGTGGTTCTACCCGGTAAAACAGCTCTTCTGACTAATAATAAATCGCAAGATTTTGCAGAAAAAATTCTGAAGCTGGCATCTGATGCTAATTTGCGTTTAAAAATGCAGGAATTGGGCTGGGCTTTTGTGGAGAGCAAGTTCCACTACTCGCGACTGGTAAAGGATATGGAAGCTCTTTACTGGAATCAGTTGATGAACGCGGGTTTGAAGAAGCATTCTTTTGCAACTGCCTGATGGCCTTACCGGTACAAACTAACTAATAGTTTTTCGTATTGGAATTATTCTTACCTTTGTTAAAACCGTAAAAAAAGTGAAGAGGGCCTATTTCATACTTATTGCCTTTCTATTTGTTTTTACTTCCTGTGCAACCTTCAACCCCAGCGTAATGATTCGGGTGCCACCTGACTTTCAATATGATAAGTTTGTAACCGGCCCGGATTCTCTTTACCGACTTGCCGCCAATGATATTATTAACGTAAGGATTCTTACTAACAACGGCGAAAACTTAATTAACGTAACCGGTGATGCTGAATCGAAAAATTCTTCGAGTGATCCGCAGTTTGGAGGTATTCCCATACTCGTTGAGTACGACGGTACGGCCAAATTCCCTTTGGTTGGACGCATAACCGTTGCAGGTCTTACACGGAGAGCAGCTGAAGATACATTGCAGGCCCGTTACCAGCAGCAATATAAAGATCCCTTTATCACGATCACTATCAACAACCGAAAAGTATTAGTATTTCCGGGTTCCGGAAGTAATGCGAAGGTGGTGAGTTTTACCGGGGATAATATGAACTTACTGGAAGCATTGGCCGAAGTGGGTGGGATAAGCAATTCCGGAAAAGCAAAAAAAGTAAAGCTTATAAGAGGGGATCTCAAAAATCCGAAAGTTTATAATATTGATCTTTCTACATTGTCCGGGATGAAGGAGGCTGATCTCGCTTTACAATCTGGTGATATAATTTATGTGGAACCTTTTGAGGTTCCCGCGGTTATCTTCAACCGGAATGTTACACCGTATCTCACGGCGCTGGGTAGTATTGCATCTGTAGTTACTTCTGTTGCACTTATTATTGCTTTAACCAAATAGATCTGGATGGAAAGGAAACACGTACCCAGATTTAACCAGGACCTGGAATTTCCTCTGATCCTGCTGATCCTCAAAAAAAATCTGCTTTGGGTATTGGCTGTGCTTGTTATACTTACGGTTCTTGCTTTTTTATATTTGAGATATACGATTCCCCGTTATGATGCGGAGACCGTTATTCAGTTAACCGAGGAACAATCGAAATTCGATTTTTTCGATGAGAAGAAAAAACTTGGGGATCAAAATATTGCCGCAGATATAGAGCTTTTAAGATCACAGGTTTTTATAAAACGGATCATAGATAGTCTGCCGCTGGAGATCACTTATTTCAAAGAGGGAAGAATTCTCGATTTTGATAATTATAACCAGGCATCTTATTCGGTTGATGCTGCAGGGATGTCGCCTGAGATTTATAATATTCCGATCTATATTAAATTTACCAGTCCAACGAAATACAACCTGAAGTATAAGATAGATAAGCAGAAGTTTGAATACTCTTTAAACACCGATTTACCCCAAAAGACGGAGCATTTTGCACTGAACGTCGTTGTGAAGGATACAACTTCCTGTCTCAAACCCGACAATCCGTTTTACTTCCGGATTAATAAACCTTCCGAGCTGCTCGATGTATTCCAGTCAAAATTAAAGATCCAGATACAAAGTGAAGCGGCTCGTACAATCAAGATCTATTTTGTGGATGTAAATGCATTCCGGGCCAGTGATGTGGCCAATCGGGTAGCTAAGGAGTTTGCCAATTTTAACCTTGAGAAGAAACGAGAAGGCGTAGACAACATTATCGCTTACATCGACACAACACTCAATCATGTTAAGATCAATCTGAATGTAGCTGATAGTAGTTTAACCTCATTCAGACAGCAGCATAATATTAAGGAACGAAAAGAGAATGAGAATGATCCCATACAGGAAAAGAATCTAAATCTGGTTCAACAGCTACAAAACCAAAAGTTTGAATACGATATTCAATTACTCGTGTTGAACAATGTAGTTAAAGTGGTTAGCAAACCAAATGTTGACATCGACGAGATCCTTACCCAAATATCTCAAATAAAAACGGACGGCTATTTACTTAGCCAGGTTAGTGAAATTAAAGCAAGTATTGTTTACCGCGATCAACTTAGAAGAAGTTTGAAGGATACACATCCGGATGTAATTGAAGCTACAGAGAAAATTGAAAGTCAGAAAATTATCTTGTTGAGATCTCTGGAGAGTATGAAAATTTCTGTTGAAACAAAGATCCAGGAATTGCAACTCAGCATTAACAAGTTTGAGGGCCTGATTGATTATGGAAACGGTGACCTTCCTAATCAGGTGGAGTACATGCAGAGAAAAAGATATTTCGAGGTGAATCAAACCTATTACGATCTGCTTATTCAAAAAAGAGTGGAGTATGATCTGTTAAGCAAGGGATATACTTCCGGATATCGTGTACTGCAATACTCTGAACCTGCAAGCAGTCCGGTGTATCCAAAAAAATTATACGTGATTGTTGGAGTTATTGGGCTTTGGTTGCTGATCTCTGCGATTGGTTTGACTTTTAAATACCTTTCGCATGATACGATCATGGATGTTGCGCATATTACTAAGTATTGTAATGTTCCGGTTTTGGGAACGGTTTCGAAATACAAGAGTGATATTCCGGTTTCCCAACTGGTGGTTGACAAAAAGCCAAAATCGCTTATAGCGGAATCATTCAGAAACATCCGTGCGAACCTTGATTTTATTTCGAATGCACCTGATGCCAAACTTATAGCCGTTACATCTACCATCTCCGGTGAAGGTAAGACCTTTGTGTCTATTAACCTGGCGGGTATCCTGGCATTTACCGGTAAGAAGGTGATCATCATTGATGCGGATATGCGGAAGCCAAAAATCCACGTTGGTTTTGATGTATCGAACGAAAAAGGACTCAGTAATTTATTGATCGGAAAGAATAAATTGGAAGAAACCATCAACAAGAGTTCATTGGAGAATTTACATTTTATTACGGCAGGGCCTATTCCTCCAAATCCATCTGAGTTATTGTTGGGGACCGGGATGACTAAACTTATTGAGGAATTGCAGAAAGAGTATGATTATGTGGTGGTCGATAATCCGCCTGTAGGTATTGTAACCGATGCCATGGCGCTTCTGGGTAAGGCAGACTATCCGATCTATGTATTCAGAGCTGGTGTTTCCAGAAAATATTTTGTGAACAACCTGCAAAAGCTGGTATTTGATAATAAGATCAAAAACATTTCCATCGTGTTAAACGGAATGGATCAGAAGGGAGGTAAATCGTATGGATATGGCTATGGTAACTACGGATATACTTCGAGTGGATATGGATATTATGATGATGAAGGTAAGAAGAAAAAAGGCAAATTCTCTCTAAGAAGAAAATAATAATGGAGGTCGAAAATACATCCATAGAAGGACTATTGGTCATAAAACCAAAGATCTTTTCCGATAACAGGGGGTATTTTTTTGAGAGTTATAATATCCATGTTTTTGAAAAGATGGGAATTCCCAATCAGTTTTTACAGGACAATGAATCATTATCGGCAGAGGGTGTTTTACGGGGTCTTCATTTTCAAAAACCACCTTATGCCCAGGGTAAACTGGTGAGGGTAATTACGGGAAGTGTTCTCGATGTGGCGGTTGACATCAGGAAAGACTCTTCAACGTATGGTAAGCATCATCCCATCATCCTAAGCGCAGAAAATAAAACCATGTTTTGGATACCGGCTGGATTTGCACATGGTTTTATAGCATTGGAGAATGATACTATCTTTTCTTATAAATGTACCAACATATATAACCAGGAATCAGAAGAATGTATTGACTGGAATGATCCTATCTTGAATATTGATTGGAAGAATAAATCACCAAAAGTATCAATCAAAGATATTGGAGGAATGCCCTTTGAACTGTTAAAATCCCCCTTTTGATGGAACATCTCATTGGATTTTCTCAGCAAAATAGTCTTTTGATCCTGTTGGGATTTTTTCTATTGCAGGGAATATTTGCTTTTTTACTTGGGGTGATCCTGTTAAAATTTGCCACGAACCTAGGTGTTCGGAATCATGGAGATGGAGTGGTTAGATGGACTGCCACCACCAAACCTTCCCTGGGAGGGATCTTGTTTTTCTTCGCCTTTCTTTTGTCCATCGTTTTTTATCTCATTATCCTTTCTGAAAATGCACAATTCAACAATATAGAATTTTTGGGAATGGTTGTGAGTTGCACGATGGGATTTATTATGGGACTGGCTGATGATGCATATAACACGAAGCCTTGGCTTAAATTTTTTGTGCAGATCTTTTGCGGAGTGGTTTCTATCCTATGTGGCAACTACATCCATTTGTTTTCAAATGACATTTGCAATTATCTCATTACTATATTCTGGTTTGTTGGTATTATGAATTCTTTAAATATGCTGGATAACATGGATGGTATTACTTCATCGGTTTCTGCTGTAGCAAGTGTATTCATGTTGGTGATATGTTATTATACCCAAACGCTTTTCACTTATGATAGTATACTGATCATAGGAGTAGCAGCCAGTATCCTTGCTTTTATGCGATATAACTGGCATCCATCTACCATTTATATGGGAGATAGCGGCAGCCAGTTTCTTGGCGCATTTCTTGCCTATGCTGCAGTGAAGGTTTTATGGAATATTCCAATTGATATTAATTCCGGTTCAACCTTCTTATTCCAGGTGCTTCTACCCGTTTCCTTTTTTATTATTACTATTTCTGATACCACAACGGTTTCGATTAACCGATTGCTTAAAAAAAGATCACCGTTTGTTGGCGGAAAGGATCATACCACGCATCATTTGGTATATGCGGGTTTAAAACAACGTACAGTGGCATTATTATATATTTTCGTTAGTGTAATAAGTGCATTAGGAGGTTTTTTGATTTATTATCATCATTTGTATAACGACTGGATGGTAGTTGTTTTGTTTGGAGTTATATTATTTTCCATTTTTATTTCGTTGTTCGTTGTAACCAAAAAGTTTAAAAATGAATCAGTCTAAACTAAAATACCTGTTTTACATCGTTACCATTGTTTTTGGTATTATCATTCTTTTACAATCCTACTTTATTTATAATCTTTATCAGGATAAGAAAAAACAGGTTTCGCAGAAAGACAGTGTACAAACCAACATAATTGATCCATCCGTTGGAACTGCCCGTTATACATTGTCAGCTATTCCTTCGAAAATGGATTTTTGCGGAGAAACGGTTCCACTGGATGATGCGGAGGTTTTTGAACGCATGGAATTTGAATGGGTAGCAGCGCAACATCGTACAACTGCGAATTGGATCATTTTAAAACGATCTACCCGCTATTTCCCGATCATCGAACCTATTCTCAAAAAATACAACATTCCTGATGACTTTAAATACCTAGCCGTGGCCGAAAGCAATCTGGCCAATGTAACTTCCCCTGCTGATGCGGAGGGATTCTGGCAATTCCTGCAACCTACGGGGATGGCTTTTGGTTTGGAGATCAGCAGATCGGTGGATGAACGATATGATGTAGCAAAAGCCACAGAAGCGGCTTGTAAATATTTACTGGCTGCTTATGACATGTTTGGTAACTGGACATTGGCGGCTGCTTCCTATAATATGGGACAAGGTGGATTGTCTGATGAACTCACGGTACAAAAACAGGAAAGTTATTATAAACTGCGTTTGAACTCCGAAACTTCGAAATATTTATTTCGCATCATTACCTGGAAATATATTATAGGTGATCCATCTTTGATCGGCCTGGATTGGAAGCCGGAGATGGGTCAAAAATTACCGGCAACCCGATCTGTTAAAGTGAGCAGTTCTATTGATGACCTGGTAGCCTGGAGTATCCAACAAGGAACAGATTACCGCATGCTGAAATATCTGAATCCATGGATAAGAGGTGGAAGATTGGAAGTGGGTGGAGGCAAGACCTATGATCTTTTGTTGCCGGCCAAATAATTGAATGCTAGCCCGGATGCAAAAAAATTAAATAGCAATTTGAAACTGGAAGGTAACCATACTTTTCCTTTGTACCTGTAGGAAATTAGTATTGTCAAAAACCGGTCTGTTCTGATAATTGATCGTCATTTTATAACGATGGCTGTCAAATAAAAAATTCAACCCAGTATCAAAAGTAACCATTGGATCATTTAACCTTTCCCACATAGCGACCTGTGAAGAAAAATACGGCATTATTGTAAATGTTCCTTTACCAAACCATTTTTTGGGTAACATCAAACCTGTTTGTAAGTATCCTACATGACCGGTGCCAATCATGGGAAAGGCATTTCCTGTACCATTGATGGTGGCAGTTCCTGCCGCAACTGATTGACCTGGATTCATCACACCTACCTGACGCAAATACCCCGGTCCGAAATTATAATAGTTGTAGGCAGCATATAAAGAAAACGCCCAGTCCTTGTTTTTCCCCAGATGCGTATCATAAAATACATCAGCTCCTACGAGGAACATATCGGAGAAAGTGGTATCCGTTCCGGTTCTTGTATACCACATGGCATCTTTTTGATACTGAAATCCAGACCCAATGTTCAATATTCTTTTTGTTCCGTGATAGGTGCCATTGTTGTATGGCGTTTGATTGCTTTCCTGATCGAAGAACTGAAGACTTACATATCCGCTGGGTTGGATCGATCTGCCAATAGGTGTGAAGTTGGCATATTGTGAAATAAATGGATCAAATAAATTACTCGAAGTAATCGTAAACGGATCAGCCAGAATAAAACGGTAATCAAACTTCCATACTTTACCTTTTATATAGACCGCAAACTTTCTAAAAAACTGGTCGGTTGCATCATTCGTACTTTGCTGGTAAAGCGGGGCATCAATTCCTAAAAAGGAAGCTACACCCGGACTCGAAAATCTGCTATGACCTGTCCATGCCGCTAAACCTGTACCCAACGAAAGACTGAACATGGTAAGGTTTTCTTTTCCTTCTTTTTTACTCATGATCTTTACAGGCGTGTACTCCACAATTGCATCGTGAAAAAAATCGCCGAACTTTCGGGCAGAGAGTGGAGTAAAATTATTAATCCCGAACTGAACATAGATAAAAAATTTATCGTGTATTTGTCCAATAATCTGGAATCTCAATCTTCTCAAACCAACGTCAAAAGTTTGTGGCTTTGGCAGACTGTTCACAATAGTACCGGGATTGCTTTCATTAAACCTGACCCAAACCTGGTTGGTGATGGTAAATTTAAAATATTTGGTCCCTGTTTTGTTCAGGTTAAATTTCAGATCACGTTTTTCATCCTCGTCTGCATTTTGAGAAAAAGAGTTGATAACCACAAAACATATGCATGCAACCAACAAAATGATCTTTTGTTTCATCGCATTTAATTAATTCTGTGTTCGTGATTCGGATCATCTTTTCTTCGTTCAGTTACGGCTCCTGTTCTGCGACTTTTAATGTCTGCCCTTATGTTTTTTGGAAGGAACATGGTACTGAATTCGTGTTTTGAAATATGTTTATGACGATCCATTCCTGTAAACTCACAGCGACCACCATCTTCTATATATTCCCTTTGAAAGGCTTTGAAGGTTTCCATCGATGTATGATCCACCAGGAAACATTCGGAAAGATCGAAGAAAATCGTTTGACCTTTTGGCAGAGTTTCCAGTTTTTTCATAATACCAGGCAAATTGGTTACAACAGCCCCGCTTCTTATATAGACGATGGTTCGATCCTTATCCTGTAAAAATTCCATATCCGGTTTAAAAGTATATCTAAACGGAAGTCCGCCCATGTAGTGGATAATAAATTTGATAGCAAGACCAATACCTACACCAATTAAAAGGTCGGTAAGAAGAATGGCAATCGTAGTTGATACCATCACAAGTAATTGCCACCATCCGACTTTGAAAATATGAACAAACTCTTTTACCGAGGCAAGCTTATAACCAACTCCAATAAGAATTGCCGCAAGCGCCACTTTAGGGATCAACTCGATTACTGGCACAAGGATAACGACAAAAAGTATGAGAAAAGTACCATGGAAAAAGTTTGCCCACCGGGTTTTTGCTCCACTGTTTACATTTGCACTGCTCCGTGCCACCTCTGAGATCATCGGTAAACCTCCCAGCACACCTGAAACAGCATTTCCAACACCGATAGCCACCAGATCCTTATTCGCTTTCGCTTTTCGCTTAAATGGATCAAGAATATCAATGGCCTTTACAGTTAACAAGGATTCAACACTGCCGATCAACGCAAACATGAGAACATATTTAATAAACACGCCTGGTTTTGAAAATCCGTCAAAGCTTACATTGAAATCGACCGCCTTAAAAATGTTGTCGACCTTTAACAAACCGCCATCAATTTTACCAAAGCCTAACAGTGCACCAAGTGGTATTGATAGCGCCAATACAGCTAAAGGAGCAGGGATTTTTTTAAGAAACTTGTCGGAAATAACTGTCCATCCAAACACGATAAGGAGACAAATGATTCCGATGAGAAATATTTCCTTGTGTTCCTGGTTTTCCTGGAGCGATCGAAAGGAATCAGGCAATGCTCTGAATAATTCGAGTGGTTCCACCAGAGGTTTTCCTTTCATGATTCCTTCAGTATGGACTGGGTTTACACCCATTAAAAGATGTAATTGTTTGGATAAAATGATGAAACCAATGGCTCCCAACATTCCATGAACTACAGTATGAGGAAAATAATCTACCAGTTTTCCCAACTTTAGAAACCCTAAGAGAATTTGTAAAAGTGCGGCGACCACAATAGCTCCTAATGCCATTGACCAACCGGTTGTCCCTCCTCCAAACTCACTTACTGCCCCTGCAACAATAACAATAAGCCCGGCTGCGGGACCTTTAATGGTTAATTGTGAACCCGCAAGAAGGGCAACAATGGTTCCACCGATGATGGCGGTTAAAACCCCCATGATTGGTGGGAAGTCCGAAGCTTGTGCAATTCCTAAGCTCAGGGGCAATGCCAATAGAGAAACAATGAGACCTGAGACCAGGTCTTTTGACCAATTTTCTTTGAGTCCTTTTAATCCGTCTGCCGGAATTTTCATTTGAGTTTTCATTGAATGATATATAAAAAATATTTACGATTTAATTTTTCTTGTTAATTCAAGTATCCCGTTTACAAAAGTGAGTGGATGAACAGGATTGCCAGGTACAAACAGATCCACATGTTTCCCTTCGAGAAATTTTCTGTTAAGAGCCGGACTTCCGGCAAATATTCCCCCACTGATGGCATCCGTCCCTACCAGGATCAGGATCTTTGGGTCTGGTATGGCATCATAGCAAATTTGCAATGGCTCGGCCATATTATCGCTGATCGGGCCGGTGAGTACAAGTCCATCTGCATGACGTGGAGAGGCAACCCAGTCTATCCCGAATCTGGCAAGATCAAAATTTGGATTCACCGTTGCATTTAATTCCAGTTCACTACTGTTATCCCCGGCAGCACTTACTTCTCTTAGACGAAGAGATCTTCCAAACAACGATTTAATTTGTTTGCTGATAATTGATTGATCGATTTGGACCAGTTGCTCATTCCCTTCCTTAATAATGAGTGATTCTCTTTTATTGGTAGCAGTCTTATAATCATTCACCCATTTTACTTTTTCCGGAAAACGAAACATACATTCCCCACAAAAAATACATTTACCGAGATCAATTTCGATGCCGTTGTTGTCATTGATCGCGTCCGTAGGACAAAGGCTGATGAGTTCGGCATTATCTACTTCCTCTTCCGAAATGATGGGTCTCCCTTTGAAAGTGGATGGTAAAACCGGCTGCGTTACATCCGCAATAAATTGCTTGCCATGATTTCTTAATATTTTTATTTCTTTCAGCATAAGGTTGTTTTATAGATCGTGTCCGCAGTATGAAAGATTATAACTTTTATTATTGATAGGGAAATCACTGATTTCTCGATCTCTCAATGAAAGTGCCAATGCCCACCAATTATGCAGGGAGGGATCTTTGATCTTATAACAACAGATATTTCCTTCCTGATCAGTAATAGCTGTATGTACAATTTCTCCTCTCCAACCTTCCGTGATGGAAACCGTTAGGCAACTTTTGGCCAATCGGATATTTTCATCCGTGATAGGTGATGGTACCTGGTTTTGAAAATTCATGATCTCGGCGATTCGGCGTAAATATTTAATGCTTTGTAAAATTTCATAATGACGTACCTGGATCCTTGCATAAATATCTCCGGCATCGAAAATGACCGGTTCATGGTGCAACTCATGATAGCCAGCAAATGGATGACTCCATCTGGTATCTCTTTTTAGGCCAGCCATTTTGGCTGTAGTTCCCACACCACCTATCATATAAACCTGTTTTCTGGTCAATGTTCCTATATCCTGAAAACGAAGTTGAATTCCTGAAAGATTTAAAAGCTTGTCGGAAATCACTGCATATTTTTCCTCAAACGAATCAAGGTAGGTGAGGAGCTTTTCCTGCAATTCACGTGTAAAAGGATAGTGAGTTCCTCCAGGTCTGATGAGTCCTTTTGCAAAACGATTTCCACACCAGGTTTGTAAATAATTAATAGTAGGGGTCCTTAAAACTCCCAGTGAAGCATTACCCAACTGGTAAGCGGCACCTGTGCATAGATTTGAAAGATCAAAAATATGCATACCAATCCGCTCAATTTCGAGTGCAATAACCCTTTCGTAGTTTAATTTTTCACGGATCTTCAAACCGGCGAGTGATTCGATGGCCTGAGAGTAGGCGAGGGTATGTCCAACAGCTGTATCACCAGCAATATTTTCGGCCAGCACAGCACGTTGTAACAATTTTTTCTTTTGTAGAAACAATGTTTCAATTCCACGATGTTGCCAACCCAACTGTACTTCCAGATGGAGTACTCTTTCTCCGGCACATAAGAACCTGAAGTGTCCAGGTTCGATAATCCCGGCATGGATGGGCCCAACTCCCACTTCATGCAACTCATCGCTTTCGATCTTATAAAAAGGGTAATCAGTAATCTTCGATTCTTTGTTAATCCTGTCATGAGAATAACGGATCGGTTTGAGAAAATGATTGTCCTCGAACACTACTCCGTATTTTTCGTGGATCTCTCTTTCACACGAATGGAATACATCATACTTTGGCATCATAGAATACACTTTCAAGGGAGCACCATTCGGTATAAGATGTGAAATAAGGGAAATGGATTTATTCTGATCATCTGCTATGGCGCAAACAAAACTCAGGCCCTGATCAGTGGGATAAGCCAGATAGGTTAGAATATGATAATCCTGTGACCGTAATAAAAAAGTGATTACTTCAAAAAACTTATTGTAAGGAACAACCGGAATATCAGCTATCCTAACAGGGAGGTTATTTTTTGTTTCAAATAATTTTTCCATGATCAATGAGGTAAAGTGGATACTGCCATGGCGATATAGTTGACCACAACATCAGGTTTAACAATTCCCAGATAAAATACGGCTGAAATAACAACCAACTGGATAAGAGATTCAAGATTGTTTTTGCCTTTTTCGTCGAATTCTTTTACTCCTGGTTTTCCCATGAGTATATGAAAGATCCGAACTGACATTCCATAGATAATGAACAGCATAAAAAAACCAATAACAATCGCCAGCCAGGCATATTGAGAGTCGATGATACTTCTGAAAATAAGTATCTCCGTAATGAACATACACGAGGGAGGAAATCCGATAATTGAGATATAACTCAGAAAAAGAACTAAAGCTCCCAGCGGATTGATCTTGAGATAGGCACCCATGTTTAAATAGTTCTTGTCTTTAAAAATCCTGTGCATCTGTGCGAACTGGAAAAATAAGGTCGACTTTACTAACGAGTGGATAATGAGATGAAGGATCGCGATAAAATAACCAAGTCCTCCACAGGCAAAGGCAATAATAACCAGTGCTGCATGTTCCATGCTTGAATACGCAAGCAATCTTTTTACATTGTTCACTTTTAATGAATAGGCCACCACGAACAGCAGTGACATGGTTCCAACAATAAGTAGTACATGATTCATCCAGGTAAAGATGGAAGAACCTGAAAGCGCATCATAAAATCTAAAAATGGCAACAAACCCTGAATTCATTACTACACTGGAAAGTTTAGCTCCAACCGGTGATGGAGAAACATCCTTTGCGTCGATGTCGACATTAAATAAAGGGACCAGACCCATCTTGACACTAAATCCCGTGAGGATAAAAATAAAACAGGCTTTTAACCAGAGTGGATTGATCAGCGTTACTTTTTCCTTCACCTGATCGTAAAAAAGATCCTTGATGCCTACCTCGTTGGCCCCTATACTTAAGAATAATACACCGGCAAAAGCGATAGCAATACCAATCGAACATATAAAAACATATTTCCAGGTACCTTCTAAAGCAGTTGTAGTTCTGTCATGATAAATAAGTAACGATAGAGCCAATGTGGTTATTTCCATAAATACCCAAAGCACACCAAAGTGATTGGCCAGCAAAACTCCGGCAATCGACATATTGAAAATGATGCGCCCCATATTATGGACTGAGATACTTTTGGGATGATCACCTCTGGACTTTGTATAATTATAATAGTGAATGATGGAAATCAAATCTACGATGGCCTGAACAATCAGGAATATAATTCCAATTGCATCAGGTTTGAAATACGTAGCCTGGGTTTGATTGATGTGAAGATATTCATAGCCAACGAAAATGCAGAGAAAAACGGAATACAAAAAAGTAACGAAATGGCTGAGAATTGGCCTTTTAATAATGTATGCCAACAGGGCAAAAACAATACTCGATATGAGAAAAACTGATATGATCATTTCTAGTCTTTTAGTTTGGTTAGTTCCGTTTCGTCGGTTGAATTGAAATAGTTTTTGATCTTATTAAAGAACATTCCCATGATGAGTATTGTTGAGAAGATATCCAGCAGGATGGCACTGTTCACCAGAATAGGCATTTCTCCACCGAGGGCCAGAGCGATGAGGAAAATCCCATTCTCTATGATCATATAGGAGATAAGATGCGTGATGATATCACGATGGTTTATCCCTACATACAAACCAATCATGATTGATGAAATCGCGGCTGTAAAATATTTGATCTCCAGATGTTCATCATGTATTGATTCAACCAATGCAAAGGAAATTGCCACCATAACTGTAGCCAGTATCACAGAAATGTAAGGTTTGATATACATTCCACTATTTTTGGTTTGCTTGGATCTTTTGATTACCCGCTGCATGAATAACGGGACGAATATCGCCTTGAAAACAAGGGTTTCAACCAATACAAACATGAGGTGAAGAATATCCACTTCTTTTAATTCGGCCAGTGCCACGAAGAAGATGATGAGTCCCTGTACCAAAAGAATTTTCACATATGTTTTAAGCAACTCTACCTTTGCAAGATAAATCAGGGATACAATATATGCGACGACGATTAGATTTATTAAATACTCCATTTTACATTTTATTTTTTATAATGATCATCACGCAATATAATACGAGGGCAATGGCGGAAATACTGATAATATACTGGGGATTTCTGGCCATTTTATTTCTGGGTTTAAATGATTCTATAAATCCTATAGCTACTGCCAGTGCAAACTGAAAAATCATAAAGAGAAGGATCTTTATTCCAATTGGAAAATGACTTGGAATTACCAGATTACAAATAAGCGAACCAAATACTGCAAATTTTAATGCCGCGGTGAGTTTGATGAGACCCAGGTCAAAACCACTGTGGTCTAGTATCATTACTTCATGAACCATGGTTAATTCAAGATGGGTATTGGGATCATCTGCAGGTATCCTGCTGTTCTCCACGAGTATGAATAAAAACAAAATAATAGAGGAAATAATAATAACAACGGATGCCAGGTATTGGTCGGCGTAAAGTGCCGTAAAAATATCGTTGAAATTGGTATAGCCGGTGAAAATACAGAGTGTACCCATAAGTAATAAGAAAGCGGGCTCGAGCAAAGCCGCATAGAGCACTTCTCTGTTTGCTCCCATTCCTTCAAAACCACTTGATACGTCCAATGCAGCCACCACGGACATAAATCTTCCGAGCCCAAGCAAATAGATCATAAATACAAAATCACCATCGAAGGAAAATAAAGACGGTTCACCCGCAAATGGAATGAGAAGGATGGCTGTAATTAAACAAACAAAATTGATGGTGGCGGATATCTGAAAAACAAAACTTGATTTATCACTGTATATACTCCCTTTTTTGAAAAGCCTCCATGCATCAAAAATGAACTGATGGATCTTAGGACCCTTTCGCCCAGATAAAATGGCCTTCGTCTTATCGATCGTACCTGGATAGAGTAGGGCGCAGATTAATATTAACAGGAAAGCTATCATATTATATAAAATTAAAGGCTGTCATCACTACAATTAATATAAGAAATCCAACAGGGTAGATCAGATAATGCTGTATCCTGCCCGTTTGTGCTAAACCAACAAATGGAATAATCTTTAAAAGAAATTTGATCGGGATTGATATTGAATATTTTTCCAATCGATCGACCGAGTCCACATCGAATTTCCGTTCTCCCGGAAAAATCTCTTCTTCTGGATATTTTATAAAATTATTTTTTTGCGAAAGTATTGGACTTAAAATTCGCTTAAGTGGGACTGAAAAAGAAAAGGAAGTGTATTGGTGTTTGGCCGTTCCTCCGGAATATCCACAACCCCAGGTGGGACCCACATTGACCTGAATTCGTTTTTGTTGAATTCGTCGAATGGCAAATACGATCATTGATAATGCAACAAGTATACCACTTAATAATCCGAATTTTTGATAAATATCCACATGTTGAAAGTAATGACTATTGTCGGCCGGGAGATATTTAAAAGCCGCGATGGCTTCATATATTTCTGGAAAAATGAGAAATGGGGTGAGTCCCAGCAACAACATAAGTATCGAGTTGATCACAGCAGGTACGAGCATACTTTTTGGTGGATCAATGATATCAGATGTATATTCTTTACGCTGGCTCCCCAAAAACGACAAGCCAAAAGCTTTGGTCATCGCGAAAATGGAAAGTCCTCCTGAAATAGCCAATACAATTACTACAAGAATGCAGATGATTGAAATATAGAAATCACCGGTTGAGATGGCCTTGAATATTCCTTCATACATTAGAAATTCTGAAACAAATCCATTAAAAGGAGGAAGTGCACAGAGTGATAAACCGCTCAACAAAAAGAAAAATGCGGTAAGCGGCATTTTTTTTGCGAGTCCTCCCAACTCATTGATATTCCTTGTGCCTGAAATTCGTTCAACATTACCGGTTAAAAGGAAAAGAGTTGACTTGTATAAAGAATGGCTAAAAACATGAAAGATGGAACCCAGTATTCCGAGAACCGCTAACGCAGGAATTTTATAAGCTGTTCCGAAAATAGACAATGAAAGTCCTAAACAAATGACACCCACATTTTCGATCGACGAATAAGCCAGTAGTTTTCTCAGATCTTTTTCATATACGGACATTGATATGGAGAATACGATGGTAATTAATGAGAAGGCAAGAAGAATACTTGCTATTTCAGAAAAACTGTTCTGCAAACTCATCGCCACTCTCATGATACCAAGACAACCAATTTTTACCAATACCCCACTCATAAGTGCTGATACATGTGGTGGTGCAATGGGATCAGCTTTTGGAGCCCATGTATGAAATGGCATTAAACCGGCTTTGACGGCGAACCCAAGAAAGAAAATGAAGAAAAGAGGTGTGTTGGGATGTGAGCTAAAATAAATAGGCAAAGCATCAAATCCCCAAATGCCCGTTGCTTTGTTCGCAATTAAAAATCCGGCCAGCAGAAGCATGAAGCCAATATGCATTTGAATCAAATAATTAATGGCCACGGCCCGTACCTGAGCTTTTTCACCATCAAACGCAATCAATACAAAAGAAGAAAGTGACATCAATTCCCAGAGAAAAAGGAAGAGAAATCCATCTCTGATCATAGTGAGCAGGAGAAGACTGATGTACAATAAAAAGAATGAAAAATAGTGCATTGATATTCCAAGTGCACTTTTGCTGGATAGATATTTCTTAAGATATCCGTAAGCGTATATCAAACTTCCAATGCTTATTACATTGATCATAAGAATGAAGAGTGCAGAAATCTGATCAATCTTTATCTTTGGAACTGCACTCCAAAATCCAAAAATATTTTCTGACAGATTAAAAGACAGGTAGGCTATCTTTATCTTATGAGTAACGATTACATCTATCGCCCATATCGAAGTGATTCCAATAATCGCCAGCATCGGAAGTAAGATCGCAAAATATTTGATCCTTATCGGTGCGAAGAATACCAGTAATGATATGGCAATAGCTGTTTGAAACAGTATGATATCCATAGGAAAACAATACTTATTTTAAATAATATTAAACAGTAATTAATAAATCAGAAAGTTGAATGCTGTAACTTGAAAATCAGATAAGGATATTTCTGTTTTTGATAAACAGCGGAATGGAATTCCGGATCAGGTGATCATCGGAATATTCATTTAGAATATTTGAACTTTGTTTAAATTCTGAACGGAGATGGAAATGTCCTGCGGAGGTACAAAACGCTTCAATCGTCATTTTGGATTCCGAGTCTTCCTTTTCGGATGAAATTTCGGTAAAGATTGGACTTTTATTACAGTTAGGATCCCCTGAACCTGGCACTGTACTTTGAATACTGGCATGTTGTATCCATAATCCTGAATGAGCCTTCTGGGCATAAAAGCTGCCGATGAAGATGCAACAAAGTATGAATATTGAAACTGCCTTTTTCATTTGTTCTATCGCTGTGATAAAATTGCAACACAAAGGTAAATTATAAAACAAACACTGTATACACCTTTTATCATTGACCCCTTTTCATTGAGTAAATTATGGGAGAGGCTGATTATTGATACATTGAATCTGTTGAATGGTTAAATTCTAAAAAAAAAATTAATCTGAATATGGCCACATCCATCAATTGGTGATGCTTTGATGAATACACTTCAGGAAATTTATTTGGATCTTAATTTTAAATGATCCCAAACGCGGATAAAAGGGCAATAAGCAAAAGAAAAGCCATTGGGTAAATAAGATAATGTTGTATCCTTCCAGTTTGTGCCAGCCCCAATTTTGGTATTCTATTTAATAGGTAGTTGATAGGCCTTAGTATGACAGACTCCTCCAAACGATCTTTTACAGTGGTTTGATATTTTCTTTCACCTGGAAAAATTTCTTCTTCCTCGAACGACTGATATGTGTTTGTCTCCTGCAGCAATGGACTTACAATATTTTGCATCGACTTAGAATAGGAAGTGGAAGTATATTGATGTTTGGCATCGCCGGCTTCATAACCACAGCCCCAGGTAGGTCCATGCATTACCTGTACTCTTTTTTGTTGAAGATATCTGACCAAATAAACCAGGAAAAACAGCGTAATGAGGATAAGACTGAGTAATCCAAATTTCTGGAAGACGGCTGTTTGCACTTGATAAACCTGACTGCTTTTGGGAATAAACTTAAATGCGCTAAGGGTTTCCTGGAGTTGTGGAAGAATAAGTACAGGGGCAAGTCCAATCGCAAGTATCAATATTGTATTCAGGAATGCAGGAAAAAACATGGATTTTGACGGTTCATGCAAAGGTTCTGGAAATGGTTTTCGGCTGCTACCCAAAAATGAAAGGCCAAAGGCTTTGGTCATGGCATATATACAGATCCCACCGGAAAGTGCCATAAAAATGATCGACACAATGGCAACAATTGAAATGAAAAAGCCCCCATCAGCAATTGCACGGTATATACCTTTATATATCAAAAATTCACCCACAAAACCATTAAATGGAGGAAGAGCGCATAAAGCCAGACTGCCAAGTAAGAAGAATGCAGTTGTAAAAGGCATCTTTTTTGCCAATCCTCCCAATTCGTTGATGTTTCTTGTATTGGTGATCTTTTCAATATTTCCGCAAAGCATAAATAACATGGATTTATACAATGAATGATTTAATACATGGAATAAAGTGCCCATCATTGCTAATACAGCTAAAGCCTGAACGTTATAAGCCCGGCCCAATATGGAAAGTGAGATCCCGAGAAAAATAATACCAATATTCTCGATGGTAGAATAGGCGAGTAGTTTTTTTAAATCCCGCTGAAAGACGGCCATCGAAATGGAGAACAAAATCGTTACCAAAGAAACAATCAGCATGGTTAATCCGATTTCGAATAACTGTGATTGAACATGGGTAAGCACCCTCAATACCCCATATACTCCCATTTTAACGATGACCCCGCTCATGGTGGCCGAAACATACGCAGGGGCAGCCGGGTGAGCATGTGGTAACCAGGTATGGAAAGGAATGAGCCCGGCTTTTACCCCAAACCCAACAAAGAACAGTAGGAATACAAGATAGTTATCATGACTCGCAAAATAAACTTCGAGGGCTTCAAATCCCCAAATCCCCGTTTCTTTATTAACGATCAAAAACCCGGCTAAAAGGAAGAGAAAACCAAGGTGCATTTGCATCAGATAATTGATAGCCACTTTTCTAATATTTTCCTTTTCGCCGTGAAAGGCAACCATGAGATAGGCAGACAAAGTCATCAATTCCCATACGAACAGGAACATGAAGCCTTCCCGCATCATCGTGATCAACAACATGGAAATGTAAACAAGGAAAAAAGAAAAATAATGCATACTCATCCCCAAGGGACTTTTTAAGGCCAGATATTTTTTCAGATAGCCATAGGCATATATAAATGCACCCAGTGAAACAACATTGATCATCAGGATGAACAAAGCTGAGATCTGATCGATAACCAGGTGGGGTGTCTGGCTCCAAAACCCAAAGATTTGTTCTGATATATTGAAAGAAAGTAAATGGGTTTTGGTTTGATTAGAAATGAGCACATCAATTGCCCAATAAGAGGATACACCAATAATGGCCAATACAGGGAGTAAGACCAAAAAATATTTTAGCCTGATGTTAACGAAAAACACCAATAATGAGAAAAGGATCGCGGATTGAAAAATAAGAATATCCATCCTGTTGAAATTGGGCGCTTAATACATTTAGACGGGTAAAGTATTAAAAAAAAGGTTATTGCAAATAATATTTTAGTAAAGTGACCTTCCCGGAAAGTATTCGTGCTATTTGGTGAGCCAACTGGTCGGATTTTGGGTGGTTGATCCGTATCTCACCTGAAAATTAATGTAGGTGTCACCTTCAGAATTTGTAGCTGCTGTTCCAATCTTCTGATCTGTACTTACTTCATTGCCTTTACTTACGGATACCTGTGAAAGATGCGAATAAACGGTTAAATATTCTCCATGCCGGATGATCACAACATTTTCGTACCCGTCTACCTTGAACACTCCGCTTATGGTTCCTTTATACACTGCTTTTACAGATGACCCCTTATCCGTTGAAATATCAATCCCGTCATTTTTCACTTCTACTTTGTCAAGAACAGGATGTTGATGTACTCCATATTTACTGGTGATCACTCCTTTGGCAACAGGCCAGCTCATTTTACCTTTATTAGTCTCAAAACCATTGGAGTTGGTACTTCCCTGGGTATTTTTGATAGTGGTGGTTGTGTTTTTTTTGTCTGTAGTTTTGGTAGTAGTAGTTTTTTCTTTCTTTTTTACCGGTTCAAGTTTTTCAACGATCGAATTGATCTTGGTTGACAGTGCATCTCTTTCCTTTTCATGCTTTTTTACCTGGGCCTTGAGATCTTTTTCCTTTTTTCTGAGTTTTTTGAGTAAAACATCTTTTTCATTTTTTTCCGTTTCGAGTGAAGCGATCTCATTACTTTGTTCGGTTATGGTCATTTCTTTTTCCACTCTCGAGTTTTTCAGTATTCCAATTTTTGACAGTAATTCATTTTTGTTGTAGGCAATCGATTTTGACTGAATTGTTCTCAATTCGTTCACCTGTTTATAATAACGATAACGTCGTACCGCCTGATTGAAATTTTTTGCTGAAAAAATATACATCCATGCTGACATGGTGTTTCTTGTTTTCCAGGCTTGAAAGACCATTTTCGAATAACTTTTTTTAAGGGATGTGAGTGGGTTTTCCAGTGAGATCACCTGATTTTCGTTCAAATTGATCTCCTGGGCTATAAGTTTTAATTCTTCCGTGAAATTATTGACCAGCTCTGTCCTGGTTTCACTGCTTGTATTGAGTTTTTCAATTTGTTTGGAGGATGCATCCTGCTTCTTTTTATTTTTCTTGAGCAGTTCATTGGTATAGCTGATCTCTTTCTGGAGTTTCTTTTTTTTATTCTGAAGCTGGGTCTTGCTTTGGGAATAAGATAGCTGAAATGTAGAAATACATAACAGTATGATAAGTAAGTATCTGCCCATTTTTGGCTTCATATCACAAAGATAGTGGCGTATAAGTGTTAGGATTATGTTGGATTTACCTAACTATTAACGTAGGAAGGTTAATAAGTAGTATGTGGTGCAGTGATCTTTTAATGGAACACCGATAACACGGATGGTGCGGATTTACGCGGATTTTACTACTGGTAGCGGAGCAGGGAACTTGAATGGTTGAATATTCTTTCGGTCGTTGGTAAAGACCTTCCTTTTAAACTGGGGTGTTTGGCCGAAATTCAGAAGCAGCCCCATTTCAAGTTCTGATGCTTTTAATTGATTGATCAATTGATATTCATATTCTTCTACGATTGCATCAGTTGCTGTCAACTCCAAAACGATGGCTTCATTCACTATAACATCAGCGAAGTATTCGCCTACGATTTGTCCATTGTAGAATACCTTAACTGGTTTTTGTTTTACACAAACCAGGTTCATGGATCTTAATTCCATGATGAGGGCATTTTCATAGACTTTCTCCGAAAACCCAAAACCAAGCTCATTATACACTTTGTAGAATGCCTTGATGATTTTACCGCTTAGATCTGTAGGTTGAAGTTCCATTTTATCAGGAAAAATTCGTTTAATCCATGTGTAGTTTATTCAGGCTTATTCTGACCCGGAAAATTCTCAATCTTCTTTTGCATATGCAGTATATCCTTCTGAAGATTTTGTAAGGCTTTGGTAAGATCTTTTTCACTGTCTTCCTGTATTTCCAGGTTTTCACTGAGATAATTTACAAATTTCCATACCTCGATGATCTCCGTAATATGAACATCATACGGAGCATACATGGGGTTTGTGCTGCATAAGGTAAGCGTTTGGGTTTCCACGATCTTATTATATATGATCTTAAAAACCACACCTTCATCACGGGTGACAATTATATAAGGCTGACCATTTTTAATGCTTTCCCAGTTTTGTACGTATTCCCCGGTTACATAGCTCCCATCAGCCACTGGTGGCATTGAATCACCACTGATTTGAAAAGCCCGATATTTTTTACTCTTGCTTAAAAAGGGTAATTGGAAGGTTGGTAATACCCTGATATATTCCGGATCAGCATAGCCTGCGGTATAACCAGCCTTGGCTTTCATGGGCACCAACTCTACATTATCATTATTCTCACTATCGATCGTGGTCGCCAGGATACGTAATTTTTTCCCCGTAATATCTGTATCAAACCCTTTTTCAAGGTCACTGAGGTAAAATTCGGATATGGATGCCAGATCAAGGGTGACCAGCTTATCCATGGTAATTTTAAAAAATCTGGAGAAACGGGTCAGCGTTTCGAGACTTGGTTCAACAGTGCCCAGTTCATAAGCACTTAAAGTGGATCTTTTTAAACCTAAGACCCCGGCCATTTCTTCCTGTGAACGCTTTTTGCGTTTACGGAGTAATTGGATATTTTTAGAAAAGTATATCATTGCAGTTAAGTTTAGAGCAAATGTAAATCCAGTTAGTTAAATTGTCAAGTCTTCTGACAGTAAACTTGTCAAAAATTATTTAAAATACTGATAATAAGTTGAATAAAATTTCAAAAATTTTCTTTTTCTCTCCCTTTTTCTGGCTTCAGCTTTTGGCTCAACCAGCTATTCCATGTGGGCATTCGCATAATGATTATCTGCAACAACGACCTTTATATACAGCTGTTGAATTTGGTTACGCAAGTATTGAAATCGATGTTTGTCTGGATAAGACGAACAAGATAAAGGTCGCCCATAACCCCTGGCTTCTATCAGGAAAAAAAACAATAGAAGAAATGTATCTGGATCCGATTGTAAGAATGATCAAAGAAAATGATACCCTTTTCAAATATTCCGAAGAACATCCATTGATTTTAATGATTGATATTAAAACAAACAGAGACAGTACCTATAAATATTTAAAACTTGTATTGAGTAAATATGAAAAATATATTACCAGATATTGTTATAAAAACGATTCAATTGTACAGGCTCCGTTAAAGATTTGTTTATCCGGAAAGGCACCTGATTTAGCAATCATTAAGGAAGATTGGCAAATGGTAAAAATTGATGTTGGCTTTGGACCTGCTAATGAATTATGTCATGATTATTTGTATTGGTCTCCAAGTGTATATCCTGCCGATATATTATTTATTATAGAAAGAAGAAGTGACCCTTATTTTAAGCTATTAAAGTATAGAGGTATGGGTGATCCTGATCAAAGAGATGTACAGACATTAAAGATATATGCAGAGTCAACTCATTCACGTAATAAACAGTTAAGATTTTATGCAGCTCCGGAGAATAAAAAAGTCTGGAGATATTTACTTGATGCTGGTGTGGATTGGATCAATGTGGATAAGCTGAAAAAATTTGCGGGATTCTATAAGAATTATTTGAAGGAGAAAAACCACCATTAAATCGCTACCGGATAGGCAGCCCTAAAAAAAATCACTAGGTTTGTAATAATGAACATTCTCGTAACCGGCGGAACTGGATTTATCGGATCGCATACCATTGTTGAATTGTATGAGGCCGGCATGGATGTGCTCAATATTGATAACCTCTGCAATTCTGAAGCCTTTATCAATGAGAATGTAGATGCCATTACTGGTAATAAACAAATTTTTATCTGCGAGGACATCACCAACGAAGAAGCACTTCGGAAAATATTTTCTTCCCACTCAATTGATGCGGTTATACACTTTGCCGCCTTTAAAAGTGTGAATGAATCGGTAGAAAAACCATTGGAATATTATCGGAATAATATTGGAGCTACCATTACTTTATTAAATGTAATGAAGTCGTTCAATGTGTATCTGCTGGTTTTTTCTTCTTCCTGTACGGTGTATGGACAACCGGATCATTTACCGGTTACTGAAGATTCACCCATTAAAGATGCTGCTACTCCCTATGGGTATACCAAACAGGTTTGCGAACAGGTAATTGCAGATTTTGCTGAAGCAAATCCGAATTTCAGAAGTATTATTCTCCGGTATTTCAATCCGGTAGGTGCTCATAAAAGCGGAACAATTGGGGAATTGCCGAGAGGTGTTCCCAACAACCTGGGACCCTATATTACCCAAACCGCAGCCGGTATTTTGCCACTACTGAATATTTTTGGGAATGATTATGAAACGCCTGATGGAACTTGTATTCGTGATTTTATTCACGTAAGTGATCTGGCGGGTGCACATGTGGCTGCCCTGAAAAAACTGATCAGCAAAAAATCGGATTTACAGGTTTCATTTTATAATATTGGAACCGGAAAAGGGAATACAGTGCTGGAAGTAGTGAAGGCTTTTGAAAAAGCAACAAGTGTAAAGGTAAATTATAAGATCACAGGCAGGAGAGAGGGGGATATAGAAAAGATCTGGGCCAATGTAGACAGGGCAGAAAAAGAACTCAACTGGAAAGCAAAATATTCTTTAGAGGATGCTATGTTACATGCCTGGTTATGGGAAAAGAAAATAAGGAATATTTGAGGCTATTCCATTTTTACACCAGAATTGATCTGGCAGCATTTGGGCAATTTGTCGTAAGATACCTGATTGGCTGGAATATCATCAGCCGCATATCCCATATTACTTATAAATGCAAGCAGAACTTCTTTAGTGACCTCCGTAGTTTTATATTGAATAGAAATAATGTTGGTAGGAAGATCCAGTTTAGCAGAAACAACACCTTTTTGAGTACCTAAGTTACTTTCAATTCTTCCTTTACACATGCCACATACCGCTGTGGTTTTAACCTTTATGTCGGCCACTTCCTGGTTTTCGGTGGTTTGAGCCAATAGGCCCAGTGGTAAAAATAAAAGTCCTAAAATAAAAACGGTTAGTTGTTTCATAAGAAAATATTAATATTCAAATATACATTATTTATGAATGAGTTCATCGTTTAGTGGAGGGTGGATCCTACCTGGCAACAGGCGGGTAAGTGATCATGCGCATTTTTGTCAGCGATTATATCATCCGCATCGTATCCAAGGCTACTGATAAAAAGGCGTAAACTGGCAACCGAAATTTTAGCTGCACGGTATTTAATCGTAAGTGTTTTGGTTTCCAAATCCTGAATGGCCGAAACAACGCCCTTTTGTGTATAGAGTCCGTTTTCTATTCTTTCCTTACACATGTCACATTGGGCCGATGTTTTAATCTTTACTTCCGTAATTGCATTTTTCTGAGCAAAAATTCCGGAAGAAATAAAAACGATGCTGGCGATTAAAAAAATGATCTGTTTCATAGTATCCTGATCTATATTTCAAATTTAAGCTAAAAGAGTGATTTTTTTAAATCCTTTAACAATCGTTAATTGGATTTGACCACATTTAGGCCTTTTGGACAGCTTAACGGGTGGCGGATTGAGAGGATTTTGGGACTCTATCCAAAATCTTCGTATATTTGACTTCATATAAACGAAATAACGATGAAAAAAATATTATTAGCCTCCGTTTTTGTTCTAGGTGCAACATTAGCTGTATCTGCCCAAACAACTACAAAATCATGTGGTTCTGAGCATGGAACCAAATCATGTTGTAGCAAGAACAGTACCTCTGTTTCAACAAGTACCAATACTACCACGAACACTACCACAACCAAATCATGTTGCATGAAAGGTGGAGATCATTCTTCAACTACAACTACTGATGGACCAAAAACTACGATTGCTTTGGCAAGATCAAGCGCTTTAAAAACAGCTTCAAAAGGGACCACAACCACTGAAGTAGAAAAATAATTTTTTAAATAAAATTCAGAAGATCCCGTCTCGGTTAAACACCAGATGGGATTTTTTTATTCCTGGGTGTACACCCTTCTCACCCTTTGCGAAATAGAAGTGAGTACCTCGTAAGGAATGGTATCAATTGATTTGGCAAAAATACCGATTGGATGATTTTCTCCAATGATTTCTACCTGATCCCCGATCTCTGCTTCAATACCCGTAATATCGATCATTGTCATATCCATGCATACCCGCCCGATCACATGTGCCGGTATACCATTCACAAACATTTTTCCTTTTCCATTGCCGAGACTTCTTCGATAACCATCCGCATAACCAATAGGAACGGTAGCGATCTTCATATCCTTTTCAGCTATATAACTTCGGCCATATCCAACAGAAGATCCTTTTTTAATGGAAGTGATTTGTGTGATAGTGGAAAATAACTGGACCACAGGTTGAAGTTTAGCTTGTTCGGATTCATTTGACCCAACCCCATATAATCCAACACCCAAACGGATCATGTCGAATGCTGCTTCGTTAAACCTGCTGGCTCCGGCAGAGTTGGCAATATGTTTGATGACTTTTATTCCAAGTTCTTTTTCTATTCTGCCCGCGATCTCTTTAAACAAATTCAATTGTTCAATTGTAAATGGGTCCATGTCGGGTTCATCTGAAGCCGCCAAATGAGAAAAAATTGATTTTATTTCTACTCCTCTTTCTTTTTTGAGCAATGCAATGAGTTCATCGATTTTTTCTACATCAAACCCCAACCGATGCATACCTGTATCTATTTCAAGATGGATGGGGGGAATATTACCTCCGTTTTGCTTATGATCGGTTAGTTGTAACAGGTATTCGAAATTATAGATCACCGGTTCCAGTTTTTTCTCAATCAACAATTCATAACTGGTCGCCTCCGCATTCATCACCATAATAGGTAATTCAATCCCACGGTTCCGCAACTCAATTCCTTCATCAGTATATGCTACTGATAAATAATCCACATGATGAAAATTAAGCACATGTGCAATCTCATGTGTACCGGTACCATAACCGGATGCCTTTACCATCGCCATAATCTTCGTGCCTGCTGGTATATGGCTTCTGTAATAATTGAGATTGTTGACCATCGCATTCAGATTCACTTCAAGAACGGTATCATGTACTTTATTTTCTAACCGGGTCACAATTTTTTCCAGACCAAAACTTCTGGCTCCTTTTATCAGGATAGCTTCATTGTTGAAATGAATGTCATGAAGATGATGAACCAAAGTATCTGCATTTTTAAAAAAATGCAGATCACCTTTAAAAAATGACTGATATTGATTAATCTCCTCTCCAATCCCTATGACCTTGTCAATTTTCTTTTGCTGCAGGATCTGGGCCACTTCTTTATATAGATCTTCTTTTTTTGTTTTGGATTGGGCTATATCGGATAAAATAATTGTCTTTTTTGGATATTGTGCCAGGTTGGTGAGGCTATCAATTGCGATCTTTAATGAATCCAGGTCGTTGCTATAGGTATCATCAATAATAAAACAATTGTTTTTCCCGGTTTTAAAAGAAAGACGCATGTTTACTTTCGACAACCATTTCATTTGTTCGGTAATGATGGCCATATCAGCTTTTAAAATAATGGCAGCCACAAAAACATGAACAGCATTTTCTACTGACGCCGGATCAGCAAATGGAATGGTAAATGTATAATTGGTATCACCATCCGTCAGATAGATTTCCGTATCCCCTGATTTTTCAATGGTGCTACATTTGAATCGGGACTGCTCAGTCCTTCCCCAGGAAACAATATTTTTTGAAGAATATATTTTCCTGCTTTCGGATTCAACAAGCGGGGAATCATTTCGAAGGATGATCGTATCTGCATGTTGAAACAAGAGAAGTTTTTCCCGTATCTTTTCTTCCATCGATGAGAAATTCTCCTCATGTGCCGTTCCTATATTGGTGAAGATACCTATTTGGGGTTGGATGATGGTTTCGAGTCGTTGCATTTCCCCTTTTTGGGAAATACCCGCTTCGAAGATCCCGATCTCATTTTCGGTGTGAAGGTTCCATACAGAAAGCGGGACCCCAACCTGTGAGTTATAACTTTTCGGACTTTTACAAACATTGTACTGAATCGAAAGCACCTGGCTGAGCCAGTCTTTTACAATGGTCTTGCCATTGCTACCGGTTATTCCAACCAACGGTATGTGAAATAGCCGGCGGTGATGGCCTGCCAGTTTTTGCAAAGCTGCCAATGTATCATTTACCACGATAAAGCGACAATCGGGTGGGGTATTGGAAATATTTTTTTTATTGGAAATAATAAAATTCCTGACTCCGGCTTTGATGGCATCATTGAGATATTGATGTCCGTCATGCTGAGGTCCATGAATAGCAAAAAAGATAGAATTCTTTGGGAAAACAATTTTACGACTGTCAATTATCAGGTAGATGATCTCCTGTGGATCGGAATTTCCAATAAGGTCACCCTCAACGATCCGGCTGATGTCCTGAAGTGTATAGTTTCCCGGTTTCATGCCTGATGTTTAATAAAACAATCTCTGCAAAGGGGTTTATAAGAATCGGTTTCTCCCAGAAGAACCAATTTTTCATCATCTCCTACCCTATACGAATGATTGGCTATATGGCCACAATCAACACAAATAGCGTGCACCTTGGTCACAAATTCCGCCACTGCCATAAGCCGGGGCATTACTCCAAAAGGTTTTCCGGTATAGTCCATATCCAATCCGGCTACGACCACCCTTATCCCATTATTTGCAAGGGTATTGCATACATCTACGAGACCATCATCAAAAAATTGGGCCTCATCAATACCTACCACATCCATGTCGTTGGCCAGTAAAAGAATATTCCCTGAAATAGGCACCGGAGTTGATTTTATGGTGTTTCCTTCATGAGAGACGACGTCCTCCGCATGGTATCTGGTATCGATTTCGGGTTTAAAGATCTCCACCTTGAGTTTCGCGATTTTAGCCCGTTTAAGCCGCCGGATGAGTTCTTCGGTTTTTCCTGAAAACATAGAGCCACAGATCACCTCAATGCAACCCCGTTTTTCGCCCTGTTTTAATGTGTTTTCAACAAACATACTTTTCCTGCCAATAATTTGTAATTTTCGGCTGTGATACCATACTGTTCTTAAGCTCTTTTATAAGGATATTTAAGAACCTTAATTGTACACAAATGTATAATAAAACCGTTGTTTTATAACGGATTAACCATTTTAAAACCATGACAAAACCCGAACTACTCAGAGAAATTGGCATCCACCTGAAAAAGGTGGTGGATATTTATAACCAACTGGCAAAAAACCCGGAGGCTTTTACCCCCGGTGAAATAGATATGATGGTGAACAATGCTGCGAAGATCATTGAATTCGCTGCTGTGATCAAACATCAACCGGCATCAGCTACCAATTCTGATGAACAGATCAAACTTCGTGATCTGCAGGATAAGTTGAGGGTGTTAACCGAGCAATTAAAGACGGCAGAACAGGATGCAGAAAAACTTCGCCAGACCAATAAAGAACTTGAAAAGAAAGTGGAAGAGCATAAGCACCTGGCTGATGCTTTTAACGTAGACATTCCGGTTATATCAGATAAAATAGATTCCAATTCTTCTCTGGCAAAAAATGATTTATTGGAGGATACATTGATCGAGCCTGTTTCTGAAGTGGAAAAAACAGAAACGAATGTTCCTCTAACAGTTCATTCATCAGAAGGAGAATTTTCGAAAAAAGAAATTTTCAAAGAAGAGGACATATTGGTAAAGGAAGAAAAGAAAGTAGAGGTTCCTCAATCACTTCATTCAAAATATGAACATGAAACAGAAGAGCATCAAAAGAAAACGGTGATCACGTCCCTGAATGAGTCGATCATTGATGGGTCAATGGAAAATATTGCCGAAAAAATGATGAATTCCAAAGTGAAGGATTTGAAAAAAGCAATACCCCTTCATGAAAAATTCCATTATACGAATGAACTCTTTGGTAAAAATAGTGATCATTATAACCAGTTTGTGGATGCGATGAATACAAAGCAAACATGGAAAGAAGCAGAGACTTTACTGGCCCAGGCGGCTTCGATGTATAAATGGGATCCTGAAAATAAAACAGCATTGCAGTTCATTGCGTTAATACAACGACGCTTCGATTAAAAATGAAAAAATCACTGATTGTTTTCTTTTTCATTTTATCTCTTGGCTCTCTCCGAAGCCAGGATAATCTGAACTTTGATATATTTAAATATGGCCGGACCGTTGTTGATACCCTGGCATCTTCATTTTTTAAAGGAAGAGGTTATATCAAAGAAGGAGACAATCTGGCAGCCTATTATGTTGCCTCGGAGTTTTATAAATTGGGACTCAAGAAATTTGTTGGAGCAAAAAACTATTATCAGAACTTTAATTTCCCCGTCAATGTATTTCCACGGGATGTATTTGTGGCCATCGACGATCAATACCTGATCTGCGGAAGAGATTTTGTTCCTGATGCCGGATGTCCGGATGTAAAGGGCACCTGGAATATTATCTGGCTTGACAGTGCTACCGTTGCTAACGATGCGGCCTATAAAGAATTTGCCAGACGTGATTTTTCCACCTACTTTATTGTGGTTGACGACAAAGGTGTTACTGATCCGGATCAAAAAAAGATATTTAAGAACATGGCTTTGAATCCTTTTGGAGCAAAAGGACTGATCTATGTAAGATCAAAAATTACATGGAGCGTTGCCACAGAAGTAGCACCTTTCCCTATCATTGAGATTGTTCAGGGAAATATTTCAAAGACTTCTCAACAGATGCGTATTGTAGTGGATTCAAAATTTATTGATGATTATCCTTGTCGAAATGTGATCGGATATGTAGAAGGCAAGGAAAAACCAGATTCATTTATTGTGATCAGTGCACATTATGATCATCTGGGAAAGATCGGAAGAACAGTTTATTTCCCGGGAGCGAATGACAATGCCAGTGGAATCGCGATGATGCTAAGTTTGGCCAAATGGTATTCGATGAAGGAAAATCAACCTAAATGTTCCATTGTTTTTATGGCATTTGGAGCCGAAGAGGCAGGATTAATTGGGTCCACCCGTTATACTATGTATCCTGTTTTCCCATTGTCACAAATCAAATTTCTTTTCAACGTCGATATCATGGGAACGGGTGAAGAAGGCATTACGGTGGTTAATGCCACAGAGTTCAAAAAAGAATTTGATCTGCTGGATAGCATTAACGTAAAGAAACAATACTTAACACTGATCAAGAAAAGAGGACCTGCTGCCAACAGTGACCATTATCCATTCTTCGAAAAAAAAGTAAGGTGTTTTTTTGCTTATACCATGGGGGCGGTGAAATTTTATCATGATATTGATGATCGGCCTGAAACATTACCTCTGAATGAATTTGTAGACCTTCATTATCTATTCAGAGATTTTATCGATCAAATCCAGATAAAATAATTGGCCCGCCTCTTTATCATACCTACCCCTATCGGCAATCTGGAAGATATTACTCATAGAGCCATTCGCCTATTAAAAGAGGTGGATGTGCTTTATGCCGAGGATACCAGGACCACCGGAAACTTATTGAAGCATTTTGGAATTGACCGAAAGATCATTGCTTTTCATCAGCACAATGAACATAAAGTATTACAAAGAATTGTAGACGAGATCCAAATGGTGGAAACAGCCGGACTAGTAAGTGATGCCGGCACACCTGGCATTTCAGATCCGGGATTTTTATTGATCCGGGAATGTGTGAAAAACGAAATTGAGGTGGAATGTCTGCCTGGACCAACCGCCTTTGTTCCTGCATTGGTTCAATCCGGATTCCCATGTGATAGTTTTGTATATGATGGTTTTCTACCTCATAAAAAAGGACGACAGACAAAATGGAAGGAGATTGCATTATCTGAAAAAACTTTTGTCGTATATGAATCTCCACATCGTCTTTTAAAAGCATTGGAAGAAGCAAAAGAATTTTTACCGGCCGAAAGACAACTGGCGGTTTGTCGTGAAATATCAAAAATTTATCACGAAACAAAAAGAGGAACAGCAGCAGAACTGCTTCAATATTATACCGATCATCCTCCCAAAGGCGAAATTGTCATCATTATATCCCCTGTTTCTTAGCTAGTTAACAAATTTTTTGTTTTGAGCTTAGAGTAATCCTTTTTTTGCTTCGTCACCCATGATATAACAAACTAAACAATGTAATCATGGCAAAGCAAATTTTTAGTACCATACTTATAGGTATTCTTTTAGGGGTCGTCATCTTTATGGCTCCATTCTTTTTACTCAAGATCTTTATTTTCTTTTTACTCATCGGTGCGATCTGTCGTCTTTGGTGGGGTGGACGTCGCGGAGGATGGAAAGGTCGCGGCTGGGGTGGATATCATTATGCCTATGCTGATAAGATCCGCAACATGAACGAAGAAGAATATAAAGCATTCAAAGAAAAAATGGATTCATCCTGCGGTGGCTATTATGGTTGCGGAAGTTATTATAATAATGATAGCTGCTGGGGCTGGGATAAAAATGAGAAGAAAACAGATAGTAAAAATGAAACATCTAACAATCAATAATTGAAATTATGAGAAGAGGAGTAAAAATACTGATCGTAGTGGTAGTTGCAGCAGCAACAAATTTTGGATTGCATGCTGCCTTCTGGGGTAATTGTGGAAACGGGCAATGTGGTCCCAACAATTATAATCACCATGGCTACTGGAATCAAGGAGGTTGTAACAATCAACCCAACAACTGTGCAAATCCATGGGGATGTAACTGGAATAATTCAACTACCCCTACAGATACAACGAAACACTAAGGTGTAAAACCCCGACCTTCAGGTCGGGGTACTTAACACCCTGAAATCAACAGGGGCTTAAGCCCCGATTATATAAATCACAGAAATAAAAATTATGTATAACACATGTTCAACAGAAAGAGGAACTGCAGCAGGCTGCGGACCTCACAGGTATGGTTCTCACTATGGAGAACAGTTCGGTAGATCCTTTTCATCAGTTTTCAGGGCACCGGTTAGTATTTATAAAACTGAAAAAACATATGAATTGCTTCTTTTTGCGCCGGGAAGAGTAAAGGAGAACTTTCACATCGAAGTTGAAGGGAATGAATTATCCATCAACTATAAGCCGACGGAAGATACCTCGAATCTAGAATGGGTTCGCAGAGAATATAGTCGTGGCAGCTTCAAAAGGGTTTTTAAGGTGGATGATAGCATCGATCTTGAAAACATCTCAGCTAAGTATGAAGCGGGTGTATTGCAATTGAGTCTTTCCGTTAAACCCGGAAGTGAATCAGTGAAGAAAGAAGTACCGATTCAATAAATAGCGTTTTCTCTTGGTTAGTTAAGAAAAGGGAAGGGACAATGGGTCTCTTCCTTTTTTTTAGAATTGAAGAACAGCCTCGGTCGCCGTATTAAGTAGTTTTTTTACGGATTCTTCATCTTTACTTTCTGCATATACCCGCAACACTGGCTCAGTGCCTGAAGCCCTGATAAGCAACCATTGATCATTTTCGAAATGATATTTGAATCCATCAATATTTTCTGACCTTAAAACTTTATAATCACCAAAGGAAGTAACACCAGCTTTACATTTTTCAAGTACACGTTGTTTAAGTTCTTCTGTGATGTGCAGATCGTTCCGGTTGTATTTAAATGAGCCCACAATTTCGTAGACTTCTTCGATCAGTTGTTCAAGTGTTTTTCCGGTCTTCGCCATAAATTCCCAGATGATAAGTCCCATCCAGATCCCATCACGTTCAGGAATATGGCCTTTGATCGCAATACCTCCTGATTCCTCGCCACCCAACAATACATCTTCATTGAGAATATAACCCGTAATATATTTGAATCCTATTTTTGTGGTGGTTTGTTCCAGACCATAATGTTTACATAGTTTGGAAATTTTTTCTGTGGTGGAGAAAGCGGTTACCACTTTACCTTTTTGATTTTTATATTTTACCAGATAATGGATCAACAATAAAATAATGTGGTGGGAATCAATAAAATTTCCTTTGGCATCAAACAAACCGATTCGATCCGCATCACCATCAGTGGCCAATCCACAATCGATGGCCTCCGATATTTTAATAAAATCGGCAAACTCCTGCAGGTTCCTTAAAATGGGCTCTGGTGCAGTTCCTTTAAATCCGGGATTTTCATTGCAATGCAATAATTCTATTTCCGGGAAAAGGTCATTCATAACTGCCATACCGGCGCCATACATCGCATCATATCCCCATTGAAAATCCGAATTGTAAATAGCCTCCAGATCAAAAGACGCCTTTACATGATCAATGTACATTTTTCGTAGATCAACCTTTTCGAACAGGTTATTGTTTTCCAATGAAATATGTGAAGCATCCGGAATTTCATTCGGAATGATCTTTTCAATATCTCCAATGTCTTCCGGTAGCAAAGGACCACCAAAACTTCCTTTTAGTTTATATCCGCTATATTCTGGTGGATTATGGGATGCGGTGATCACAATACCCAAATCCGCTTTTTTTCTCAGCGTTCCGAGTGATACCATCGGAGTACTCACAAAAACATCACTATAATAAACTTTAATTCCGTTGGCGATAAAAACACGGGATGCTTCTTCTAAAAATAATTTCCCTGCAAACCGGCAATCGTGACCGATCACTATGGAAGGAGTGTCATTTCTTTCGAGTAGCCATTCACTTACGGCATCAGTTACTCTTTTTACATTGTCAACCGTAAAATCTTTAGCGATGAGGGCTCTCCAACCGTCGGTCCCGAATTGAATTTTGTACATACCTTAAAAAACTAATGGATACAAAGATAAGTTTTTGTTTTTGATGCAGGCGGCTCCTTCAGGCTGCCCTGGTACCCCTCGTTCCTCGGGGTAGCTGCGGGCTGCGCCTCTCCGCCCTGCAGGCCTTCGCCACCTGACCCGTCAGGGTTTATTTTTTACCCACCCCAGAAATTTTTGAACATCCATAAAACCAAAACGAATGCCCCCCAATTCCCCCTTACTATTGAGGATCACATATGCAGGATAAGATTTCAGTCCGAATTTACCGGCAATATAGGTGCCGTCACCTTTCTCCATATCATAGGAGAGGTTGATATAATTCGCATTCATATATTCATTCACCTCTTTTTCCTGGAAAGTAGATTTGTTCATCTTTTTGCAGTATCCACACCAATCCGTATAGCCGTAAATAAAAACAGGTTTGTTTTGTTTGGTTGCTTCTTCAATGGCCAGATCAAAATTTCCGGAAAAATAATTCATACCGGGTCCCGGATTTTTGGGTCCTGGTGTACAGGCAGAAAGAAGGAGGAGAAGGAAGAAAACAAATTTAAATTTCATAAAACAAAGATAAGGAATAGTAAGGACGTGCTGTGCCACGTCTCCTCAAAAAACCTTAAAGGGGAGGGAATTAAAACAAACGATCTTCGTCTTTAATAGCATCCTGAACAGCCAGGGCTACTTCGTGTGCCACTCGTAAATTTAAAGTAGAAGGTACTACCTTATCACGGGCCATGTTATATACACTTTCTGCGATCGCATAAGCGGCAGCCAACTTCATGGCGGTGGTAATTCTTTTTGCTTTACCATCCAATGCACCTCTGAAAATTCCGGGGAAGGCCAGTACATTGTTGATCTGGTTAGGAAGATCGGATCTGCCTGTACCAACAATGGCAGCACCACCCTTGGTTGCTTCATCGGGCATAATTTCCGGAACAGGATTAGCCAATGCGAAAATGATGGCATCTTTATTCATGGTGCGAATATCATCAGCCGTTAATAAATTGGCCTGACTTACACCAATAAACACATCGGCATTTTTCAATGCATCCTGCACTGTTCCATGATGATTATTTGGATTGGTCCAGCTAAGAATTCCTCTTTTGGTATCATTCAGATCATCACGATCTTTATGTACGATTCCTTTCGTGTCACATAAAATAACTTCTTTAACCGCAATGGCCGGATCATTGGACTCACCGGAAGTGGCGCTTCGCAGAAGTTTAGCAATGGCGATACCGGCAGCACCGGCGCCATTGATCACAATTTTGAGATCTTTTATTTCACGACCTAAAATTTTGCATGAATTAATTATACCCGCCAACACAACTACGGCTGTACCATGTTGATCATCATGAAAAACAGGAATTCCAAGATCCTGCAGACGATCTTCCACTTCGAAACAACGGGGGGCTGATATATCTTCCAGATTTATTCCTCCAAAAATGGGAGAGATAAATTTAATGGTCTCAATTATTTTTTCGGTATCCTGTGTATCAATACAAATCGGAAACGCATCAATGCCGGCAAATTTTTTGAAAAGCATAGCCTTACCTTCCATCACAGGAATGGATGCCAGGGCACCAATATTCCCTAGTCCGAGTACAGCGCTACCATCGGAGATAACTGCGACTGTATTTCTTTTAATGGTATACTTCCATACATCATTCGGATTTTCGGCAATGCGTAAACAAGGCTCGGCTACGCCGGGAGAGTATAGGAGGGCAAGGTCTTCCTTGCTTTGAATATCCATTTTGGGTTGAATGCGGATCTTACCGCGGAGCTTTTCATGAAGGAAAAGAGACTGTTCAAAATAATCCATATCTAAATCTTAAGTGTGCAAAGGTATATACATTATTGAAAAAGAGACGGAAAAGGCTATTATAAGGTTATGCATGCAGAGTAATTTTGATGATTAACATTCTTATCAATGAAGTATTGAGAACACAGATTTAGAAGAATAAACGAGGGTTTAAGATTGTTTTTTACTCAAAGAATAGAGACCCCGGTACTTCCATAGTGCCTCACAATACTGCTGTTTCCCGATCTTCCAACCAAGTGACCCATCAAGAAAACCCAATTTGATAAAATAATGTTTAACGAATCTCATCCATGCTTTGAGATAGATCATTAAAGGAGATATTTTTTTTCCTTCGGAGTGTAGGTGCTGTGCCGCCAATTCAGCATATTTTTTGGTTCTTTCCAACAATTCATTCGTATTTTTATAGCTGTAGTGAAGTATTTTTCCTTTCAGCGTATATATATTAGTAGAGTTTACAAATAAGCTCTCATGAACCCCTTTTCCCTGCCAGATCGCCATCTCTTTTTTTACCAGACGTAGTTTTTTATCCGGATTCCAGGAGCCGTATTTGATATGGGTGGTACCGATAAAACCGGTTCTGCGAAAAATATATCCGTCGTGTGGAAAATCTTTTTCCTTTTGCTCCAATACTTCTTGTACGGACTTATCCTCTAACCTTTCATCCGCATCTAAGGAAAGGACGTATTCATTCGAACATTCAAGCAAAGCAAGATTCTTTTGTTGCACATAACCTTCAAACGTATGCTGGATGCATTTTGCACCAAGTTCAGTTGCAATTTTTACGGTTTTATCAGAAGAACCTGAATCAACGACAATGATCTCATCCGCTATTTTCTTTACACCAGCAATGCAAGCAGCTATATTCGCTTCTTCGTTGAGTGTAATAATGGCGACGGATAACTTTTGCATAGCATTATTTTTCGGCTGCCGATCTGCGGATCCGATCATTCACTGAAGCACCAATACCAGCTTCGGGTACCAGCTCGATAAAAATTCTGACCAGACCTTTTCTATCCAGCAATCTCAAACCGGCATACAGTCTGCGGGCTGCTTCGTACAAATCACCTGTAGGTGAGAGAATAAATTTATTTTTTACTTCCATTCCTTTAGGAAGCTCTTTCCATGCAATATACCCTTCGTTATCTCTAACCTGACGAATAAAACGGGTAATGATCTCCACATCCGCATGAGGTGAATAGTGGGAGGTTAACATACCGGGTGCCTTAGGATTGGATATGCTATGGTCCTGGGTACGAACATCACCACAAACTTCGGCGATCATTTCTTCGGTTACGGCCCCTTTCCTATAGATTACCGGAATACCTTCTTCAAAACCAACTATGGTCGACTCAATTCCAATCTGAGATTCACCGCCATCAAGAATATAGGGGATCTTATCCCTAAGCTGATCGAAAACGTGGTCAGCATTGGTGGGAGAAACATATCCAAACGGGTTGGCACTGGGTGCTGCCAATGGAAAATCAAGCATTTCTAATAGTTGCAGTGTAAGATCATGCAAAGGCACCCTTAATCCAACGGTTTCAAGACCAGAAGTTACCTCATAAGGAATCTCTTTTCGTTTGGGTAGGATGAGGGTGAGGGGGCCGGGCCAGAATCTGCGGGCCAATACTTCTGCTTTGTCGGGGAAATCGGTTACCCATTTCATGGCAGACCGCATTGAATCCACATGCACAATCAATGGGTCAAACTCAGGCCTGTCTTTGATCTTGAATATTTGAGCAGCGGCACTTTTATCCAGTGCATTGGCGGCCAATCCATAAACGGTTTCGGTTGGGATCGCTACACATTGCCCATCAATTAAAAGCTGGGCGGCCAGATCAAGGTCAGTATCAATTAATGCCTGCATCCTAACAAAAGTAATATTTTAACCGAAAACATTATCTTTACCCTCCCTTTTAAAACAGGGCTTTTTAACAATAATATGAGGATTTCACTGAATTGGTTAAATGATTATTTATCAAAGAAAATTTCCGTTGAAGAAGCTGAGGAAATTTTGACCAATGTTGGATTGGAGGTGGAAGATGTGGAACTCTTTGAAAGCATCAAAGGAGGATTAAAAGGTGTGGTGATCGGAGAGGTGAAGGAAAAATCCAAACATCCTGATGCGGATCGCTTATCAGTTACCAAGGTTGATATTGGTTCGGGTGAATTACTTCAGATCGTTTGTGGAGCTCCCAATGTAGACGCCGGACAAAAAGTGGTGGTCGCAACTGTGGGCACAACACTGTATCCCGGTGGTGAAAAACTGGAAATAAAAAAATCGAAAATAAGAGGTGTTGAATCGCAGGGAATGATATGTGCCGAAGATGAAATTGGCATTGGTACCTCCCATGATGGGATCATGGTTTTACCTTCCGAAACAAAAATCGGAACAAATGCCGCCGAATTTTTTCAGCTTGAAAATGATTTTTCACTTGAACTGAATATTACACCAAATCGTTGTGACGCTACTTCACATATTGGGGTAGCCAGGGATGTAGTTGCTTACCAGCGACTCACCGATTCAACAGCAACACTCGTATATCCGAAAATTCCAGCTCTGAAAAAGGATAGTGATCATCCGATAGAACTGGTTGTTGAAAATACCAAGGCTTGTCCGAGGTATTCCGGGATTGTTGCAACAGATTTAAAAGTAGGTCCCTCGCCACAATGGTTACAAAATAAATTGTTAGCGGTGGGATTACGCCCAATCAATAATGTTGTGGACATTACCAATTTTGTTCAATTTGAATATGGACATCCGCTTCACGCTTTTGACATGTCAAAAATTGATGGAAGCAAAGTGATTGTAAAAAATGTGGCGAATCAAACTTCTTTTGTTACACTTGACGGAATAGATCGAAAATTAAATGCCGATGATCTGATGATTTGCTCCACCACCAAACCCATGTGTATAGCCGGGGTGTTTGGAGGTATCGAATCAGGTGTAACCGAAACCACACAGACCGTATTTATAGAATCCGCTTATTTTAGTCCGGTTTCCATTCGTAAAACGGCCAAAGCCCATGGTCTGCATACAGATGCTTCTTTCAGATTTGAAAGGGGCACAGATCCCAATATTACGCTGACTGCCGCTTCCAGGGTAGTTCAATTATTGGTGGAGATCTGTGGTGCAAAGATTGCTTCTGATATGATGGATGTGTATCCTGTGAAGATTGAAAACAAAACTGTTTCGCTGGATTATCAAAAGATACGGTTATTGCTGGGAATAGATATTCCTAAAGAAAAAATAAAAAATATTCTGATAGCGCTAGGTATTGAAATTGAAAAAGAATCCATCGAAACACTTCAGTTAAGAATACCTGCCTATAAAGTAGACGTCACCAGGGATGTGGATGTGATCGAAGAGATCATTCGCATTTATGGATTCAATGAAATTGAGATCAATCCGAAACTGACCGCGGTATTTTATGGTAGTGGCGATAAAGGGGGCCTTGCACCAAAAAAGAAGGTGGCTGAACATTTGATTGGGAACGGCTATTTCGAGATACTTACCAATTCATTGATCAATTCTAAATACCAGGAGAAACTAAACGGCGAAGTATCATCGAATGCGATCCCTCTTCTCAACCCGATCAGCTCGGAACTGGATATTTTAAGAAATGAATTTATCTATAGTGGACTGGAAGTAGTAGCTCATAATCTGAATCATAAGTCATCATCCATTAAAATATTTGAATTCGGGAAGACCTATTCTTTCTCGGATGAAAAAACAGACGCTTTCAGGGATCGTTACCAGGAGCAAAATAGATTGGGCGTTTGGATCTCTGGTTCTATAAACAAAGAAGCATGGTCGGAGAAAGAAATGGCAGCTGACTTTTATCATGCCAAAGGAATGGTGGAAACATCGCTTGATCTTTTAGGTATTCCTCATCCTACACCGGTAAAAACCAAACATCCGTTTTTTAGACTTGGTTATGAGGTTGCCGGTTTTAAGAATGCACAACAGCCGTTGGTTGTTTATGGCGAAGTAAATTCCGGTCTGTTAAAGTTGATGGATATCAAGTATCCGGTTTATTATGTTCAGTTTAACTGGGATGTGGTATTGGAAAATATTCCGTCAGTCCATAATTCTTTTAACGCATTGCCCAAATACCCAAGCGTTCGTAGAGATCTTG
>JANWKQ010000084.1 GCA_025451295.1 Flavobacteriales bacterium | reverse complement strand
CTGGTGTTTGAAAAATAAAAATGTGAGTACGGTGATCCTAGGTGCTACTAAAAATACGCAACTGGTGGAAACGCTGGATTCGGTCAATATAATCCCATTGCTAACAGATGAGGTGATCGAAAAGATAGAAGGGGTCCTGGTAAATAAGCCCAAATTCCCTTTATATGGCTAGGTATAATTGATACTGGGCTAAAATATATAATTCATTCTTTACTAGTATATTAAGACCAAAACACCCACGCTCAACATGTAAGATTTCTACTAAATAATATTCCCTCCCTGGGTTGGATAGCCTATCTTTATTTTAATCCAAAGCGAGTATGAAAAGAATCCTTCTTCTTCTCCCCCTGATAGTCGGCAATATTTATTGTCAGAATAATTGGGGTAATACCTTTGGTGGTACTCAAACTGATGAAACATTTGCCGTTGAGATCGACTATAACAATGGAAGTAATTCTATTGAGGTTGGTTATTTTACCGGATTAGCCAGCTTTAACGGTACTAACCTTGGCTCAGCCGGATTCAGTGATATATTTATAACCAAACATGCGCCTAATGGAAATTTTCTTTGGGTAAAACAATTAGGCGGAAGTGGTGAAGAACGTGCAGTGTCTGTTAGCCTGGATGCCAATGGAAATATTTTCATCACCGGTCATTTTTGGGGATCCTTCGAATTCGGAGGAACCACCTATACAAGTTTTGGACAGGAAGATGCTTTTATTGCCAAATTAGATCCGGCAGGTAATCCCATCTGGTTTGTGCAGGAAGGTGGAAGTTCTTCGGATCTTGCATTTTCGATAGAAGTTGATATCAACGGGAATCCAGTAATTACCGGAGAGTTCAACGGCGTATCAACCTTTGGAGCAACTGTGCTTACCGCAGTCCAGGAAGATGTATTCATTGCGAAATATAATGGGGCCACCGGAAACATGATATGGGTGCAACAAGGAACCGCAGATTTTTCAGACAGAGGGATTGCTGTTTGTACCGACGAAAATGCCAATGTATATGTTACCGGACAATTTAGTGATACGATCACCTTCGATCAGACACATGATTATAATTTATTCAATGGGGTTTATGTGATCAAATTTGATCCTGCCGGAAATGAATTATGGTTTAGAGTGATCGCCGGTGGATTAACCAATATTGCATATGATATCACAGCCGATCATACCGGAAATATTTATTTAACAGGTGACTTTACAGGAGGCCTTCAGTTTTTGGCACCTATTAATGAATCATTGATCAATCCACATTATTATAAAATATTTGTGGCCAAATTAACAACGGGCGGAAATTTTGTCTGGGCAAAAGCGGATGGAAGCGATAATGAGATCACCTCCCGTGCCATTGATGTCAGAGGAACCCAGGTTGGAATAACCGGACATTTTAAATGCACTTTTGATGAGTATGCTGAATTATATGGAGACGGTGTGTTCAATAGTGTTGGATACTGGGATTGTTTTGCCACGTGTTTTGATCCTGCCGGTAACCGCCAATGGGCAAGACAATGGGCTAGTTCGAAAAATGACAAGGCCACCGGAATTGTGATTGACAATGCCGGGGTTTTTCTGCTTTCTGGATCTACCAATAAAAATCTGATCATCCCTATGCCGTTAGCTCCATCCATCTATTGGACACCAACCATCTCTAATTACGGCAGTCCGAATCCCGGTTATTGCGGGCAAGCAGAGTATTCCAACTATATAAAAATGGGTTTCTCAGGAACAACGGATGCCTTTGCAGGTAAATTGATTGACCCTGCCAGAGAACCTTACGATTATTACTTTCGGGAAGCTCCCGGCTGTACCAAACCATTTGTGCCAGGTTGTGTTGTTACTTCTCCACCTTTAAATCCCTACACTTCCAATTGTGCCCCTGATTCTGTGAAATTTTGCGAAAATGCAATCTTAGGAGCTAATACAAATACGAATACGGATAATTCTGGTGGATCAGGCCCCAACTATAATTATACATGGAGCAACGGAGCCGGAAATGTTTATTTCACAAATATATCTACTACCGGCACTTATTCGCTAACCATGACTACGGAAGACAACTGTTATTCCTCCTCTGATGATATTTATGTGATCATTTATCCAAATCCTCCGGTTCCGCTGATTACCGATGATGTAGTGATCAATGATCATGCATTCCCAACTCAGCTTATAGAAATTTGTGCCCCGGCTACGATCCTGCTTACCGGCACAACAGTGGGAAGTTCATCTTTATATGCAGACTATCATTGGATAACCAATCCGAGTTTGGATAGCACAATGGTAGTAAATGCAAGTGGCTATTATCATTTTGTGGTGGAAGACACCAATGGATGTACAGCTGCCAACATGGTTCATATTATTTTACATGAAATGTTTGACCTGATCGATCCTATTCTCATCTGCCCTACCGATGTCGACCTGAATGATTCGGTAGATATTTGTGAAAATACAGGTGTTCAGTTTCAGGTAATTGATCAGCTCACCAGTACTGGTTGTATACCTGAATTAGCAGGTCATTGTATTTTTAATAACGATTCGATGTATGTTACCTATTTTCAAAATGACATGGGAGGTTCACCCTGTTCAATATTTTATCTCTCTCCAACAACTGATGATACCACATATACTGTTTTTTGTCATTTAACTCAAGTGAACATTTGTGATACGACGGAATACTTTGTGTACGATACCATTTATGTGAACATTTGGCCAAATCCGGAAGCGGTGGTAGATCTCACCGGACCGACTGCTTTCTGTGATGGTGATTCAGCCTTGTTCACTGCAACGGGAAATGGATCCATTAATTGGGGTTTTTCCGGTTCGGCGGCGGTTTACTTTAATTGGGTGGATTCACTCATCGTTAACAGTCCCACCTTTGTAAGTGTAAGTGTTTTATTGACCGATTCGAATGGATGCAGTGATTATGCATCCGATTATCTCTATATCACTACACCAAATCCACCAACCATTTATACAAATCCTGCTAACGGACTTATATGTCCATTTGACTCCGTCCAACTATACGTCTATTATCCAAATTATGTAAGTTATACCTGGTATGGGCCGGGGCTTATTCCATTTCCGAATGCTCCTTCCGTTTATACTTCGGTTCCCGGTTTATATTATTG
Organism: Flavobacteriales bacterium; assembly: GCA_025451295.1. GTDB lineage: Bacteria > Bacteroidota > Bacteroidia > CAIKAF01 > CAIKAF01 > JANWKQ01. The sequence goes on along the minus strand of JANWKQ010000084.1, from coordinate 7,111 downwards.
TTCGGTAATCGACACCAATGGCTGCGAACTGGTGAGCAATATTGTCGAAGTTTATGAGTATGCAACTCCGAATCTCTATGCAACACCCAATAATTTTTTATGCTATCCTGGAGATACGGCTACCATTCATGCCTCCTGCAGTGTAGATGGAATGATCAACTGGCTGAATCCTGCCTCAGGAGGTAGCGCCACTTCCGTGGTGGTTGATCAGCCCGGCGTTTATACCTGCGAAATTTTATCATGTGGCGTACTCACAACCTCGAGTATTATTATCGAAATGGATACGAATACGGTGAACGTTTTTGCATCAGGTGATCTGGAGTTTTGCGAGAATACGGAATATGCAATCAGTGCAACGCCAGGTTATCTCAATTATTTATGGCAACCCGGCAATCAGCTTGGTCAAACGATCAATGTTACAACCGGGGGAAATTATTTCGTGGTGATCACGGATGAATTTGGCTGCGCCATAACTTCCGATACTATTAGTCTGTATAGTTATCCAACCACTGCCGAAGATCCGGATACCGTTGGTGCCTTCTTTTGTGCTCCAGATATGGTTCAACTTTTTGCGTATGGAAGCGGAATCATCACCTGGTATGATTCGCCCATTTCCACCACAGCTATTAATATCGGAGTTAGTTTTTTAACGCCAATGTTAAATGCAACGACCACCTATTATGTTGAAAATGCGAATGACAGTTGCACCAGCAACAGGATCCCGGTAGTCGCAACTGCTGTTCCATGTGATAGCCTTACTCTGCCAAATGTGATCACACCAAATGGTGATGGAACAAACGATGGTATCAACTTTAGTTTATTTGGCTCCACTTGTCTGGAGGTTGTGATTTATGATAGATGGGGCGTTGAAATATTTGCCGCAGAACAACCCAACATTATCTGGTACGGCACCAACATGCTGAATGAACCACTCAGCGAAGGAGTATATTTCTATATGATCCGTTATTGCCCCAAAAATCAACCCACCCAACTCAAAAAGGGATTTATTCATTTGTTCAACTAAACAGTAAATAAGTATTCTAGTTTCACACTCAAGACTTATTTATAAAGTCCCTGCATAAAACCAATCAATAATTCCTTTGATATTTCCTTCGGTAATTTTTCAAGTAGCTGGTTAACTGTCGCCAGGTTAGCAGGTAGCTCATCCCCCACCCCAAGATTTTTCAATATGGCAGGTACATCTTCGGGTTTTAATTGAGAAAGATCCATTTCAATAAGGGGTAGATTTTCTTTTTTTACTTTTTCAATGGCATCAAACAGATCAGTTATAAAAACTTCATAGTTATTGAAATGATGTCCTGCCACCGTAAGATGAATATTGGCAGGAATATGACGGTGTTTGAATTGAAGACCTGCATACCATTTACGTGATTTCAATTCATCGCTCAGTGCATAAATATTTAAATTGGGGGTGGTAAAAGAGAGCAGTGAGTATTTCGGGTCCGTGATCATTTTTATGTCCGGATGTGCCTCCAGCTTTTTCCGGATCGTTTGAGCCACTTCAAGAGTTTTAACGGCAATTTTACTATATTTTTTCCGACCAATAAAGTTGGTTACAGCCCAGGCAGCCGCAACGGGTCCACCCGTTTTACTGCTTAAAATACCGGTGTTGGCAAAAGTATAGCCTGTCCATTCATTGCAAACAAAAAGCTGAAACTTTCTGATCTCATCATTTTTAAACAATAGCACAGAAGCACCTTTGGGACAGTAGGCATATTTATGCAGATCCATCGAAATACTGGTAACCCCGGGAATGGTAAAATCAAAATCTTCGATCTCATAACCTCCTTCACGTGAAGTAGCTAATATAAAAGCGCCAATACATCCGTCCACATGAAAAAGAACATTGTGCCTAAGTGCAATTTGTCCGATTGATTTTATTTCATCCACCACGCCATAGGCGTATGACATGGCGGAGGCTGCTATCAAAATGGTATTTTTGTTAATGTGAGGTTCAATAAGTGCAGCAGTCGCTTTTAGTGAATCATCATCCACCTTTACGGTGATTGCTTTAACCCCAAAATAGTGAGCAGCTTTATAAAAGGCTGCATGTACCGTTTCAGGCAGGATCATTTCAAATTCCGTTTGCGCCGGATTCATGGCTTTTGCTCTGTCTCTTGCCGTTTTAACAGCTAGTAAAATACTTTCTGTTCCACCGGTTGTAAGCGTTCCTACTACCTGTTCATCACCCCTCAAAATCTCCCGGCAAAAATGGATCACTTCATTTTCCATTTTTTGCAGACTTGAAAAAGCAGTGGCATCAATTCCATTTTCGGTGAGATATTCCATATAAGCCAACTTACCGATCTCTTCCGTTTCCTTATCCAGATAATAAACATAACTCCAAAGCCGCCCTTCTCTCCACGGAATGTCATTTTCTCTGAAATCAGAAAGTTTCTCTAAAATTTCCGCTTTATTCATCCGATAAATGTATAAAAGTAAATGATATTTATGCTGCCTCAGCGGTCTCCTTCTAGATATCGGGACGCTTTAGTCAGCCGTCAGTCCGCAAGGTACCGCCCCGCTTCGCCGCGGCGAAGAAGCGGTGAAGCGGGGCGGTACCTGTAAAATTGTCGTTCAAAGGTTCAATTTGGGGTCTTGAACTATTGAACCTTTGAACCTTCCTAATATTGATTTAAATAATTAATTTTGTTGTAAACATTAAAAGGGATGAAACTTCCAAAGCTGAGCACGACGCAGGTAGACAAGGTGAATATTGGATTGATGATCATTTCCCTCATCCTTGCTTTTGTATTACCATTCGAAGTTTTTCTTTTTTCCTATGCCTTTTTAGGTCCGCTGCATTATCTTACTGAGATCTCCTGGCTGCACCAGAAAAATTATTTTGTGCCTGCAGTAAAGAAGATCAGTTTATGGATCTTCCCGATCATTGCCTGTATTCTAACCACTGTGTTGGTCTATGATGATGTGGTAGATTTCGTGAGAAAATGGCAACATCTTCCGCCGCTCAAGGTCCGGAAGTTTGAAAATATCTGGAATACCAATCTTATTTTCTTTTTGTTTGGCGTAGCCAGCGTATTGGTGCTGGTACAAAAAATGTGGATGAAAATAGCCGGACTCGTGATTGTGGCCATCTTCGCCCTATCATTTAATATCGGACAGACCTGTGTAAACTGTACCAATCCACAAACCAAAACAACTGAAAGTTTTTGTGGTGATGACGAGAAACAACAACGAAATTTTGTACAGAAATACGGATTTGATACCGATGGGGATAAATATATAGATACCTGCAAAACAGAATCAAAATACCAGGCGGCTATTTTCTTTACGGCCTATCTCCCAACGCTTATCCACGTATACATTTTCACGATGCTCTTTATGTTATTTGGTGCATTAAAAAGTGGTTCAAAATTCGGACTCATCGGGGTTGGTCTACTCATTGTATGTGGAATACTTCCATTTTTATGGGACCCACCGTTTCTCCATTATACCGTTTCCAGCGGTGCCAGAAAAAGTTATGATGCCTCTTTCTATGATCTCAATACGATTATTTTCAGAAATTTCAGTGCTTTGGCTGCTACTCCGGAAAATATATACGGTTCCAGATTCGGGATCATGATCACCCGTTTTATTGCCTTTGCTTATACCTATCATTATCTCAACTGGTTTAGCAAAACCAGTATTATTCAATGGCATAAAATGCCTTTGGTGAACCTCGGAGTAGTTTTGGTATTGTGGATCACAGCAGTAGTATTATACTGGGTTGATTATAAAACCGGACTCACCGCTTTGTTATTCCTGAGTTTCTTGCATGTATTCCTAGAATTCCCGCTCAACTTCCACAGCTTTGTAGGGATCGTGAAGTCGTTGTTTGGAAAGAAGAAAGCAGCAGCAACTTAAATCCTACGAATACCTCAGCCTGAAATGACTTGGGATCTTGATCTTCGTATTTCCAATCTTCCGTTGAATTCTTGATCTTACTTTTTCTACAAGGATAAATCCAATTTTTTCATATAATTTTTTTGCTCTGGGATTGGTTTCCGCTACATCCAACTCAATTTTTTTTCGTTGAAATGTTTTGGCATTCTCCATATGATATGCCACCAGTTTTTCACCGATACCCAAACCACGATAATCAGGGTCGATCGCCAAATGCCCAATATAATGTACATTTTTTTTTGGCAGTTTCATTACACTTTCTGCCTGCAAACCTCTTACCATTACCACCAAAGAAGTGGGAAAAGGATAAAAGGAAAGAATTTGTTTTGCACCGTTCCACATAAAAGAAAGTGCATGAGCACCTGTGTATTCGGCACCGATCCCTACCATCCTTCCGTTGCATTCCACAACAGTATGACAATCGTAACCAAATTCGCCTCCATAATGCCCCAATGCGTACCTGGCAAATTCTTTTGCGTGTCTGGTCCGGGTGGTAAATACATATTCCCAGGCATCGGGCCCGGAATCATAAATAAGTTCTGATAAAATTTTTGCATCAGCGGGTGATGCTTTGCGAAAATGAAGTTTCATACCTGATTTTGTTGGTGCCACAAAGGTATGCACGCCGAGTATATTAAAAAGCGGGTTAAGGTTTTTTATAAAATAAAAAAACCGGTCTGTGATGAAGCAGACCGGTTAGAAGAAATATATGGTGTTTTATGCTTTCTTGAAAGTTTCTTTCATCATGAATGCAAATAATGTTGCCATGGCAAGCAAGCCCATGCATAAATAAACAGCAGGTGCCCATGAAGTGCCATCACCTTTTAATATAGGTGCAAGGAATACAACCACTACACCACCAAAGTTTCCGAACAACATGATCAATCCGGTTGAAGCTCCCGCTTTGTCCTTACCCGCTTCTTCTTCACTGGATGTAAGCAGAATGGCATAACCAGGCAGAAACACAAATCCAAGTGCTCCTGCAAGTGCATATAGGAGTCCTATATCATTTCCTGTCATTACAGGATACGCTAACGCCGTAGCGCCTACTGCAGCCAGGATCATAATAATTTTTCGTTTCTTAATTTTATCCGAGATCATAGGAACGATAAATGCCCCTAATATTCCGCCTCCGATCAATGCCGCCGCAACCATTCCTCCATCTTCCGATTTAATTCCCTGTTCAACGAGCATTTGTTCCAAATAACCACTGATTCCGTTGAAAAATCCAAGAGATGCAAAGGAGATCAGATTCAGAATAATAATATTCTTGTTCTTAAGAAGGAAAGCATAATCCTTTAATCCGCCAGAACTAATCGTACTCGACGCGGAATTTTTGTTCTGCTTAACCACTGCTACAAACAACAAGGAGCAAACGGTGGTTATGGCTGCCATAATGATGAGCATCATCTGAAATCCACTTCCATCTTCACCTGCAATGGCCGGAGATACACCAATACCTACTCCCATACCTATAAACATGAAACCTGTGCCAATACCCACTGCACCTCCGGAATCCTTGGAATCAAACCAATCAGCAACCAGTTTTGAGATCCCATTCACCACGTAAGGTTGAGCAATGGCGATGATGCTTTGTCCAATCATCAATACAGCAAAACTCTCATGAAATATACGAATGATACTTCCGAGACTCATGAGTAATACCCCAAAGGTTACAACCGGTTTGTATCCTTTTTTGTCAATCATGGCTCCGGCATTTACTGATAAGAGGCAGTAAAACACAGGAAACACAAGAATGGGCAAGCTTGCAGTTAACTCATCAATTTTATAGTTGCTTTGTAAAAATATTCCCATTGCACCAAAGTTGAGCCATAACATCTGGCTAACCAATGCTACCAGGGAGAATAAAATAAGATAAAGCCATTTCATATTTTAAGAATTAGTGGTTATTAAGAAGACAAAATAAAAATTAATCCCGGAAGGGCTCGCCAGGGTTAACCCTGAGTTTTAATAAGTGATTGTGAATAACTCCTGGATCATAAACCGGATAGGGAGTTGGCACGGAGCCGTCGAAGTGTTAATCAATCCTGATCGCCTTTACGGGGCTGATTTTGGTTACGATAAGGCTTGGTAGAAGGATCACCGGAACACAAACAATAAAGGTCCCTACATTGATCAATAAATACCTGATCCAGTCAACCTGAACCGGAACATACGATAGATAATAGGAATCCTGGTCAAGCTTAAGTGGTTGCCAGAAAAATTGAACAAGCACCAATCCAATTCCAATAATATTGCCGAGAATAAATCCCCTCGAATAAATATAGGTGCCATGCCAGAAAAAGATCTTGATCAAATCCCAGTTATTCATGCCTAATGCTTTATAAACGCCAACCATCTGGGTTTTTTCCATAATGAGAATGAGCAATGTGCTCAACATCGCCATCATGCAGACCAATACCATCAATATAATAATGATGATCCCGTTTACATCGATTGCTGGTAACCACTCAAAAATTTCAGGATAGTTGGATCTAATGTCAGAGGGGTATAGTTCCTGAGGGATAATAAAAGAAACCGCTTCGAAATCTTCGGTAAGCGGATCTTTTTTGATTTTACGCAAAATGATCCGATCATACATCCGCTTTAGATTGTCTAGCAATGTTTCATTTCCAAAATTATCTACATAAATCTCATATCCAGAAATATTGTTGGGTGTCCAGTTATACATATCCTGGACAAGAGCCAGCGAACCGATCACCAGTTGTTGGTCCAATTCATAAATGCCGGTTTCGAAAATTCCACCCACCTTTAACTTTACAGCCCTGGGTGTTGTACTCGAAAAAGAATCTTTTTCTATGTAGGTAAAAAAATTGAATACATCCTTGTTATTGGTATTATACACGAAATCCGGACCCATCTCCATTGCTTTCGGTGGCAACATCGAATAAAAAACCGCCCCGGCCTGGTCCTTTATGACCCTTTCGCTTAAAATTCTGCGAGGCTGTGAAATATAATAAGTAGATAATGTATCTCCTATTTTAAGTCCCATAGCCACCGCCAGCGCTTTAGTGACCATCACCTTATTCTGTGTGTTGGTATCAGAAGGATTGATCCGCTCCCCTTCCAGCATATTGGGTGAAAAAGCATTCCAGTCGAACGTGCTATCCACTCCTTTAATAAGGATCCCCTGGATCTCTTTTTTGGTTTTAATGATGGCATGTTT
>JANWKQ010000083.1 GCA_025451295.1 Flavobacteriales bacterium | reverse complement strand
CTTCTACATATTCACGTTGAAAAGATTCAGCCAATACTTTTCTGACAGCTCCATCCAGATCTCTCAGCAAAATTCTGTCTTGCGGACGTTTAGGTCCTGCAACGGCAGGCTCAATGGTGGAAAGATCCAGTTCAACCACGGCACTATATTCAATCTGGTCTTCGTTCTCTCTCCACAACATATTTTCTTTGCAGTAGGATTCAACCAGCTTCAATGTTTCTTCTTCACGTGCCGTGCGACGCATAAAGTTGATGGTTTGATCATCTACCGGGAAGTAAGTGATTGTACAACCAAATTCCGGACTCATGTTGGAGATCGTAGCTCTATCTGTTACTGCCAGATTATTTAATCCGTCACCAAAAACTTCTACAAATTTTCCAACCACACCTTGTTTACGCAACAATTGTGTAACGGCTAATACAAGATCTGTCGCCGTTGCACCTTCTGGTAATTTTCCTTTCAATTTTAGACCGATCACCTCGGGCATAATAAAATAGGAGGGTTGTCCGAGCATGGCAGCTTCCGCCTCAATACCACCAACACCCCAGGCCACTACACCAATACCATTTACCATGGGAGTATGACTATCCGTACCAAAACATGAATCGGGGAATGCAACACCGTCTCTGGTAAGAACAGCTTTGCTTAAGTATTCTAAGTTTACCTGGTGACAAATTCCCATTCCCGGAGGAACAGCGGAAAAATTATTGAAGGCTTTTTGTGCCCATTTCAATAACATGTAACGCTCGGCATTGTTTTTATATTCGAGGTCCACATTTTTTTTCAATGCACCATTGGTTCCGAAAAATTCTACCTGGACGGAGTGGTCGATCACCAGATCAACAGGGATCAACGGATTTATTTTGCTTACATCTTTTCCTTTCCGGGCAGCTTCAGCTCGTAATGAAGCCAGATCTACCACACATGGTACGCCGGTAAAATCCTGCAATAATACACGGGCAGGCATAAAAGGAATATCCTTATCACTGGCTTCTTTACTGTTCCATCCTAAAATGGTGCGTACATTTTCTTCGGTCACACGGAGTCCGTCGTGGTTACGCAATGCATTTTCAACGAGGATCCGGATGGAAAAGGGAAGTTTATTAATTTTGAAACCTTGTTTTTGAAGTTCTTTCAGACTATAGTACTTTACTTTGCCTTGAGCTGTGTCAAGTTCGCGAATAACACCAAAGATATCCTGGTTCATGTGGTAGGTAATTGAAGATTTTAAAAAACGAATTTTGAGATTGTTGCAAATGTAAATTTTTAGCAGAATAATACAAAGGTTTGGGGCATAAGATTGTTTAAACGTATACGAATTGACGAATGAACATTGACAATTACCTTCGGAGGCAGCCTCCACTGAGCTGGATACATCAACGAATGAGGTAAATGCCGATTCACCCGATAATTATCAGGTTTGGCCCTTACTGATGGAAAGAGACTTAATCCGAGATAACAAACATGCAGCTAATGGTGCGCTGAGCAGTGCCTTCAGAATGGCCAATCACCACATCCTGCAGTGTAAATTTAGTGTTCTTTGGGAGTGGTAAAAGCATTTCCCGTACTTCGTTAAAAAGAGAACCCTCGAACTCACCATAAAAAGTACTTCCGTCTTTTTTAAACTTAATTGCATATCGTAAGATTTCACCTGCTTTACAGGTTAAAGATTTCACAGTTTCCAGCTCAGTCCGGTGGATGGAATATACTATTGTCAATGAGTCGGTAGGTACCACAAGTTTATTATCAGCAGTAACCGTTGCTTTTTGAGCATTATTTACCTGGCAAAGCACCCATAGCGATAAAAAGCAGATGAAGTGCTTCATAGCAGACTTTGGTTTAATCAGTTAGCACAAATGTGCATTTGGTAGTGGTAATGGTAGCATCTGTATAGCTCTTGATCTTGATCTCATCAAAATAGATCTTGGTACCGGTAGGGGTTAACAGTATTTTATCCATAATGGTTTGCTCCATGGCATTGTTCTGTTCCTTTTTAGAAAAATAGCTTTCATTCCACATAAAGGCGATCGCATAACTTTGTACTTCACCTGCTTTGGATACCAAAGCCTTTACTTTTCCAAAATCGGCCTTAGAAATGGTCCATATGGTTTCGTCGGATGTAGTATTAACAAGAAGTTTATTGTCGGAAGTAACGGTTGCGCTCTGACAGAAACTGCTGATGGCAACAAAAAACAGGGCAGGAACGAGGAATAGAGCTTTCATGATATGCGGTTTTTTTTGGTTTGTTCAATATTAAGTAAAAAATGGAAGAAAAGATACAGGGTTTGAAAAATAAATTTACGTTTTTGGGACTATATTTCTTAAAAAAAAATTATATTAGCCCTGCTAAATCCCTCTTAACTAATATGAAAATAATTTATTTACTTTTTCTATTGCTCGGTGCGGTCTCCGTAAATGCTCAGCGAAACGCTTATCAGGAAGTGGATGATTATGTAAAAAGTCTCAAGGTACCTGTTGTTAATGCCAAGAATATGGAATCAGTGGCACATTTGGTAGCTGATAAATGGGATGCTGATTCGCTCAAGGCATGATCTATTTTTGATTTTGTGGCCAACTATTACGATTATGACTATGATATGCTCAAAGAAGGTTTTGGAAAAGCGACAGATCAGGCTTTGGGAGTGTGCTGGCAATATTCACAACTTTTCTGCGACCTTGGTGATATTGTAGGACTCAAGACCTATATGATCTATGGCTGGTCTAAGTCATCCATTAAGGATATCGGCAAGATCAATAAAAAATCATATCATGCCTGGAACATGGTGGAGATCAATGGTCAGTGGAGACCACTTGATTGTACCTGGGCCAGTGGATACATGGATAAAAAAACAAAAGAGTTTGTCCATGATCTTGATGGTAGTTATTTTCTGACTAACAAAGAAGTTTTTTCACTCAATCATCACCCGGATTCAGGATTTCAGTATATCGCTTATTCCGCCCAATCTTTGGAGAATTTTTATGCTTCCCCATTATACATAACAAGAAATTTTCCAAAAGAATTTCATTTTAAACCTTCAGGAACCAAATTGATTGATTACTCTAACAATGCGGCACCTACTGTTTCATTTGAATATACAGGGGAAATTCAACCAGGTGCATGGACCTTTTCCGACGTAAAAGAAAAAAAAGACTATGACCTTACCTCCGAAATAAAAGACGGTGTTATTACCTTTACCTTTCCGGAAACCATTGAAGTATCCGGATTTCTCAGTATTCGTTATTCGAAAAAGACATTGGTAACCTTAGTGATTTATTAATAAACAGATTTAACTTAAAAATCATTTTTATGAAGAAATTTTTAAAAATTACCGGTCTAACCATCCTGATCCTTGTTGTAGTATATGTTATTTTATGCCTGGCCGCTCCACCAATGCAGGTAGAAAGATCCATCGTAATCAATGCAAAAGACAGTGTGATCTGGAGCAAATTTGGCGACTTTAAACAATGGGATTCCTGGAGTCCATGGACAAAAAAAGATCCGGACATTACAAAAAACTCTACGTATACAGGAACACCTTATACGAAGGGACATCAGGTTGCCTGGAAAAGTAAATCACAAGGTGATGGCCGTCAGGTGATCGAAGACATCAAACCTTATTCTTATATCAAAACTGCTTTGTATTTTCAACCTGGAGATTCAAACCCCGGCATATCTGAATTTAAGCTGGCGCCGGAAGGGAATGGCACCAAAGTTACCTGGAATATGAAAGGGAAAATGCCCTTTATGTTTCGGGGAATGGGATTGGTAATGGGAATGAATAAAATGTTAGCAGGGATGTTTGATGATGGTTTGTCGAACCTGAAAACCCAATGTGAAAAACCATAATTTATTTGTGTTGTTGAACTTTTCTTGAATATTGCTGTATATAGATAATATCTGATCTATGAAAAAATTTAGTTTGTTGATCCTGTCGTTAGCAATCACTGGTTTGGTGATGGCCCAAAAAAAACCCGCCGAAAAGTCCGTAAGAGGCCTTAGCTACTATGTGCAGGGAGAAGGCGGAATGAGTGGCCTAACGGTCGTGTTCAATCCGGATAATGGATATTATTATTGTATCCAGGCCGGAAATGCCGAATTTCCGCTGGAGGTCTTTAATTCAACAGGAGGTATTGTATATACGACCAATGCTAAAAAAGACTGCAGGGGTTTTTGGTATAATCCCATTTTAAAATGCTTCGAAGGTACCATGTATAAAGGAGGCACTTTTAAAACATATATCGATGAAAATGGCTATCCTACCAATGCAGTCACCCAAGGTAATTCGATGGATTATGAGGCACCGGAGGATCAATGTCAGACGGTTTGTAATGTTACCAAAGGGGAGATGTACTCCCTCAGTAAATTTGTGATCCATGTATACAACAAGGAGACCTATAAACTCAAGAAGAAGATCAAATTAAAAAAATGTCCGGTCAGCTGGGGATATGTAAACCCATATGGATTTTTTTATACCGGGTATAAAAATTATGAATTCGGGTTGTACGATGTAGTGAACTACCAGGTGTTGTATTTTAATGCAGGTGGGAAATATACTGGGGCTACGCAGCTTCCTTCAGACGTACCGCCGATTGAATCGTTCAGGGTTGGTTTTGCCAACGATCGTATCTTTTTATATGATCATGACAATCGCGCCTGGTATGGATATAAGATCTTTTAGTTGAATATTTCTTTACCGTCCCTGATTAATTGAAGTCCGAGCACCGGGTTTCTTTCATACTCACCATTCTTAAGTTTATCCATGGCACTTTTGTCTAACTGGTATTTGTTAAGGGCACCATCAGTTATGATCAAATTAAATAAACCTGATGGTGAATACGGGAATTCTCCTCCCTGATATGAGTAGATACCATTTGCAATGCTATCAACAACCTGCACCGACAGAATATGGGGAATAACAGCATTGTTTACTGTAAATGATGGTTGGATCTTTCTTTTGGCAATCAGTTTGAATTCCTGATCACAATTAAACAAACCAAGACCTTTGGTTTGGATCTCGAAACCTTTTACATCGAAAAGGATATTTCCATATTGTTTAATTTTGTTAGACATCTTACGCGTTATGGTAGCATCGAATATTTTCTCTCTTTTTACCACCAGTTTATCATACCTTTTAAATCTTCTTCTATACGATATCTCGGCATATTTAGAGAGCTTTCTGTTAGGAACATATAGTAACACCCTCACTTTATGCATGCCCTTGGTGGATTTTAAAGCGATCTCAACTTCTCCATTTCCAATGTATTTTAATCTGAAATCATGATAATTTTTATAGGTAAAAAAATCCTTTTTAAATTCATCAACATCTGTTTTAGCCGGTAACCAGAACCCGCCAAATACTGCCATGCGAAGTTCTGGATATCGGTCGAAAGTTTTGTCTGTAAAAGTCATCTTTACATAAGTAGTAGAGTCATTGTATTCGTATTTTGTAAACACGGGTTGTAGAACATTTTTATTGGCAGAGAAAGGGAATCCATTGTTTTCGGAAAATGTACAGCCTTTTCTTAAGAGCAACATGTATAAAGACATTTGTGGAATTTTACCAGATCTTTTTTTATAGTCGATTGTATTAATGTAACCCGGATCTTCCCAGCGGAGCTGATAACGGGTAGTATCAAAACCATAATCGAATGGGAGTTTCATATCATTGCCTTTTTTCTGCCCCAACTTTGTTTGTATAACCGTGCTCTTATTTTGCTGGACTGTTCCCTGAGTAACCCATTGTTGGGAGTTTTCGTTATAGCTGTAGAGATTATAATCATCCACCCCTTTTTCGATCGTTGAAAAAAGTACGCTGATAGATTTTTTCTTATCAAGCTTTAATTCTTCACCATTTTGACCATAGGCACGGATTTCGTACATCCCATTGGTTTTAAAATAGACTTCATCCCCCTGATCATTTTCGAAATAGAGGGGAAGCTCACTATCCACCAAATCCTCCATACTATTCCATTCTCTGTAAAACACATCTGTATATCCCCGGTATGGCTTACCTTTTAGGGTAACAAAAGCATCAACGGGAACATGAATGATCGAGCCTTTTTTAGACCTGAGATATAGATCCTGGGTTGAATTCAAAGTCCATTTATCAAGCGGAACCAGATTTGATTCCCTGTACCCTGTCCCATTGGAAGTAAAAAAACTCTGAGTTGTACTTACTGCTATATTTGATTCATAACCGGTTTCAGTAACACTACCAAATCTGGTTTGCAGATCAGACAAACAGCCGGCTGAATCGATCGTAACAATGTCTTTCGAAATATATAGCGACGTTTTGGTGCCATTTTTTTCAAAACCATAATAGAACATATCCGAACCATCTGCATCATATATATCCACAAAAGGTGCCTGGTAAATGGAAGCAGGCAGGAACCGAATTGATGCCGGTTTATCAATTTTAATAGACGTGAGTTCAATGTTTTTCCAGTCGGCACTTTCGAGTGAACCGAGCAGACTGTCATTCACGCATTCTATTTCAAACACCTGGAAGTCATGAAAATTTTTTACAATGTCGTTGGTGGGAGCATCTTCAAAACTTAGGCGCAGTTCAATGATCTGGTGCCCATTCAATATCTTTTGAAGATCAGGAAATTCCTTTCTGGTAAGATCGAATCCAATGAAAAGTTTATCAATGGAAACGCCTTTCTTGATCTTGCCGGCCAGCTTTTTTAATTCCGCAGCATTGCTGATCTCAAAATCAGAAACGATGTTTTTCTGTGCAAAGGAATGTAAGAAAGTAATCAGGAAAAAAATGGGAAACAATAAAAAGCACTTTTTCATACTGTTTGGATGATGTTTGATAAAGGAATGAACAATTTACAAAAAAGATACAATCGGGCAAAAAAAGTGGGTGAAATGGCACTTATATGACACGGATGCGGTGAATTGAGGGAGGGAGCGTCTTCCAGCGAACATTTCATCATTTTTTTAAGTATTTTTGAAACCTATTCAATACATATGTCCATACGCAAATTGTTTTTGCTAGCTTCTATTCTTCTTCCAAACGTTTTATGTTTTGCTCAAAAGGAAACACCAAAACCCAAATTGATTGTTGGTATCGTGGTAGACCAGATGCGATATGATTTTTTATACCGGTACTGGAATAAATATGGTAACGGTGGATTTAAATACCTGTTAAAAAACGGACGATCGTTCGAAAATATGCATTATAATTATACGCCGACTTATACAGGACCAGGCCATGCCGCAATTTATACCGGTACAACTCCTGCCTATAATGGAATTGTTGCGAATGACTGGTATGATCGAAAAACCGGCCTGGCGACCTATGTTGTGGCAGATGCGAATGTTAATACAGTCGGATCCTCATCGATCTATGGAAAAATGTCACCTGATCACTTACTTACCACAACAATTACCGATGAGCTTGAAATATTTACGAATCAACAATCGAAAGTGATTGGGATCGCCTTAAAAGACAGAGGAGCCATACTTCCTGCGGGTAATGCAGCAGACGCAGCCTATTGGTTTGATCCTTCTACAGGAACATGGATCACTTCCAGTTTTTACATGGATCAATTACCGGATTATGTAAATACATTCAACAATAAAAAACTGGCGCCTTATTATCTTGACCAGGTCTGGACAACCTTACTTCCCATCGATCAATATACAGAAAGTACAGCTGATTCAACCCGATATGAACTGAGCTATCGGGGCGAAGCAAAACCGGTTTTTCCACATGATATTAAGTCAATCAGACCATTATATGATTATGCTCTTTTAAGTAAAACACCATTTGGAAATTCGTTTACCACTGATTTTGCATTGGAAGTGTTGAAAAGAGAAGAAATGGGTAAAGATGCCATCACCGATTTTCTTGCATTGAGTTATTCTTCTACAGATTATGTTGGGCACCAGTTTGGTCCGAATGCTATTGAAACAGAAGATACTTATCTACGGTTGGATCTGGAATTAAAAAGACTCTTTGAATATCTGGAGAAAAATGTAGGGAAAGGAAATTTCCTTGTTTTTCTAACAGCTGATCATGGTGTGATGAATTCTGCGCCTTACCTTGATGATCTCAATATTCATACAGGTGCCTTTGAAAGGGTCCACTATCAGATGGACCTGAGGGTACATTTGAACACTGTGTTGGGTAATGAAAATTGGCTTTCTTACTATGATAACCAGCAGGTATATCTCAATCGTGATCTTATCAGAACAAAAGGAATTTCGTTGAATGATGTACAGGACAAAGTAGTAGAATACACCAGGAATTATCCCGGTGTGGCGGATGCAATTCCTGCCTATCAAATTCAAACTGCTGTTGGAAATGATATGTTTAGAAAAATTCAATTGGGATATAACTATGATCGTTGCGGAGATGTACTAATTGTGTTGGAACCTCAATGGATAGATGATGAAAATGCAATGAATGGAGGTACTACCCATGGCAGTGGTTATGCCTACGACACCCATGTTCCTTTTATTATCTGGGGTAGAGGCATTACCGCAGGAAGCACCAATCAGGAAGCATATATAACCGATATAGCACCCACACTGGCCAATTATTTAAAGATCATGGAACCCAGCGGCACTACTGGAAAAGTATTGGATCTGAAATAAGATTGAAGTGGATTCCGGTGTTTCCCTGGATCAGGCCATACATCCAAGACCATCAATCATTGAGGATATTTGTTCAGATCTATCACCAGGCTATCGTAAAGCCAATTTTTTTGATCTTCATCCTCTTTATACTGAAGTGGCTGAATATAAATCTGACCTTCAAGCCTGCCTTTATCAAATTGTTGTTCAATAGGAGGATCATGAAAATTTTTAAACCATTTTGATGGAATATTAATCTTATGTTTTCTTCCGGTATTGATATACTGCAGTATAACAGATGTTAAGTTGTTGCTGTCAAAATAAATAACAAAGTCGGCCTTGGTGTCTTCGGCATTAAAAATCAACTCTTCAAATTCTTCCACAACTTTTCCGGTCTCTTTGTTTAGGAGCGCATGCATGCAAGGCCCATTCGCAGGGCATCCGTACCTGAATAACATGGTGGTTTTAAATTCTTTTTCCAACTGAAAGCCCAAACGATACGTATAATCATGCATTTCACGTATGCTGTTTAACACCATTTTCTTATGATTTTTTTCCAGCGTAAGCCAACTTGAATCACAATTAAAATGCCAGTACAAAAGAGCTCCGTTTTGAAGTATAGTTGTATCGCAATCGTCCACATTACTTAGAAACTCATCATCGATACATCTGCAATACGGAGATAGTTGTAATTTCTCGTATCTATAGGTAATCGATAATTCATTTACAAGATTGGCTGGAGGGAAGGCGATTTTGGAAAAATGACCGGCATACTTCGGTATAGGTTTATTCCCGCAAGCAAAAAGAAGGAAAACAAAATGTATCCAAATTGTATAGCAGAAGAAAGACTTCATCAGACTTTAAAGATATTGAAAGGAAAGTGAAATACCTAAGTCGGGCATTCAGCAGTCATCTGTTATCTGGACAACAATCTTCCAACGATCATCACCGCATATAAGTGCATGAGGATAGACTGAAAGGTGGTAATATTTTTAAGTATCTGTGGAATTTGACCGTAAGGAAAATCAATTCCAGCCACTGAATAACTGCTGATAACAAAAGATACATTATTGAGATCATTTACGGTCGCGGCTTCAGGCATGAGCCCTGGATAGGAGAGGAGGACCAGCGAAATAATAAATGCAAAGGTTACAATGATCGAAAGAAATATATTGGCAGCTCCCAGCAATGCATAGGTAAGATCATGTTTTTCTGTAAAAATATCGCGGATCGTAATATAGAGAATGGAGAAAAATATAAAAACCGAAATCCCCACGGCCCAGATAAGCAAAAGATGAAGTGTGGTGCCTTTGTCCTTCTGAAGATCAAGCCCGAGGGTGAGAAACTGAAATACAATACAAATGGCAAACAGGATAACATATACTATAAAAAGCGCTTTGCTTTTGATAAAGTATTTTAGAAAACAAATGCTTAAAATGGTAAGAAAAAGTGCAATAATACCGAGAATGATTTTCGTACCCATCTGAGTCATGGGTATTAACTCTGTCTTTACCATTTCATACAGCACCAAATGCGCCAGATGAAAAAGAATAAGAAAAACCAACAGCCCTAGCTGGAGCCTTTTTTTTATCTGAACATTGGAGATAGCGTCCGTCATAAACCGGGATTTCTTTGACGAATATATAAAAACATTTATTTTATTTTTATATAAATATGTTTGATGTTTCGTTTGCCTGTTTCCCTTGCATCCACATCGAATTTGTTCATGCTTTTGATGAGTGGCAACATTTTCGGATATCCATAATTTCTGGGGTCAAAGTCAGGTTTCTTTTTTAAGATAAGGTTTCCAAGTTCGCCTAAAAAAGCCCACCCGTTTTCATCTGCCAGATCTGTAATGCTATCACTTAGAAGTTTGGCGAGTTCTTCGTCAATTTTATTGATCGGAGCACCAGAGTTTTTTTCTGTTCTTTTAGAAGTATGAATGGTTTGTTTTTCTTTTGGGACATTCATATTGAGAATTTCGAGATAAATAAATTTATCACAGGCAGTGATAAAAGGTTGTAAGGTTTTCTTTTCGCCAATACCAATTACTTTCATACCTGCTTCCCGCAGCCGGGTTGCCAAACGGGTAAAATCACTGTCGCTGGAAACAATGCAGAATCCATCTACTTTTCCGGAATACAAAATATCCATGGCATCAATGATCATGGCACTGTCGCTTGAATTCTTTCCAGTTGAATAACTGTATTGCTGAATAGGAGTAATGGCATTTTCAAGCAATATTTTTTTCCAACCGGACACAGTGGGCTTGGTCCAGTCAGCATAAATCCTTTTAAACGTGGGGGTTCCGTACTTGGCGATCTCTTCGAACATCTGCTTTACGTTCGAATAGGGAACATTGTCAGCATCAATTAAAACTGCCAGCCTGAGGTCTTTCATGGTATCCATTTGCGTAAATGTAGTGTTTTTATGAGGTCTTACGGGGCAATCTACAACGGATAGCTGGATGAGCCAACCATCTATTAAACTTTCCGATAACATCATTGAAGGTATTGATAATCAATGATTAATTGATACAATTTCATATCTCCGATTTAAATATTAATTTTACTAGGTTAACAAGGGTACCCTAAATTTCTCCCAGGTTTATAGACGTGAATCTATTGAATATACATATTCCATTTTCTGCCAAAAGGGTATTCGCATTTTTTGGTGTTTTATTTTCTCTCCTCATTTTTTCATCAGATGTAAAAGCCAATTGTCCAAACATTAATTCTTCGTTTACCACTTCGCAAACCATTATTTGCGGACCTGGTGTACAAAACATTTCTTTTGTAAATACCAGCTCAGGCGGTGGTGCTGCTGCAGCAAACTATGCGTGGTACCTGAATGGTGTATTGTTTGATAATACCTCCGGATTGGGTGCCCCTACTACTTCTACCATTTCGGTGATTGGAACCTATACTTACATGCTCGTTGCACAGGACACTGGTACACTTTGTTTAGATACAGCGATCGTCACCGTTTTTATCAGACCTATTCCAGTGGCGAGTTTTACTTTTACTCCCAATAATCAATGCGCCGGTACAACGATTTCATTTACGAATACCTCTACCGGTACTGGTGGTTTTACTACCTATTCATGGAATTTTGGTGATGGTTCTCCTCTTAATACAACACCAAGTCCAACACATGTATACGCAGCAGGAGGTTCGTATAATGTTGTACTTACGGTTTCGAATGGAGTTGGATGCGTCAGTAACTTTAATCTAACCGTAACTGTACTTCCCCGACCCGTCGTTAATATTGCTGGTGATGATGGTGATGGTAACACTATTTATTGTTTGGCTCCTATTGATACAACCAGTATTGATCCGGTCACATTTTTTAATTTTACAGCAGGTGCTGTTTCCTATAGTTGGGATTTTGGAGATGGTTCTCCTGTATTCAATACAGCGTCCACAGCCAGCTTTGTACATAACTATACTTCGTACGGAACATATACAGTTACGATGACGGCCACAGGTGCCAATGGTTGCACAACCACGGGAACACTTACCGTTGTATTCGATAAATTTGTTGCAGCTTCCTTTAGTGTTCCACTTGCGCAGTTTTCAGGATGCGCTCCACATACAGTTACACCCGTGAATGCATCGCAAAATGCAGATACCTATACCTGGAACTTTGGTGATGGAACACCACCGGTAACTACCACAAGTTTTACACCTCCAAGTCATACCTATACAACAGGTGGTACTTATACCATTTCTCTGGTTGCCTCCAATAGTTGCAACTCTTCCAATTCTACGGTAGGACCAATTGTAATTGTAGGTGCACCGGTGATTGCATTTACAGCAACACCTTCACCTGGTTGTGCACCACAAACCGTGAGCTTTGGAAATACAACCACAGGTGCTTCACCAGTGAATAATTTTTATTGGGATTTTGGAAATGGAAATACATTGAACGGGGTAAAATTTCCACCACCACAGGTTTATACCAATCCAGGAACGTATACGATCATGTTGGTTTCCGGCAATGCATGCGGAACGGATACTTTATTTCAAAACATTATTATCGACACGGTTCCAACCGCATTGATCACTGTGAATCCAACCATTGGTTGTTCTCCGTTGACAGTTACAACCGTTAATAATTCTACCGGTGGCAACATCACCTATCAATGGTTTATTGATGGAATTCTTACATATACATCACAAAATATTCCAAACCAGGTATTCACTGCACCTGCCGGTACAGCTACCGCTACACATACCATCAGACTCAGGGTAACCAATGGTTGTGGGTTTGATGATAGTCTTGTCACCATTACCGTGCATCCACCAGTCGTCGCAATACTGAGTCCGGTCGTCTCCACGATTTGTGCCGGTAGTACGGTCAACTTTACACAAAATTCCCAGGGAACCAATCTGGTGTACAACTGGGTCTTTGGAAATGGCAATACATCCACATCTGCTAATCCACCTGCGCAAGCCTATCCAACGGCCGGAACATTTAATGTGCTGTTAACGGTTACAGGTTTTTGTGGGACTGATACCGCCTCTGCTATTGTGAATGTGAATGCCATTCCTGCTGCACCTACCGTCTTACCAGCATCTATTTGCGCAGGAACGACGGCAACATTAACTGCAACTGCTCCTGGAGGAACCTATCAATGGTATGATCTTCCTGTTGGAGGAACCTTATTACAAACCGGTGCCAGCTATACAACACCTGTTTTGGGAACTACGACTACATATTATGTGCAAACTACCATCGCAGGTTGTACAAGTCCGAGAACCGCAGTTACTGTTACCGTAAATGCTACTCCGGTAGCTCCTACAGTTCCAGGAACAACTATTTGCGCTGGAGACAGTGCTACATTAACTGCCACGGCACCCGGTGGAACATATGAATGGTTTAATGCTCCGGTAGGAGGGGTGTTATTAAATACAGGAGCAACT
>JANWKQ010000082.1 GCA_025451295.1 Flavobacteriales bacterium | reverse complement strand
ATTTGATAGAATGAAGATGATGCCAAAGATTAATACATTTTTTGTTTTCATAAAATAGAATTTTAGCTGTTTCGAATGATTCTATTTTTTTAAATCATCAATCTCCCTTTTCAATGCTTTATTCTCCTTATCCAACTGAATTACGTATAAAGTAAGTTCCTCAATCTTTTGCAATAATAATGCATCCATCTTAGCTACATCAATTCCTTCGTTAACTACCTGCTCAGCGGAAGGTACTCCAGGTAAATGACAATTATCATCAATATAGGATTCTACTTCTTCTAGAGATAGTAACTCATAATCGGGAGCAAATACAAAATCGGACCAATCACTTCCACAACATAACGCAACCCTAACTTTCTCTGTTAATATTCCATCATCCACATATAGTTTATAGCCAGCGGGAGCGGAAGTAATATTGGTAGGACTTCCAATGATTATTTTTCCATCAGTTCGTATCCGCATGTCTGGAACAATATGGCCATCAGCATAAAAATTAAATTCATTCGCAACAAGTGATAGATTTGCTGGAGAAGCATTTGACATGTTTATTGGCGTGGTCGTGACATTTTTATGACTTTTAATCATCATTCCAACATTGCCATTCAAATAATCAGCCCCAAAGGAAACATGGTTATTATTACCCTCTCTTATGGTTACTTTGCCAACAGGATTAAGTGCACCAATTCCGACACGTGTGTTGGTAGCATCCAGGCCATTTAACACCGTATTGTAGGCATAATATGGGCTGCAGTTAATTCGCATTGTGGCATTGTCAGTATAAATAGAGTTACCTACAATGACCATAGAGGAATCTCCTACCTTCAGACTATCCTTCACATGCAACGCCCCAGTAATACTCGCATCACCCAAAACTTCCAGCTGCATAGTTGGATTTGATACACCGATTCCTACCTTTTTACTTGCCCCCAACGTAACCAAATCACCACTCATACTCCAGCCAACGATATTGTTAAGAGGTGTAAAATTTCCGTTACCATCAAAAAAATGCGCTCCGTTGTTGGGATAATCCACTCTGCCAAGTTTTCCATTGTCATTCACTTTAACCAAACCGCCCGTTGTGGATTCCAAATCTTTTACAATTACGTTTCCTGTTGGGGATATTTTAAGCCTTACCTGATTATCAGTTTTAAAAACCAATGCCTGTGAATTGGTTGTCCCGATAAAATCATTGATCCCGGAACTGTTGCCAGTAATATCCCATTTATTGCTTTGAGTAAAAGCTCCCATTACAGATAGTAAGGGCAGAAACAATAGAGTTAGTTTTTTCATACAGATTTAGTTTATATTGTGAAGGTGAAAAAAAAAAATCGACTAAACCAAATAATTAACATATAAATCCTGAGAACTTGAACAATTCACCCTGGCGGGTAGCGGCCCCGATTGAAGCGGCATCGGCCGTGTTTTTGCAAAAAAAACGAGCCATATAGCGGAAAGCGGGAAAAGCCGCCCAAGTTTTAGTAAATGGTAATGTGCTATTAGTAAATCGGAAAAAGATTTTCCGAATCACCAATTACTATTTACCAATTACTGTACTATTGATAAAACAAATGAAACTTACCGTCCGTGATTAAAATTGAATCAGTAAGCGCAGCATTGTATAGCTGTCCATAGAATTCACCTACTATTTTTTTATCACTCGCATTAAATTCGGTGATGATTAAGGTAGCAGGATTATGGGATTGAGCATACCAACCATTCGAAGTATCACTATCCACATACATAAAGTCATTGTTGATGTGATCCAGTTGATATGTTCCCACATTATACTGTGTAAAAAAGAATACCGTTTTCTTTTGGTTTTGTAAGGTGCTGATTGCATTCACCGAAATATTGTTACCAGTTGTCTCGAATGCAGCTGCCGAAGATGCATACCAGGTAGTACCGTTAATTTTATAGGAGATTGGATATTGCTCTGCAGGATCGCAGCCGATCAAAAGCAGCGAAAAGCTAATAAATAATGTAATTATTATTTTCTTCATGGGTTCGTTCTTTAAACTGAATAACTAGTAAACGTAAAGTTACTCACTTTATTTTGAATTTTCAAGATCAGGAAAAGGCAGAAATGCCTGTAACATCCATCCCAGTAATGAGTAAGTGCACATCATGTGTACCCTCATACGTGATCACTGATTCGAGATTCATCATATGGCGCATAATACTGTAATCACCCGTAATTCCCATAGCACCAAGTATTTGGCGGGCTTCTCTGGCAATTTGCAGTGCCATGTTCACATTATTGCGTTTAGCCATGGAAATTTGAGCCGGTGTTGCCCGGTTTTCGTTTTTTAAAACCCCAAGACGCCAGGTAAGCAACTGTGCTTTGGTAATTTCGGTGATCATCTCGGCCAGTTTTTTTTGTTGTAACTGAAAAGAACCAATCGGTTTTCCAAACTGAATTCTTTCCTTCGAATATCTCAGGGCAGTATCATAACAATCCAATGCGGCTCCAATAGCTCCCCAGGAAATACCATATCTCGCAGAGTTTAAGCAACCCAACGGACCCTTAAGTCCTTTCACATCAGGAAAAATATTTTCTTTCGGAACTTTTACATTATTAAAAACAAGTTCGCCGGTAGAAGATGCCCTCAACGACCACTTACTATGTGTTTCAGGTGTAGTAAAACCGGGATCTCCTCTTTCAACTACCAACCCTCTGATCTTTCCTTCTTCATCTTTTGCCCAAACAACTGCAATATCTGCGAAAGGGGCATTGGAGATCCACATTTTTGAACCATTCAATACATAATGATCACCCATGTCCTTAATGTTGGTGATCATGCTACTTGGATCAGAACCATGATTCGGTTCAGTTAATCCAAAACATCCCATCATTTCACCTGTGGCTAATTTGGGTAAATATTTTTTCTTTTGCGCCTCCGTTCCGTAAGAAAAAATCGGATACATGACCAGGCTCGATTGCACTGATGCAGTAGATCGGATTCCAGAATCCCCTCTTTCCAATTCCATCATAATAATACCATAGGAGATCTGATCGAGACCCGCTCCACCATATTCCTGAGGAATATAAGGACCGAATGCTCCTACTTCAGCCAAACCTTTTATGATCTGCGAAGGAAACTCAGATTTCTGTGCATATTCCTCGATAATTGGTGAAACTGATTTTTTTATCCAGGTTCTTACCGTTTCACGAATGAGCTTATGCTCATCAGTGAGTAATTCATCTACCAGATAATAATCATGAAATTGGAACTTGTCTACGTACATGACCTACAATTTTGGTTGATTATAAAATAAGCATGGCGTCGCCATACGAAAGAAACCGATATTTTTCCTTGATCGCTTCTCTATAAGCTTCCTGTAGAAGATCGAGTCCCGCAAAGGCAGCCACCATCATAAACAATGTTGATTCCGAGCGATGAAAATTAGTGATCAAACAATTTGCAATACTAAAATCATAAGGAGGGAAAATAAATTTATTGGTCCACCCGGTATATGGTTTCAAATGACCATCTGTTGAAACGGAAGATTCAATCGCCCTGATCACTGAAGTATCTACGGCGCAAACTTTTTTCTTTTTGTCGATCGCATTGTTAACGGTATTGATAATTGATTCTGGAATATCTACTTCCTCAGAATCCATTTTATGTTTGGTAAGATCTTCTACTTCTACCGGACGAAATGCACCCAACCCAATATGTAAAGTGAGCTCAGCGAAAGTTACGCCTTTGATCTCCATTCTTTTCATTAACTCTCTGCTAAAATGAAGACCTCCGGTAGGAGCAGCTACCGCTCCTTCCACTTTAGAATAAATCGTTTGATAGCGTTCACGATCATCCAGCGTTGCTTCTCTCTTGATATATTTTGGAAGTGGGGTATATCCAAGTTCATCCAACAATTTTCTAAAGTCATTTCCGTCACCATCATATAAAAACCTGAGTGTACGACCCCGGGAAGTGGTATTATCGATTACCTCGGCAACCAGCATATCATTGTCACCAAAATAAAGTTTGTTCCCAATACGGATCTTTCTGGCCGGATCAACCAGAACATCCCACAACTTGCTGTCATGATCCAGTTCTCTTAAAAGAAAAACCTCGATCTTCGCTCCGGTCTTCTCTTTATTTCCATAGAGACGTGCCGGAAAAACCTTGGTATTATTGAGGATCATTACATCCCCGTCATCAAAATACTTGAGAATATCACCGAATACTTTATGCTCGATTTTACCTGTTTTGCGATTTACCACCATAAGGCGGGCTTTATCTCTTTCAGCGGCCGGTTGCTGGGCAATAAGATCTGTCGGCTCTTTGTATCTGAACTGTGAAAGTTTCATTACGTAAGGACTATTTTAATGGGTTGCAAAAGTATGAAAATTAAGGGAGGAAAGGAAGTTTTTTTTAATGCCCAGCCAGAGAAGCCTCAAACCCAGCCACAGTAAAGGCTTCGGATAAATTATAATTCCCAATCCCATCACGTCGCAATGATGCGAGGTAAGCACCGGATTTTAGCGCCAATCCCAGGTCATGAGCCAGAGAACGGATATAAGTTCCCTTTGTACATTTCACAATGAAGCTAAGCTCGTCTTCACTTGTTCGGTTGGCCATGAATTCGAAAATTTCAATTTTTTTAGGATTCATAACCGGAACCTCACCTTTTCTTGCCAGTTCATAGGCCCGTGTACCATTGATCATTTTGGCGCTAAAAATGGGTGGGATTTGGTCCTGCTCCCCAACAAAACCGCCAATGGTTGTCTGAATAAGTTCATCGGTTATATGGTCAATCGGGAAAAAAGTATCTGGTTCTGATTCGAGATCATAAGAAGCGGTGGTAGCCCCCAGTTTAATGATACCAGAATATGTTTTGGGTTGTTCCTGGATTTCTTCGATTATTTTGGTCATTTTTCCAGTACACAGAATTAGTAATCCAGTAGCATACGGATCAAGCGTCCCGGCATGACCGATCTTTATTTTTTTTCCAATGTTTTTCTTGATGATGTTTCTAACCTATTGAACCAGATCAAAAGAACTCCAGTCAAAAGGTTTATCAAACAACAGGATCTCTCCGTCCTCAAAGTTGAAATCAGTCTTCACGATGCCTGAAGATTATATCCAAAAGCAGCCAAAATAAGGATCACTGCACCCACAATGATCCGGTAAATCCCAAATATTTTGAAACCATGTTTAGTAAGAAAACTGACAAAAAATTTGATTGCTAAAAGAGCTACAATGAAAGCAACCATATTTCCAATAGCAAGTAACTTGATCTGTTCTCCGCTAAACATTCCATTGGAGTCGATGAACTTATACATTTTATATCCGGTAGCGGCAGCCATTGTTGGGACCGCCAGAAAAAAAGAAAATTCAGCCGCTGCCTTCCTTGTAAGTCCCTGTTGCATTCCTCCAATGATGGTAGCTGCGCTTCGGCTAAGTCCTGGAAATAAAATGGCCAGACATTGATAAGTTCCAATGATCATTGCCTTTACTATACTCACCTTCCCCTCCTCTTCAATTTTTCCTTTTTTGAAAATAGAATCGATAAACAATAAAAAAATACCACCAATCAAAAGCACTGAGGCAATAAAAATAGGGTCACCCAGTGTACGGTCTATCCAATCATCAAATAACATCCCAAACACCAAAGCAGGAATTACGGCCAGCAAAAGTTTTAGATAAAAACGAAAATTTTTAAAGTTGAAAAATTTCTTCCAATATAGAGCAACCACCGCCAGAATAGCCCCGAACTGGATAGATATCTCGAATAGCTTGGTAAACGCCTCATCAGATATCCCCATGATACTCGAAGTAAGGATCATGTGTCCGGTAGAAGAAACTGGCAGGAATTCAGTAAGACCCTCAACAATCGCTAATAAGATCGCCTGAAAAATACTCATCTAAAAAATGAAGTTATTGCTTTGGTTTAAGCATGATCGCAAAGACAGTCACCACAAAACCACTTAAAACCAGGATCGGTGCAATCGTAATTCTGCTTGCGCTAAAAACAGCCGGATTAAATACATTTGGATCAGTGGATCCTCCTCCTCCCATCATCATGAAACCTACGATGATCAATAAAGCACCCAGTCCAAACAATATATAGTTTCGCTTGTCAAACAAAAACTTGCGTTCTGTTTTTGGAGGTGTTGTAGGTTTTTTTTCGGCAGCCATGATGCTCTTATTTAGGTTACAAATATAATAATAAAGTCGGAAGCCGGAAGACCGAAGACTTCAGATTAACCGAAGTCATCTTCGGTGTTCCAGTCTAGTATAGCTCGTCCATCTTTAGCTTGAGAAACTTCTGAACGGCAAATCTGGTGGAAATATAGGATATAAAAAGGCCTAACAGGAAAATACCCGCGATCAATCCTCCAAACAGAAGATAGTCGGACCCGTTGAATAAGCCGGGAAGTGCCGATTTGACCCAAATAAGGATACAGGTAAGGGCAGCACTGCTGATGATACTTCCTATCAATCCCTGTGAAGTACCGGCTCTGATGAACGGTTTACGAATAAATTTACCGGTAGCACCAACCAATTGCATGGTCTTTATTAAAAATCTTTTTGAAAAGATGGCCAAACGAATGGTATTGTTGATCAATGCGATCATGATAATCGAAAGTAAAAGGCAAACGCCAAGTAAAATATAGCCGATCTTCGCAATATTCACATTTACATCATTGATCAGATTTACATCTTTAAAAATTTCAGCCACATCATCCGGGTACTTTGTTAAAATAGTGCTTTCAAGCTCCGGTATGGTCTTATTATTAGCATACTGCGACTTTAGACTCACTTCCAGTGTAGTTGGCAATGGATTCTCATCAAGCAATTCCATAGGATCTTCACCCATTTTCTGCTTATATTCCTCCAAAGCTTCTTCCGGAGTGATGAGCCTTACATCTGAAACATATTCACTGGTAAGAATAAATGATTTGATCTCTGCAGCTTTTTCAGGGTCCGCACCGATATTTAAAAAAACCTGTAACTTGAGATTTTGCTTGGCATATTCCGCTAACTTTTTTCCGCTGATGAGAATACCACCCAGAATTCCTAAAACAAATAGCACCATGGTTACACTAAATACGGAAGTTATATAGGCCATCCGTAACCTGCGTTTATTATAATTATCCTCTCTTCTGCCCATAGCGCAAATTTCCTATAAATAGCTGGTGGTTCACGACTTTATTATCATTTCTTTCCACATGGTCCGGTTAATTAATCCAAAGGGGTGAAAATTTCCTTATAAGGTGGGTTCGGATAATAATATTACCGGCTCCCAGTTATAGCAATGAAGATTTATTTTTACTTTACACCCAAATTAGGGGCATTTTGAATATCTATCAGCAAAAGAACCGTTGGAAGTTGTGGTTGGGAATCTCAGCCTTCATAATCGTGATCGCTACCCTCATTTATTCAAATTATCTGGTGAATAAGATCGCAAAGCAGGAACAGGAGAAGGTAAGACTTTGGGCTGAGGCGGTTGCCAACCGGGCTAAACTTGTACATAAAACCGATAGCATTTTTAAAATTTTCGAAGTGGAGGACCGAAAAAACATCGAGCTTTGGGCGGAGGCTAATATGAATATTGCCCAAACCGAGAATCTCGATGACATTTACTGGCCCACAAAGATCATATCCAATAATACCACGATCCCTGTTATCATTACCAATGAAAAAGGAGAGATCACCTTTTACAATAATTTCCCGGAAGATAAATTAAAAGATACCACTTTCTTACAAAAAGAACTGGTCCGCTTTAAGGAAAAAAATAAACCACTCGATGTTTCTTATAAAATTTTTGATATCGTAATGAAGCAAAGCCTTTACTACGATGATTCCTATATCTATTCGGAGCTGAAAATGACCATTGATGACCTGGTTAAATCATTTATTTCAGAAACGGTTATTAATTCCGCTTCAGTTCCGGTAATTATTACCAATGAGAAAAAAGACAGTGTGATCGCCTACGGAAATATCGAAGAACTTGATATGGGGTCAAATATTTCCTCTCAGCAGTTGATTGACAAAATGAAAGGCCACAATATGTTTGCTGTAGAACTTTCCAAAGGCAATACCAATTATATATTCTACATGAACTCGTATGTATTGAGATTACTTCGGTATTTCCCATTTATTTTTCTCGCTATTGTTGGTATTTTCCTCATTATCTCGTATCTTCTTTTCAGTACTTCACGTCGGTCGGAGCAAAATCAGGTATGGGTTGGTATGAGTAAAGAAACAGCACATCAGCTAGGAACACCTCTTTCTTCATTGTTGGGTTGGGTGGAAATTCTCAAATCAAAAAATGCCGATCCTGAAGCCATTGCAGAAATGGAAAATGATATTGCCAGATTACAAATAGTAACAGAACGTTTCAGTAAGATCGGATCTACCCCAGAATTAAAGGACGAAAACATGGACGAAGTTCTATCTGGTATTATCGCCTACATGAAACTTCGCACCAGTGGAAAGATCTCCTATGAATACATCAATGCCTCCAAGCATATGATCATCCTTCCACTCAACCGACCTTTATTCGAATGGGTGCTTGAAAATCTTTTCAGGAATGCCATCGACTCAATCACGGGAGCCGGAAAGATAACCATTGAAATGCAGGTACAAAATGATCAGTTCTGTATCATTGATGTGAGTGATACGGGTAAAGGAATTCCTAAAAATCAGCATAAAATGATCTTCCGGCCGGGATATACAACCAAAAAGCGAGGTTGGGGTCTTGGCCTATCATTAACAAAACGTATTGTAGACGAATATCATCGGGGAAAGATCTTCGTGAAATCCAGCGAACCCGGAAAAGGAGCCACTTTCAGGATCATCCTCAAATTGAAATAGATCCATTTAGCCCCCAACTGCTCTCTTCTGACTGTCATTTTGTCGCCAAACCCGGTTCGGCAAAGTGTTTGTTCACTATATTTGCAGCTGAAATGGCAAAAAATCTGGAAAGTACTATGAGTAAAGAGGAAATGATCGATCAGTCCAACGAACAACCTGAAAATTCCGATAAGAACAAGGAAAATAAAAAGGAAACGATTGATAAATCTGAAGATATGGCAGATACGGAAGCGGTAACTCCCGAAAAAACGGCAGAGGAGAAATATGCTGAATT
>JANWKQ010000081.1 GCA_025451295.1 Flavobacteriales bacterium | reverse complement strand
CGAAGCCATGGACAATTGTCCTTCGTTACAACCAGCCGTGAAAAATCTTTTAGGCAACAATAAAAAACCTTTTTATCTTTACTGCATGAGGAGTGTCTTTTTATCTGTTTGCTTATTTTTTCTACTGGTTCCCCTGTGTTTTTCAATTGCTGATGGGGATTCCACCAAAAAAAATGGCCTTTGGCGTGAAAATCATTATCTGGATATGTCGATCGGTTTAGGCGAAACGGTGCTGGTCAATTCAGTGCAATGGGACAAGCTTTTTGGGGTTGCTAAGAATAGGATCAAGTTTGGTTTTGGATTGAGAATGAATGTGGCCAATTACTGGGACCAGAAATATTATACGGCACCACCACAGCGTACTAACAATGCGTTTGATACGCTAACCATGGAGCATCAAACCGTGTATTTTGTGAATCTTCAATTTATATTTGATGTATCTCTTTTAGAGTGGTGGGATGCGGGAATGAACATCGATCTGGTGGGTGCTTCGTGGGGACCTAAGGCAGACGGGGCTTATTATTCAGCCTCCACGGGGAATTACGGCAGTACCCAATCTGTTTCGCCTGAAAATTTCAATCTCATGTTGTTTGGACATAATGATTTCGGGAATCTCAATTCGCAGTTTTATATGCGGTTCTGGCCCAGTGACAATGTATTTATTAAGGCGGGTATGGGTTTGGCAACATTTACTAACCAAACAGACAGCCCATTAAACAATGGAAATACCCGCTTCAGTACCGGAAGTTATATGGGTTTTGTATCTTTGGGCTGGACCTTTGGAAAGAGTCCGATGTGGTGGGCACTACGGGGCCATGTTTGGAGATAATTGCAATAAATTAAAACAATATATGAAGAGATCAATTTTTATTTTTGCTTGCGTACTGGTATTAGCGTCATGTGGTTCAAAAAACGCAGGACCAAAAAATGACAAGGATAGTACGAAAACCACCTTACAGTATTTTGGAGACACCATAACAGAAGACAATGCGATGCAGAGCAAAGATCTGATGGCATTCATGGCAGATAAGGACAGTGCTCAGGTTAAATTCTCCGCTACCATTAAAGAAGTTTGTCAGAAGAAAGGTTGCTGGATGGATGTAGAATGTGGAGATCAAACCATGTCCGTTAACTTTAAGGATTATTCTTTCTTTATGCCCAAGGATGCCGGTGGTAAAACTGCGATCATGGAAGGCTATTGTTATAAAACCGTTGAATCGGTTGACTGGTTAAAACACAAAGCCAAGGATGCCAACAAATCACAAGCCGCTATAGATTCTATCACGGAGCCCAACACCACCTATGCATTTACAGCAAATGGTGTGATCATTAAATAATCGATATTAAATATTGAGAAGCAGGACGGACGAAGGTCCGTCCTTTTTTATAGGATGCAAGCCAACTTTACCATACGTGTTTACGGGATCTTTGTAAAAGACAGAAAGGTATTGTTATCGAAAGAAAAACATGGAGATAAGGAAATGCTGAAATTTCCTGGTGGTGGACTGGAATTTGGGGAAGGAACCATTGAATGTTTGAAAAGAGAAATGCAGGAAGAATTCAATATGCACATAACGGTGGTGGAACATTTTTATACCACCGATTTTTTTGTAGCAAGTGCTTTTCATCAGGATACACAGGTAATGAGTATCTACTATACGATGCAGCCATTGATTGACGAGATCCAAGTGAATACTTTGTTTAAAGACGAATGTTCTGAACAATACTTGTTATGGCAGGCTTTGGATACACTGGACCCACAATCGCTTACATTTCCAATTGATCAAAAGGTAGCAGCGATGCTAAAACCTAAGCGGGATCAGGGTTGTTAAGGATTTTTTTCTTCGCTTTTTTTTCCAGTACACCGAACAGAGCCATACCTCCATAGAGTCCGTATAAAGTCCCGGAGAGGGCGGAAGCAAGCGCAATAGAATAACCCATGGTTGCCATTGTTACTATGGCTGATAGAAAGGGTGGGGCAGCCATGCATAAATTCTTATAAATGCTCCATCTGGTATAATGCTTTTCAACCTCGTTAAGTGCCAATTCTTCCCTTCTTTTCCAGGCATTGCGGTACATCAATGCGAATATGATAAAAACAGCAGCGGCCCCAATACCATAGATAACCATCAGCCATGGCATTTGATCTGGTTTGATTACATGGGTAAATAAGTGATTTAAACCAGCATCCGCATCAATACCATTTACGAAATGGTTGAAAAGGATCCCTATTAACGAGGCGAAGAAGGAAAACAGGAATTTCAGCGGATAGATATAGATCAGGATAGTAAATAATAAAAGACCATTAAGATAAATGGTGGTTTTATCGCTAATACCATATCGCATAAAAAAAATATAATGTTCATACCATATACCAAAAAGCATTAAAACCGAGATGGCAAACCCAAAAAGACCATTGAATGCTTTCACCAGATCTGAAAAAGTTTCAGGCACAGATAAAGAAACGATCAGTAACGTTACGCAAAATGCCAGCACATCATCACTGAAAGCCTCAATTCTGGAAGGTTCCTTGCCACGATACCTGAAATCAGGTTCGGTTTCCAGTGCTCTTTGTTTAAATTTTTTCCGGAGCAAATAATTCGGTTTGGATCACTAAAGTAATCATTTCCTTTTTATGCCATCGCATGTCCTTAGCTTTTCCAATCGATCGAAACAAGCTAGAAATGTTTACAACTACCTATTAATAGGTAGATCATTATTTATATACTATTTTCTATATTTTCTTGTTATATATTGAACCCCCTTAACAATCTGCTATGAGAATATTTCTTTCCATTAGCCTGTGCTGTCTATTATCCATTGCATACAGCCAGTCCACCATGAAAGTTACGCTAAGCTTTATGGACAACCAGGGAGCCGCCTTGGGTGGAGCAAAAATTACGCTGAAAGAAACCGCTAATCTTGGCAAAGTAGAACTTACAACAACACCAGCCGGTGTGGTTACCACCACTTTAACAACAGGGAAGGAATGGGCCATTTTTGTCAATGGTTTTCAGATGCGCAAAATGATTGAGATGCCGGAACGGGGTAATGGAGAAATGAGCATGATGGAAACCTATGATCCGGAAATGGCTAACCGGCTCACCAAACAAATTTTTTCACGGGATGGTTTTGTTTCTAATACTTCTGAATATGTGAAAGGCTCAATGCCCCCGGATGGTTATAATGTGGTTGCCATTAACGTGGTCGATAGAAATGGCAAAGTTCAGGCCGATCTCGAAGTAAGCATCGTGGATGTTGCAGAGAAATCAATGATATTGGCTACTACCGATTATAAAGGGAATGCCTGGTTTTGGGTGAAGTCAGGAAAAAGTTTTGACATTGATGTGGCTGGAATAATGAATGTAAGCTATGCGGATATGCCGGATCGGGATGGACTTCAGATCACCGAAACCATTCGATATCAGCCACCACTTTTTACACAAACCATCAAAAATGACACAATTGTTCAGGAATTAAATGGAATTACAGAACCGGCAACGGGTTTTCAATATTTTAAACTGGAAGTGATCAAAGGCGGATTACCTGCGGTGAATGAAGATGTGTATTTATGGGATGTAAAAGGTACGCAGGTATTCCAGGGCGCTACCAATAGCGAAGGCATTCTTGAGATGATGCTTCCTATCCGTAAAAAATATATGGTGGACTTTAACTATGAAAAAGATGTGGATGTGGTGGATCTTACGATGTCTTATGGTGGTTCCAGTTCAACAAGAAGCATGTTGCTTACCTATGTGCCTAATCCAAAACTCGAACATCCTGAATTATTTATACCAAAATCGGATGAGATCTTTTTAAAAGATTTTCATGCTTTTGCCACCAAGCAATTTCCAAAAAAGAAAAAGATCGGTATACATGCTTCCTTTCAGGGGAAAATAAACAAAAATTCTAAAGAAGCCGTTTTGGAAATTGGGGTGAATACGAATTTTAAACCCGCAACACCTAAATTGAACATTTCCATCGTGATTGATAAGAGTGGATCAATGGCCGGATATGATCGCATTGAACGATTAAAGGATGCACTCATGCAAATGATCCCGAAACTACCAACCGATGCTACCTTGTCGATCCTAACGTATGACGAATTGATGACCGTTGTATTACCACCGCAAAAAATCGGAACCAATGGTGCAGCTATTATAAGTTTGATCAATGATATTCAACCGGGTGGTGGAACCAGTATGTTAGAATCCATGCAACAGGCCTATACGTTTGTTACCAATAACTACAATTCAAAACTGGTGAATAAGGTGATCCTTATGACCGATGGATGGGATATGAACGAGGTACAGGTGCTGGAAGATGCTCAAAAACCATATTCAAATATTGAGTGCAGTGCTGTGGGCATCGGTCAGGATTTTAATTATGCGCTGTTATCTATTTTAGCCACGAATGGGAAAGGCAAACTTTTTTATGTCGATTCAGAAGGTAGTTATGACAGTGTATTTGTAAATGGAATGATTGCCTCCCTATCTCCCGTGGCTACTGATGTTACGGTAGAAGTGGAATACAACGAAAAAATTGTGTATAAACAATTGTATGGCTATCATCCGGTGGCAACGGATAAAAATCCGGCCGTATTTAAGATCCCCAATTTATATCCGGAATCATGCGAATTGGCATTAGCTAAATTTGATCTGATCAATCCTGATTCCACCATTGAAAATCAGCCGGTGATCATTCGGGTCAAGTATACCAACCCCGAAACGGGTCTCACCGAAACAGAGACAGAGAAGGTATATCTTGATTGGGAACCTTATACCGGTGAGCTGGAAATGATAGCAGATGCTGAAAACAAAAAGCTCTATTGTATTGCGGTCCTCAATCAATCCATTAAAGTAATGGCTGATCAGTTTGCTGCTGGCAACACCGAGGAGGCAAAAAATACGATTCAGCGAGCCAAAGAACAGGTGAAAGCCATTTATCCGGAAGCCAAGGACCAGGATGTAAAAAAACTGCTCAACTCGGTAGAAGAATATCTGGAAGCATTTAAAAACCTGGCAAAGAAGAAACATAACTAGTTTATTCCGGCTGAATTGCTATTTTTGAGAAAAGGTTTTTCTATTCATGAGAAAAATAATTCTCCTTCTACTTATTTCCCTAACCACTTATGTCGATTCACTTGCAAGCAGGCTGGATGGCAAGACCATTTCTTTTGCAGATTTTTTTAACGCCATTCTGGATGATGAAAAAATGGAGTTCAGCGACCATTCGAAGGGTAGGATGGGAGCTTATCTATCCATTAATGGGTTTTGTTTGTATGATGATATGGTGCTTCAGTTCAACCGTACCACTGACGATCTCTGGGATCAGCGATATGCCAAAGGCGGTGAGGTGATCCATGTAACCAAAAGTGTAGACTTTACTCAATGTACTTTTGATGAGGTGTATTGGTTGCTTTTTAATAACATGGTTTTCGAGGAGGCATTTTCAATCCATCACAGCCGTAACATCAAGTTCCTTTTCAAGGATTGCGTATTCAAAAGTTCGTTTTTATCTACCAATCTTAACCAGATTGATTTTATCGAATTTGAGAATTGCACCTTTGAACGTGGATTTGCACTGGTAGAAGGTTCTACTGTTAACCAACATTTAAAATTCTCCAAATGTAAATTCCTTTACAATGAGGAATTTTTAAAGAACCCCCGGGTAAATGAATCACAATATTTGATAGGTTACCTAAGCAGGATACCGCCATACTTTCAGTTTGCCGAGAACAAACAGGAATATGATCTCATCTTCGAGGATTGCTATTTCGCACCGGTTAATGATACCGCTTTTAAAAACAGTATGTATATTAATCTGGTGCATAGTTCCTATAAATCGCTTGAGTTTAACCGGTGCGATGTGAATGTGCCGATTGATCTTGCATTTGGTGATATTGCCAACCAGTTCAAATTCATCGATTCAAAAGTAACCACCATTGTAGCCGATGCAATCAATTTCAATTCGACCAACGCAAAACTTGATTGGAAAATTTTTGCCAAGAAAAAAATTGCCATTAAAGATGATAAAGGTGAATTCATCAATGGTGATCATATTGTAAAAAACCAAAACAAATACGATTTCGAGACCCTTATCAGCGTTTATGCATTGTTTTATAGTAGCTATAAACAGCAGGGTAACCGGAGGTCGGCCAACGCCTGTTATGTTGAGTGGAAGAATATTGAGACCAAGTATATGCAGAGAGAAATAAAAGAAAATTTTTCGACTGAAACATGGTTCAACTGGTTCATGAATATATTCCTGAAGATATTTTGTGATTATGGGACCAATCCATTAAAATCGCTTGCCTGGTCACTTATTGTGATGTTGGTGTTTACCGTTTTGTTCATGATCTATCTCTGGAATTTTGACACTACCGAACATAAGGACATCCGTTTTGTTTTCCGGAATTTTGGAAAATATTTTACGGATAATAAAACATTGATTGAAATAGGGGAGATGATGATCCCGTTGAAGGATAAGCAGAATTCAGCCATTGAACTCAGAAAATATATAGATGAGAATAAAGAGATCCTACCAGGGTATTACCGGCTTTTTGGATTGAATCTTACACGTCCCAAACTTAGTTTTCAATCGATGTTCTTTTTCAGAATGGGCCATAAGATCCTGGGAAGATGGAAGGACGCTAAAAAAACAAAAAGATATCTGATTGCTATTTTGGTGAGTTGCTGGATTGGTATTTTACTTTTAAAGATCATGTTGATCCGGGTCTTCGATGCATTCACCATGAGTCTGAACTCTTTTTCTACCCTGGGCTATGGTGACCTGCCAAGAAGCGAGGCGATGCGATATTTGAGCATCATCGAAGGCTTTATCGGTTGGTTTTTGCTGAGTATATTCATTGTGGCATTGATCTCCCAGATTATCCAGTAGTTCAAGCGTTGGAGGACCCTGAATTTTTGAACATTTGAACTCTTTTTGTGTCTTTTCCTGTTGTCCGCTAACTCCTCGGGCTTCGCCTGATGGCGATCGGGGCCTGCCCTGGTGGTATAAAACCACTGCATCAGCCGATCCAAGGACCTGTTATATAGCTAAATAAATTTGATTATGGGCATTTTTCCTTTAAAATATCTTTCCTATTTTGGCTCAGTTTTTATTCACTTTGGGCTATGTATAAGCGACTCAGTATTATAATTCTCCTTATCGCCGGTATTATAACCGGTCTGGCGCTTTGGAGAATTACCAAGATCGGGTTCGATTATAATTTCGAAAATTTTTTCCCACGCCACGATAAGGACACTGATTTTTTTAATGAACATCGAAAAAAATTTGGTACCGACAACGATTTTATACTCATCGGTATAAAAAACAATGAAGGGATCTTTGAAAAAGAATTTCTATCCAAAGTAAAACGACTTAGTGATACATTAAAAACCATTAAAAATGTAAAAGAGGTTGTTTCACCTGTCACTATTAAAGAAACGATACGGGATCCCCTCATGGGATTCACCAATGAAATTCCTTATCTCCGGTATGATAACCCTGTTACCTATGCCGTCGACTCCAGCCGTATTTTCAGAACTCAGGAACTGGTGGGAAATATGTTCAGTAAGGATGGAAAATCAGTTTGTATTATTATTGCACATACAGAAAAGATTACCGATCTCGATTGCAAACAAATCTCCGAAGATATCTCCGCCCTCCAAAAGGTTTTCGGTTTCGATGAATATCATCTCGGTGGCCGTTCTATAGGTCAGGCCTACTATACCAGTGTGATGAAGGTTGACATCGTCCTCCTTTTAATAGCTGCATTCGTTGTCATTTTTATTGTGATGACCATTATTTACCGGTCACCAACGGGTGTATTGTTACCTGTAACCGTAGTTGGATTGGTGGTTATATGGACCATGGCCTTAATGGAACTTACCGGCAAAGACATGGATGTACTGGCCAATTCAGTTCCAACCATTCTGGTGGTAACCGGGTTGTCGGTGGCAGTACATGTGGTTACCAAATATATGGACCATATAAAAGACGGATGGGAAAAAACAAAAGCATTAAAAGATACAATTACCCATGTAGGTCTTGCCAATATTTTAACAACAGTTACCACGCTTACCGGTTTCGCCACTCTTCCCACATCAGGAATCAAACCCATTGATGATTTTGGGATATACTGCGCAGCGGGGGTAGTCTTTTCATTTGTTATTGGTTATACGGTCTTACCGGCCATGTTATATTTATTACCACCTCCACGCAGATTTGGTAGCCTCAGACCTAAATTCACCTGGCAGAATTTTTTACTTACAATGTTCACCTGGGTTATCAATCATAAGAAACTTATCCTCTTTATGTTTGGTGGTCTCATTGTGGCGATGATCGTTGGGTCATTCAGGATCAAGGAAAATACCTACCTGCTGGAAGACCTGAGCAAAAGATCCAAAATGAAAAAGGATTTCCTCTATTTCGAGCATGATTT
>JANWKQ010000080.1 GCA_025451295.1 Flavobacteriales bacterium | reverse complement strand
GGTTCACCTGGAAACAGAATTACCTTTACCTCTAACCAGGCAAGTCCGGCCGCAGGTGACTGGGCTAAGTTGCATTTTTCTGATTTATGCTCCGATGCTGCTATAGATGCTTATGGTAATTATATTTCGGGTACAATTATGAAATATTGCAATGTCATTTATGCCGGGGGATTGGGTTATGGTGCAATAGATGTTGAACAATCATCTCCTTATTTTAGTCAATGCAAAATTTTGAATAGTTCTGCATCCGGTATATATTACAATTGCAGTCATGCAGTCATAGACTCATCGTCAATAAAAAATTGTACTGGGTTTGGCATTTTTTTCCAAACAGAACATTATTCAATGTATAATGATAGCATCATTAATAATCTATCCGGCGGCATAAACATGTTGCAGCAAAATAATACCATTCAGTCCAAAGTAATTAACTGCTATTTTGCCTCAAACAATTCGGCGATCTCCTGGTCGAATAATGGGGTTAATAATACGTTGATATCAGGCAATTATTTCATCAATAATTATGGTACTGTGGTAGATTTATTGGGACATTACGACACATTAACATGCAACAAGTTTATCAACAATCAAAATGGGCCAGCTATCCATTGGGGTGATAATTATAATCCAATAAGTGGTGGACTGATTTTTAATAATTTATTTGAAGGAAATATGAACCCAACAGGCCCTTCGGTTATTCTGGCTGGTGCTGGGTATTCTGTAGGATATGGTGATACACTAATATTTGCAAATAATATAGTCAGGAATAATTCCTCATTAGGTGGTTCTTGCTGCGAATTTAATATGTATCTGTTGAATTTTACCAATTTGCAATGTCTGCGAATTTCTGATAATATTTTTACGAATAATACAGGTTCTAATTTTATTAAAATGCTGGGAGATCAAAATAGTAATGCTTCCTACGATTTTCTGTTTATGAGGAATAACACCTTTTTAAATCCCAGTTGCCAATATGAGCTTTATAACGATATTCCTTATGGCGCCCCAAATCTTTACTTAGATTTGAATTATTGGGGAAGCACCAGCACCCAGCACGTTGATTCAGTCATCTATGATTATTTTGATTTTGCCAATCAATCGGTAGTTTATTATTTGCCGATACTTACTTCTCCTGTGGTCATTGACACTGCTTGTTCTACAATTTTTGAGATTGGAATAAATAATATTGAATCATCCCACTATAGTATGAAGCTATTTCCAAATCCGGCCATATCTTATTTTACAATTGCCTTTAACCATATTATAAATAAAGGATTTATTGAAATTTATAATATGGTTGGAGAAAAGTTTTTTGAAGACAATATTTATGACAAGTCCGAAATAGAAATAAATGTTGGAAACATTCTACCTGGGATCTATTTTGTCAAATTTTACGATGGAGAAAATTATTATAGCAGAAAAATTATTATTGAACATGATTAACACAGCACCGATTCACGGATGCATCAAAAAAGGGCCTCGCAACAAATGACCTAAATGACGGGCATTACATTAAGTATAAAGAATTTTTACTAAATTAGTCGGGCAGAAAAGTCGAAAGGAAATAAAATCCCGCCACTTCGGCTATTTGTAGCACATTAGCCAACATTAAGAAGATGAGAATAATACTCTTATTGATTTTTATAGCAGTAGCCTCCATTACATCTTACACCCAAAAGGATAGTATCTATACTTCTCTTGATGATGCATTTAAAAACCCTGAAAAAGTTTATCAACTGGATATATCATATCAAAACCTTACCTCCCTCCCGGATTCCATTGATAAATTCACCAATTTGTTCTTATTAAGTATGGGGGGTAACCGCTTTACTAAGTTTCCGAAAGCTTTAAGCTCATTAAAAAACTTAAGATTACTTGATTTCAATGACATGCCTTCAGTCAGGATTTCAAATTCCGTCAAATTTCCGCCCAGTTTAACTTATCTCAATTTAAACTATAACAACCTTACAACTATTCCAACGGGGGTATGGAAGTTGAAATATCTGATGATTTTGGAATTGAGTAACAATCAAATTTCCTCTATTCCCTGTTCACTAACAAATCTTAGGTGTTTGGAAAACTTGTGGCTCAGTGATAATCAACTCAAAGAACTTCCTCTATGCATTCCAACACTGGTTAAACTAACAGACATCGACCTTCGACGTAATCCATTAGAAGATCCGGAAAAATTTCGCAATTTTTTAAATGTAGGCACAGTCGATTTTTAGCCATCCGGAGGCCCTCCAAATTGCATTGCCCATTGCCAAATGGACTGCCAATCGGTACATTCTGATCAGTCGATTTTTTTTCTTATATTTAAATCAGGTTTCTCTTTTATGTTATCAACCCAAAAGTTTAGAACCATGAAGAAATTCTACTACACATCCATTGTCATCTGTATTTTATCGGTTAACATCAATGCCCAATCCCCCGCCTATACCTGGGCCAAACAATTTGGCGGAAGCGGTGGAGAATCCGGCAGATCGGTAGCTGTTGACACCAGCGGGAATGTATATAGTACCGGCATATTCGGAGGAACTGCGGATTTTGATCCCAGCGGTACAACTTTTAACCTGGTTTCTACCGGTGGACAAGATGTATATGTTTCCAAACTAGATTCCATGGGCAATTTTGTCTGGGCAAAAAAAATTGGCGGAGTGGTGGCCGATAATTCGGCATCAATCAAAGTAGATGATGCCGGAAATGCTTATGTAGCCGGAACCTTTAATGGAACCTGTTCTTTTGGGATCATTAATTTAACTTCCGCCGGTTTGGGAGACGCTTTTATCTGCAAATTAGATGCCGCAGGAAATTTTCTCTGGGCAAAAAGAATGGGAGGTACCGGAAACGATGCAGGACTCGCTGTTTGTATTGATGGAACCGGGAATGTGTATTCAACCGGTTATTTTAGCAGCACCGGAGATTTTGATCCTGATCCATCCTTTACTTTTAATCTTGTATCTGCCGGAAGCCTGGATATTTTTATCAGCAAACTCGATGGAGCCGGTACCTTTGTTTCGGCCTATCGTTTAGGGGGTACCACCCTGGATCAGGGTTTTGATATTACATTAGATCCAACCGGAAATATTTTAACCACCGGTAACTTCAGTGGCAATGCAGATTTCGATCCGGGTGGAGGATCGGTTTTATTATCTGCAGGATCGGGTGAAGATATTTATGTGAACAAACTAAATCCTGCAGGAAGTTTTCTCTGGGCAAAAAACATGACAGGAACCGCCATTACCAATTCAGGTTTTTCTCTATCAACCGATCCTTCCGGCAATGTATATTCAACCGGATATTTTAGCGGGACCGTTGATTTTGATCCGGGTGCTGGTATTTCCAGCCTTATTTCCGGTGGTTCAACCGATGCCTATGTTTCTAAATTAGATACAGGAGGAAATTTTGTCTGGGTAAAACAAATTGGCGGGACAGGTTTTGATGGTTCTTATTCTTTGTCGTTGGATGCAAATAATAGTGTATACACAGGTGGAGATTTTCAGAACACAGTTGATTTTGATCCGGGTGCAGGAAACTTTAATATGACTTCCAATACCTATGATGCTTATGTGAGTAAACTGGATGCTTCAGGAAATTTTACCTGGGCCATTCAACTCGCCACGAACAATGGCGATCCAGCCATCACTGCAGATGGATCTGGTAACTTTTATGTTACCGGCGCTTTTTCTGCTACTACCGATTTTGATGCAGGTGCAGGTCTTGCCAATCTTACCTCTGTAGGAGGCATTGATGTATATGTAACAAAATATTCAGATTGCCTTTCAACCGCACAGCCCGGGCCTATTTCCGGACCAGCTTCTATTTGTGCCGGAAGTATGAACACCTATTCAGTTACAATTGATCCCGGAGCCACCTCTTATACATGGACATTACCGGGAGGATGGACAGGAAGTTCAACTACCAATTCCATCAATACAACTTCATCTGCAACATCAGGAAATATTACAGTTACCGCAAATAATTCATGTGGTTCATCAGCCCCACAGATCTTAGCGATCACAGTGAGTGCATCCGCACCTTCTACCCCGTCTTCTATGGTTGGAAACCCTACAGTTTGTATTGGAATCCCGCAAAATTATTCGGTCACCAATGATCCAACAGCCAGTTCATATACCTGGAGTTTACCTGCAGGTTGGACAGGTTCTTCCACCACTAACAGTATTAATGCAACACCGGGATCAAGTGGAATTATTTCGGTGATCGCTAACAATGGTTGTGGATCATCCGCAGCACAAACGTTAAATGTGACCGTAAGTAATCCGGTTCTCAATGTTACACCAACGCCTGCGAGTTGTAGTGATACCTGTGATGGAAGTATTTTTGCCTGGACTACCGGAGGAATCCCTGTGTATACCTATACCCCTTTTCCATTAACAGATCTTTGTGCTGGTAATTATACAGTGACCGTTACGGATATGGCAGGCTGCATCGCTACTATTTCTACCACCATCACAGCTCCGGCACCTGTGATTGTAAATGCAACCACGACCGATAGCATACTTTGTCAGGGTGATTTGTCAATGGTTACATTAAGTGGAGCAGATACCTATACATGGAATGGAAGTCCGTCTACAACAAATTTTAGTTATGGACCAACGATCAGCATGTATGGTGTAGCCACCGGAACCAATACCACTACAGGTTGTATGGCTGCCGACAGTATTTATTTTACGGTAAATCCATTACCCACCGTTGATTTTACATATCCGGGCATCGACACCGTTTGTATAAATGATGGATTACAAAGCTTGAGTGGAGGAACACCGGCTGGTGGAACCTATTCCGGAACGGGTGTAAGTGGAACCAACTTCGATCCGAATGTTGCGGGTGTGGGAACACATACCATTATGTATTCGTATACAGATGTGAATGGTTGTTCGGGTACAGACAACATTCTCATGACTGTAAATGGTTGTGCCGGTATTGATGATCCATGGGAGGGATCCATCAGCGTTTATCCAAATCCGTTTACCAATCATATATCGGTTCAGGGCATCCAACAAAAAACGAAGATCCGTTTATACAATGCCATTGGTCAACTCATTGAAGAAAGTTTCATCGATCAAAACCTGCATACCATTTTTCGTGAAGACCTAAGTTCCGGTATTTATTTTTTAAATATCGAAACCACGAATGGATGGATAGTAAAAAAACTAATGAAGGAATAATATCTACCATGAAAACCAATCTGTTTTTTGCAGCAACATTTCTATCAGCACTCTTTACTCATTCCCTCTACTCACAATCGAAAGCGGCTTTTTCGTATAAGGTATATGGTAACATTGCCAACTATTTCGAGAACGAGCAAGATCTGCTTGGTTTTTTTGAGTTTAAAAAGGGCGATGTGGTGGTAGAGATTGGGGCAGCCACCGGAGAGAATGTGGTAGGGCTTTCTCTTTTAACCGATAGTATTACATTTTATGCAGAGGATATTGATCTCATAGCTCTTAACAAAAAGAATTTCGACAAGGAGATCAAAAAAAGAAAAAAATACAAGAAAATAAATACGAATACTTTTGAATTCGTCATCGGTACAGAAAAATTCACCAATCTTCCGGATCAGTTTTTCGACAAAATAATTCTCAGCGCCACTTTTCATGAATTCACTTATATGGATGAAATGATCGAAGACATGAGAAAAAAACTTCAACCAGGAGGAAGGATCTATATACTCGAATCTATTTGCCTGAGTCCAGATCATAAAAATTACACCGCCGAACAAACCATCGACATCATGAAGAAACATGGTTTCAAACTGGTAAAAAAGGATGGGAAGGATTTGAACGAAAGCACCGGCCTGTATAGGGTTGTGTTTGAGTTGGAATAATATCGCTTCTACCTAGCATTAGGTACTAGCATCCGGTAAAAACCGGATGGCAATTCCACAACCTTGTGATACAGGGTTTCTATTAACTACTCTTAAAAAAGAAGCCATGTGAGCTAATATGATTACCTTGTAGAAACAGGGTAAACCAGGCGTTATGAAAGGGAAAAGATGAAGTTGACTGTTGCCAGGAAAGAGATTGCTTTTCAAATCGAGGAGAAAGAGAAACGGGCAGCCGAATTGCTCATCGCCAATAAAGAGCTTGCCTTTCAAAATAAAGAGAAGGAAAAACGTGCTGCGGAGTTAAGCATTGCCAACAAGGAACTGGCATTTCAAAACAATCAAAAAGAAAAACGGGCCGAAGAGTTGGTGATTGCCAACAAGGAACTGGCTTTTCAGAACGAGGTAAAAGAAAAGCGGGCTGCTGAACTCGTTATTGCCAATGAAGAACTGGCTTTTCAAAATCATGAAAAGGAAAAACGCGCTGCGGAGTTAAGTATTGCCAATATAGAACTTGCCTACCAAAATGGTGAAAAGGAAAAAAGGGCTGCCGAATTAAGCATTGCCAACAAAGAACTGGCTTTCCAGAATGAGGAAAAAGAAAAAAGAGCGGCTGAATTAGGTATTGCCAACAAAGAGTTGGCTTTCCAGAATAAAGAGAAGGAAAAACGAGCCGCAGAATTAAGCGTTGCCAATAAAGAGCTGGCCTTTCAAAATCTGGAAAAAGAAAAACGAGCAGAGGAGTTGGTTGTTGCCAATAAAGAATTGGCCTACCAAAATGAAGTAAAAGAGAAA
Organism: Flavobacteriales bacterium; assembly: GCA_025451295.1. Taxonomy (GTDB): domain Bacteria; phylum Bacteroidota; class Bacteroidia; order CAIKAF01; family CAIKAF01; genus JANWKQ01. Next base: position 259 of record JANWKQ010000080.1, on the reverse strand, counting down.
CGGGCCGCTGAATTAGTAATTGCCAATGAAGAACTGGCTTTTCAAAACCATGAAAAGGAAAAAAGGGCAGCAGAACTAAGCGTCGCTAATATTGAGCTTGCCTACCAAAACGAGGAAAAAGAAAATCGCGCCGCAGAATTAATTGTAGCGAACAAAGAACTGGTTTTTCAAAATGAGGAGAAAGAAAAAAGAGCGGCTGAATTGATCATTGCGAACAAGGAGCTTGAGCAATTCTCCTATATAGCTTCACATGACCTTC
>JANWKQ010000079.1 GCA_025451295.1 Flavobacteriales bacterium | reverse complement strand
GATAATCAATGTATTGGCTGTGCCAAGATCGATTGCAATTTCCTGCGTGAAAAAATCAAATAGCCCCAAAATAGTTATGTTTTAGAAGTTGAGATTACCTAGGTAAAACTATTGTTTAAAATTAAAGCAAAATATCTTATGCAAAAGTAATTTTTTTTTGTTCTAAGATTTTCTTTTCGAAAGAAAAAAATTAATTTTTCATTAGCACCAAAAAAAGAAGTGGTCGGTAAAGTTTAAATGAAGGGAAAAACAACCTCCCGGAAAAAGCACTAATAAAAACATGCAAATCCTATTTAGGGCATCTTCGGATTAGTGTTTAAAGTGCCGGATGCCTGTTAAAACCATGGCCTGTTTATTTGCATTGGCCGCATCAATACTGTCCTGATCCTTAATACTGCCGCCCGGCTGCGAAATCGCTGTAACACCCACACCTGCTGCGATCCCAACACAATCAGGGAACGGGAAAAAGGCATCTGAAGCCATTACTGAACCCTTCAGATCAAAGCCAAATTCACCCGCCTTTTTAATGGCCTGTTGCAATGCATCCACTCTGCTTGTTTGTCCACATCCCATACCAATCAGTTGTCGGTTTTTCACCAGGGCGATCCCATTTGACTTGAGGTGTTTTACCGCCTTAATCGCAAACTCAAGATCCGTCAATTCCTCTGCACTCGGTTGCTGAGAGGTGACCACTTTAAAGTTTCCCTGACCCTCAGCACTCCTATCGGCATCCTGTTCAATCACTCCATTCAGCAATGTCTTGAACATTGTTTGGTAAGGGATGGGGGCTTTTTGACGAATGATAATACGGTTCTTTTTTTGCTTCAATACTTCCAACGCATTTGCCTCATAGCCGGGTGCTATAAGCACCTCAAAGAACAGTGAATTCATTTCATTGGCCGTCTCCAGATCAATGTCTTTATTACAGGCAATTACGCCACCAAATGCAGAGGTCGTATCGCAGGCAAATGCTCTTTTATAAGCTTCTGAAATAGTATTCGCTGAAGCCAGTCCACAGGAATTGGTATGCTTAATAATCGCCACTGTAGGTTCAAAAAATTCCTGGATGAGCTGGACCGATGCATCAATGTCCACCAGGTTGTTATAAGAGAGTTCTTTGCCATTCAAAATATCAAATGCCGAATCCAGATCACCATAAAATTTAGCCTGTTGGTGTGGGTTCTCCCCATATCTTAAACCCTTTGACGGTTTGTTGATCTTGTAGTCCCCGGCTCCTTCTATATGCCCATTAGCAAAATAAGAATGTATCAACCCATCGTAATGCGAAGAGGTAGCAAAGGCATGGGTGGCAAATTGCTTTCGATCCTCGATATCGGATGATCCCTGCTTTTTATGGAGTAACTCCAACAGCGCAGCATAATCTTTGGTGGAAGAAACAATGATGGTATCTTCAAAATTCTTAGCCGCTGCACGGATCAATGAAATACCCCCAATATCAATTTTTTCAATAATGGCATCCTGATCCTTGCTCGATCTTACGGTATCCTCGAAGGGATAAAGATCAACGATCACCAGGTCAATGGAGGGAATCTCATATTGCTTTTGCTCCAGAAGATCCTGTTCATTTTCTCTTCTGTATAATATTCCACCAAAGATCTTCGGGTGTAAAGTCTTTACTCTTCCTCCGAAAATGGATGGATAGTCGGTCAAAGTTTCAACCGGTGTTGCGGTTAACCCAAGTCCTTCAATAAAAGTCTGCGTACCTCCTGTAGAGATCAGTTCGATATTCAATTCATTTAATTTTCTGAGAATGGGTTCAAGCCCATCTTTGCTATATACCGAAACGAGGGCCGATCTGATTTTTTTTGATGAAGACATGATTGTGGTTAAAATATTGACAATGAGATATTTGCTATTGACTTAATGATTTTTACAAAAGTCATAAAAATTGTTGAACCCTATATTTCTATTTTTACACCAAGTATCAACAACGCTCCGGTTTGATTTTCAAAATTATTTCTGAAAGTGCCCTCATCGCCTGGAGCTCTCTGGTTGCCAACAAGCTCAGAACAATGTTGTCGTTGCTGGGTATTGTGATAGGGATCTTCGTCATTATCATTATACTCACTGCTGTTGACTCTCTTAAAAAAGATGTGAATGATAGTCTCAATAGTCTTGGTCCTAATGTGGTGTATGTACACAAGTGGCCCTGGGAAGGTGGGTTCGACTATCCATGGTGGAAGTATTTTCTAAGACCTCAACCTTCGGTTTCTGAAGCGGAGCTGTTGATCAAAAGAAGCGAACTGGCTGAGGCTGTATCCTACAGTGTAGACTTTCAAAGACCCCTCAAATTCAGGGATAATTATGTGAGCAATGCAAACATTACCGGCGTATGGCTCAATTATGAAAAAGTACAGGAAATTGATCTCCAACGAGGCAGGTATTTTACTGACAGTGAATTGAGAAACGGAAGGAATGTGGTGATCATTGGAAATAATATTGCCCTCAATTTATTTGGCAATCAGGATCCTCTAGGGTCCAATATAAAAATTAAGGGCGAAAATTTTAATGTAGTGGGTGTGTTGGAAAGAGCCGGCGAAGGATTATTTAGCGGAGGACAGGATGAAACTGTATACGTTCCATATTTCGCAGCCAGGGAAATGGTGGATCTCAACAACTGGAATGTACAACAAGAGATCCTGGTAAAGCCCAAAACTGGAATTACATCTTTGGAACTAAAAGATGAGCTCACCGGTTTGATGCGATCCATCAGGAAGCAAAAGCCTACGGAGGACAATAATTTTGCACTCAACGAGGCCAGCATGATCAAAAAGCAAACGGCCAGTATTACCGGTATCCTCAATATTATTGGACTTGTGATTGGTTTTCTGGCATTGCTGGTGGGCATCTTCGGGATCGCAAATATCATGTTTGTTTCGGTGAAAGAGCGAACCAACATTATTGGTATACAAAAAGCCCTGGGTGCTAAACGGGCTTTCATCCTGATCCAGTTTTTAACGGAGGCCATGATACTCACCCTGCTAGGCGGAATCTTCGGATTAGTATTAGTCTATTTTACTACGTTGCTGGTTCAAAGCGTTTCCACCTTTAATATGGCACTCTCATTTGGAAATGTGATCGTAGCTCTCTTTATTTCCTGTTTCGCCGGCCTTGTATCGGGTATTATTCCTGCCTATATCGCATCACGCCTCGATCCTGTAGAAGCTATCAGGTCAAAATAATTTTATAATTTTACCCTATGAAAAAATTCGGGAAAATCTCTGTCATCGTTATTCTATCACTTGCTTTCATTGTAATGGTGCCACCTATTTTTATGGCCAGAAGCTATACCGCCAGTTCAAGCATTGTGATCCAAAGTTCTCAGTACAATGTATTCCCCTATTTTGCTGATCTGAGGAATTGGGAAAAATGGTCGCCCTGGAAAGAGAAAGATAGTGCAGCAAAATATACCTATTCAGAAAATACGATGGGTGCCGGATCAACCATGGAATGGAATAGTAAAAAGTCAGGTACCGGTAAAATGACGACCGTTCAATTCAAAAAATTTCATCATATCAACTATCAATGGGACTTTGTAAAACCATTTAGAAGCACATCTGGTGGGCAATTTATGGTTGAAAAACTCAATGACAAGGAAGTAAAGGTCACCTGGACCAATACCGGCAAGCTTAAATGGCCTCTGGATCGCTGGTTCAACACTTTTGTGAATTTCAAAAAAATGCTCGAAAAAGATTTTGCAAAAGGATTGAATAAATTAAAGACAGTGGTGGAATCAAGTCCGCAAAAAACATTACCTGTAGTTATACCTGAAAAAATGGAATTAAAGGACCAATATATTCTTTCTATGATGTACCTGGCTGTTCGTAACGAACAGATCAGCCAATATATAGGCGAAAGCTATGGGACCATTTTAAAAACGATTAACCGAACAGGAACGGTTCAACTGGAGCAACCACCACTTTGTCTTTATTATAGTCACAATAAGGTCACCACAAAAATGCGACCCGGACTTGTAGTTGCAACATGCCCGAATCTTCAGGGAGATGTAGAGTGCTTTCCGATCAAAGGTGGCAGGGTTCTTCGGTTTTCTTATTTGGGTGGTTATAACAATATGGAACCTACTTACGATGCCATCGATATGTATTTGCAGGAAAACAAGATCAACAAAAGGGAGAACTATACCTGGGAATCATATATTTCTGATCCGGGAACAGAGCCTGATTCCACCAAATGGCTCACATATATTTACGTGCCCGTGATGTAACCTTTCGACAAGCTCATGGTGACAAAAAACCATGAATTGAATATCACATTTTCATGCGATTGACCTGTAAAGGTGAAACAAAGACCTTTGTTTCAAAATCAAATGATCATGAAAAAAATAGCTATTCTACTTATTTGTGTTATCACCATTGCTTCATGCAGTCAACCCGTAAACAACAGTATTGTTGGCAAATGGACGAAAGACCAAATGACCCTAACCGTAAACGACAACAATACACAACGAGGTGAGTATACCATACCCAGTGATCCTACTCATACGCCTTATGATGTAACTGGCAGCTACACGATACATTCTGATACTTTTCAATTTGTAAATCTTGCAGGAACCTCATCCTGTCCGTTTGGAGATACCGGAACCTATACATTCATTGTGAACAATAACAATCTTACACTTAGCATTGTATCTGATCAATGTTCGGGAAGAGGAGTGTTTATGCCAGGCACATATACCAGGCAATAATCTAAATGAATCTATTGGTCCTTAGTGCCAGCCTAAATAAAAACTCTCTTCAAAAAAAAAGGACGTATTTAAAATACGTCCTTTTCGCTTTATTTTTAATCCGGCACGATTAAAAATGTTTTTACCCGTTGTGTCTTTTCTTTCTTTTTACTACATATTCCTGAAAAGAAACGGTATGACCAAACTCGCTTTTCATCTTTTCAAGCTCGTCCAATTCTTTAAGCATTTTGGTGAACTTCTTATATGGAAGAAGTACTGATTTGATATTGCCCTCGTCGTCGGTGATGTATTGCGTTTTCATACCCTAAAGATACGGAGAAAAGAAGGGGTCTCAGGCGGTTTAACTATTTTTTATTTGGCTGATTATCAGCACATAGACAGGTTTTTTGTCCATGAAAAAATGTCATTTTTTTTGTCAAAAAAAGGCTTGTCATTGATTATCAGAACATTGCCAAAATTTCGGTTTGTGGCCGGGATGTGGAGGGTTTAGCTCTTTTATGGAGGCGTAGCCGGAATAAAAAGCCAGAACGGAGTGAAGCCTGGAACAGCCCGAAAAGCCGCCCAAGAAAAGATCCAGCAACAAGTTCTGGAGTAAAAACAAAAAACCGGTCTGAGGAATAGACCGGTTTTTATAAACTACTCAACCTACATTTATGAAAAGAAACTTACACTACAATTTTTTTATAACAGTGCAAAGTGGAGTCGAAAAATAACATAAACCTACACAGCTTGCCGTTTACATAGCCCAGGTAAATTTCGCTTTGCTGGATGGCTTGTTTATATGTTAATGTCGCTTTCAATGTTATAATTTCTAAGTAAATGTACGTTTAGCATACTTACATTGCTAAAACTAAAAAGTTCAAATGTCGACCTGTTAAATACTTACAAATAGGTAGACAGGACCTTTAAACCTATTGTTTTTACAGGGTTTTTGCATTTAATTTACATGACTTAAATTTTACATTGTCGGTAAAAAGCCATGGCATTACACATAAAATTTGGCAGAGAAGGCGAAAAAGCGGCACTTGATTTCCTCATTGAAAAGGGATATAAGATCCTGGAAGTTAATTACAAGCTTCATCCATTAGAAGTGGACATTATCGCGATGGACAGGGAATTTATTGTATTTGTGGAAGTAAAAACCCGTCAAACGGATGAATATGGTCACCCGGTTGAGTTTATTACCGGTAAAAAAGAACAAAACCTGATACGGGTAGCGGATTATTACCTGCAATATAAAATGCCCAATCGGGAAGGCAGGTTTGATGTGATAACCCTTTATGTGAAGGATGGAGCCTTTGTCCTGGAACATTTTGTAGATGCCTTTACGGCCATTGGTTAAAAGAAGGCATTTATAATGTACCTTTGCCTCTGGAAACGGTTATTTCCATTTTACCATTTACTATTAACGAATCATGAGAAACGAAAGAGGGCCGAGAAAGACAGGCCGATCGGGCTATAAAGGAAAATCTACTTCCACAGATCATAAAAAAACCGGGGGATATAAAAAATCCTCAGGCCCTAAGAAATATTCTAAAGACCCCCAGGAGGCTGGCGATAGAAAATCCTTTAAAAAAACGACCGGGCCAAAAAAATATGGAACGGGATTTAAAAAGGTGGGGGAGAAAAAATGGGATAAAGGACCTGTTTCTAAAGGGCCCTATAAAAAGAAGTTGGAGGATAAAGAGGGTTTTGATAAGCCTGAAAGAAAATCGTACGGGAAAAAATCTTTTGGCGATAAAAAACCTTTCTCAGCCAAATCACCTTTCAAGAAAAAGTTTGGGGATACGGAAGGGACAGAAAAAACCTTCGATAAAAAACCCTTTAGCAAACCGCCTTACAAGAAAAAATCAGTAACAGACAAAGATTCTTTTGATAAAAAAGATAAAAAACCGTTTGGCGCTAAAAAGACTGGCAGTTATTCAGATTATAAAAAGAAAGGGATCGACTCCAATTTTGCTGAACGAAAGGAATACAAAAGGAAAACAGGTATAAAAACCTATGCTGATAAAAATGCTCCGGAAAAAACGTATACCAAGGAAACGGAGATCGTAAGAAATAAAGACGCCAGCAAAAGTTATAAGAAAACCAAGGTCTACCAGAAAAAAGAGGGTAAAGAAGATGACGGGCTCATTCGACTGAATAAATTTATTGCCAATGCGGGCATTTGTTCGAGAAGGGAAGCAGATACCTTTATACAAACCGGCGTAGTAAGTGTTAACGGTGTTATTATTACTGAGCTGGGTTATAAGGTAAAACCGGATGATCGGGTTTTATTTGGAGATAAACCGGTGATCGGAGAAAAACCCGTTTATATTCTGCTTAACAAACCAAAAGATTATATTACCACTTCTAAAGACCCACAGAACCGCAAAACGATCTATGAACTCATTAATGGTGTAAGGGAAAGGGTCTTTCCCATTGGAAGACTCGACCGGAATACTACAGGTGTATTGCTGCTCACAAATGATGGTCCGTTGGCTGAAAAGCTAATGCATCCACGCAAGGGAGTTGCCAAGATCTATCATGTGGAACTGGACAAAAGATTTTCATCTCCGGATATGGAACAGCTAAAAAAAGGTTTGGAACTGGAGGATGGTTTTTTTAAACCGGATGAGGTTGACTATGTGGAGGGAATGGATAAACATCATGTTGGAATTGAAATTCACAGCGGTGCCAACCGGATTGTCAGGAGATTGTTTGAGGCCATGAACTATTCTGTGGTTAAACTTGACAGGGTGGTTTATGCCGGACTCACAAAAAAAGGTCTCACCCGGGGGAAGTGGCGGTTCCTGAAGGATACGGAGTTACATATGCTCCGGATGATGTAGGAATGAAGACAGTTCCGACACTTAAAACCTATATGATTATTTTGTATTTTTGCACATGATTACTAACCCCTGAATTCAAGTATGGAAATACTTGGTACATTAATAAAACAAGGGCTCACCTTTCGTAAAAATATTGGCAAAGTAAGGCGCAAACCTTCAGGAGCCAAACAGCAAAGGAAAACCCTTTTAAAGCTGCTTACCAAAGCAAGGTATACTCAATTCGGCGAAAATTTTGAGTTTGATTCTATCTTATTGGCCGGTAATCCCGAAAAGATGTTTCAGAAGCTGGTGCCTATCTATGATTATGACCGGATATTTAATGATTGGTGGCATAAAGCATTGGATGATGAAAAGGACGTTTGCTGGCCTGGCAGTATTAAATACTATGCACTTTCCAGTGGAACATCCGGTGCTCCGAGCAAACAGATCCCGGTTACCTCGGCTATGCTCAGGTCGATGCGGAAAACAACCATCAGGCAAATATTATCTCTGACCAACTATGGATTCCCCGAAGAGTTTTTTCAAAAAGGGATCATGATCATTGGAGGTTCAAGTGATCTGCAAAACATGGGTCATTATTACCAGGGTGACCTAAGCGGAATCAATGCTACCAAAATGCCCTTTTGGACCTCCCCGTTTTATAAGCCGGGAAAAGAAATTGTAAAACTGCGCGATTGGAAAACAAAGATTGAGGAGATCATTAATCATGCTCCGGAATGGGATATCTCCATTATAACCGGCGTACCGGCATGGAACCAGATCATCCTTGAAAGGATCATTGAAAAATATAAGCTGAAAAATATTCACGATCTATGGCCAAACCTCCAGGTATTTATCTACGGTGGGGTCGCCATTGGTCCGTATTTAAAAAGTTTTGAAAAACTGTTTGGTAAGAAGGTCCACTATCTGGAAACCTATCTCGCCAGTGAAGGATTTCTGGCTTATCAAAGCCGGAAGGATGTAAAAGGAATGGAACTTACATTAGATAATGGCATTTTTACTGAATTCATCCCATTTAATGAAACCAATTTTAACAGTGACGGAAGCCTCAAGGAAAATCCGGAAGTGAAGTTGATTGATGAAGTAACGGAAGATGTAGACTATGCTTTGTTGATCTCCACGAATTCCGGAGCCTGGAGATATATGATTGGAGATACCATCCGGTTTACCTCTGTTGAACATCATGAGGTCGTAATCACAGGCCGCACCAAGCACTTTCTTAGTTTATGCGGCGAACATCTTTCAGTTGATAATATGACCCAGGCCATCCATAATCTAAGCGCCGAACTGAATGCTCCCATCACAGAATTGACAGTAGCAGGTACGGCAGAAGGAAGCAGTTTTGGACATCATTGGTTTGTAGCGCTTGACAATCCTCCATTCAATGAGGCTGAGCTGGCTGTTAAGCTGGACGAATATCTAAAGGCTTTAAATGACGATTATGCCGTGGAACGAAAACATGCCCTACAGGATATAAGGTTACGAATCGTTCCCACCAGCAAATTCTATGAATGGATGGAAAAGAAAGGTAAGCTCGGCTCTCAAAATAAGTTCCCACGGGTTTTACAAAACAGCGCCTATACCGAATGGCAGGCGTTTTTGAACGGATCTCACTAGTGGGTTTTTATCAAGACAATTTTCATCAAACCGCAATAAACAAGACCTTCCCGGAGTTTCTATCAATGTGTTTATCAATACCTGTACGTTAATATCATTTGCCGGATAAACGCCATTCAAACCCTCATTTTTGCAAATTTTGCTGATCATTCAAAAGATGGAAGAAGTAACCACATTGGCCGAACAAGTACCACAGAAGGCCAAAAAGAAAAAAAGTAAACTGAGACGGATCATCAAATGGTCGCTGATCAGTTTTTTTTCTTTGATATTTCTCCTCGTTTCTACAGCTTTTATCATCGTTTACTTTTTTGAGGATGACATTAAAAAATATGCCATTGAGCAAATCAATAAAGAGGTAAATACCAAGATTGAAGTAAAAGATATTAAGTTATCCCTTTTTAAGAAGTTTCCGATGGCTTCTCTTGAATTCATTGATGTAAAATGTCTGGAAGTTGCGGATAAAGAAAAAAAGGAATCCATACTAGAGGCCGAGTCCATATTTCTCGAGTTCAGCGTCTGGGATATATTTCGCGGGAAATACAAATTTACCAAGCTTTCTATTGAAAACGGGATGGTGGATCTGAAGATTGATAAGAATGGAAAAACCAATTTTGATATTATCAAGAAAAAGGAAGCAGAGCCAACAAATAAAGACAAACCAGCCAGTTTTCGCTTCAGGGAATTTACTTTGAAGAACATGCACTTTTCCTTTAACGATAAAAAGAAAAAACAGGAATACAGAGTTCAGATAAAGAACCTCACCTGCTCTGGTGCTTTTACAGAAAAGAAATATACGATCAAGACCAAAGCCAGTTTTTTTACCGAGGTTATTGGTATTCATGATGAAGACTTTGTTGCCAATAAAAGAGTTTATCTGAATACCACACTGCAAATCGACAGGGATCAGGAGCTTTGCTCTATTAAGAATGCCAATATCGAACTTGAGACTATGAAGTTGCAACTGAGTGGTGCCATTAAGTTTGATTCGACCGCCTTTGTGGATCTTATTTTTGACGGCAAGAACCTCAACATTCAATCTTTTCTTTCTTTATTGCCCAGCAGCTATAAAGAGTTTGAGAAAAAATATAAAAGTGAAGGGGATTTTTATTTAAAAGGAAAGATCAAAGGAAGCCTAACCGGCCCTTCATTGCCTTATATCGCAATTGACTTTGGTATCGATAAAGGCCAGGTGAAATTTATAGAAGAAGGTGTAAAACTTACTGAACTCACCCTTAAGGGAAACTTTAATTCTGGTACAGCCCAATCACCCGAAACGTCGGAACTTCAGCTTTCTTCGTTTAGCGGTAAACTGGAGAATTCCTCCTTTTCCGGGAATTTTCATCTGAAGAATCTTCAACAACCTGCACTACAATTCCAGATAACCGCTGACCTTGATCTTGCAGAAGTGTTTAAGTTTCTACCCGTAGAAAGCATAGAATCTGTTTCCGGAAGAATTAAAACTCAACTGGCTTATAAGGGTAAACTGGAAGGCAATTCATTTACCATCGACGATTATAAAAAGAGTGAATGCAATGGAAATGCATTGTTGGAAAACATCAGTCTCAAAACCAAAGGAGACCCCCTCGGGCTTCAAAACATATCTGGTGAGTTACAGTTTTCCAATACAACAGGAACGATTCCAAGATTGACCGGGAAGATCGGTAGTACAGAATTTTCTTTGAAAGGAAAAGGAGAAAACCTGCCGGAATATTTTTACCTGGGCGATTATCCATTGATCATAAATGCCGAAGTCTCCTGTGATAAGATCCTTGTAGAAGAGTTTCTTACAAAAGACGAGAACAAAAAAACAAAAAATGATCTCAGTCTGGATATTCCATCCAATATCAATCTGAATCTTCAGGCCAGCATTGGCGAATTGAGTTTCAAAAAATTCCACGCCAGCAAAATTAAGGGAAGTCTGATCCTGAAAGATAAAAAATTGTTTGCTGAAGATCTAACTTTTGATGCTTGTGGAGGAACTGCCAGTATAAGCGGAAGCGTTAACACAACAGAAAAAGATAATATTACTACGCAGGCATTCGGATCATTTACAAAAATTAATATAAGTACTTTGTTTAGTCAGTTTGAAAATTTTTCTCAAAATACGTTGGAGGATAAACATCTGAAAGGAACTATTAAGGCCAATATTGCTTATACGGCTGCGTTCGACAGTCACTTAAAAATGAAAATGAGTACTCTTTTTGTGAATAGTCCACTGGAGATTCAGAATGGTGAACTGATCAATTTTAAACCACTGGAAGGGTTGGCCAAATTTATTCAGGTGGAAGAATTGAGGCATATTAAGTTTTCTACCCTTACCAATACAGTAGAAATAAAAGACGAGTCTGTGATCATTCCAAAAATGGTGATCCAATCCTCTGCATTGAACCTGGAGATCGGAGGTATCCACTATTTCGACAATCGAATTGAATATTACTTCAATGTATTTTTAAAAGATCTGATCGCCGCCAAATGGAAGAAAAAGAAGAAAGAAGATGAATTTGGAGAGATCATCGAAGAAGAAGGTGGAATACGTATCTATCTGAAAATGAGTGGAACTATGGACAATTACAAGATCACGATGGATAAAAAAGGCGTGAAAGAAAAAATTAAAGAGGATATTAAAAAAGAAGGTGATAACTTTAAACAAATCTTTTTTGAGGAGTTCGGTTCATTTAAAAATGATAGCACCGTAAAAAAAACAACCCTGCTTCCTCCTAAAAAAGAAAAGAAAAACAAAGTAAAAGAGAACGAAGATTTTGAATTTGAATAACCTTATGAGATCACGAACTTCCCTTCACATCCTGTTGTCCATATGTTCCCTTGTTTTGACCATGCAGGTTCATGCACGTCCGAAGAATATTCTGATAACCGCATTTGGTCCGTATGGCGGAATGGATAAAAATCCTGCACAAATGATCCTGAACGAAATGCGAAACATGGAGTTGAACCCTAAAAAATTCAATTTTACTTTTAAAGATCTGAGGGTAGCTTATGGAGATGTGGATCAATTTATAGGGAGTACTGATTTCAGTCAGTTTGATCTGATCTTCATGATGGGCCTGAGACCCGATAGCAAAAGAATACTGATTGAAAATGTGGGAATGAATCTGGCGGATGAAAATAAAGACATCGACAGTGTAGCCCGTCCCGGCATCATTATTAAAAAGGCACCTAATCGAATCCGGCTGGATGAGAAGTATATCAATAAGATAACAAAATATGTCAAGCGGAAAAAACAACCCTTTGCATTCTCAGAATATGCTGGTAACTACGTTTGCAACTATCTAATCTATCTGATGAGGTATACGGTACAGCAAATTGATACGGATAAGCCGGTTATTTTCTTTCATGTTGCCAACAGCATTGATTATAATAGCGCACCACGCAATGAAGAACAGGCATCCTATATCATGGGCCTGATTAAACATCTGGCAAAATTTTACTGAGCGTTAAAACGCATGGTAACCTGATTGAAGCCCGGTTTCGGGATCGAAAAGGTAACAGTTCCCTGGTGATAATCGATCACCCTTTTTACAATACTTAGACCAATGCCCGTTCCTGAAATGCCCGCTGAATTTTCACCACGTGAAAAAGTGCGGAAAAGATCATTCAGGTCAGCCATTTCCGGATTCTTACCAGAATTCGTAAACTCAATAATGATAATATCAGATTCCCGCCGTAGTCTGATTGATATTTCTTTTCTATCGGAATACAAGTATCCATTTTTGATCACATTAACAATGGCAATCCTTAATAAACTTTCATCACCATGGATCTCAAAAGTTGTTCCCGTTGTTTCTGAAGAACTGATATCAAAATCAAACTTAAGATCGGGATACGTAAGTCTTTTTTCGTTCATGCAATTAAAAAGCATTTCATCTGCTCGGATCACGGGAAAATTTTTCAGCCTTTCGTTGTTGGTGATCTTGGATAATAACAACAAAGATGAAACCATATCTCCCATTTGATAGACCTCATCGTTGATCTCCATGAGCTCTGTATCAATCGTCGGGTCCAGGTTTTGTTCCCTTAGATTTGATAGCCTGGCCGTAATTCGACTCAGAGGTGTTCTTAATTCATGAGAGGCATTGCCTGTAAATTCTTTTTGTTTAGAATAAGCCAAATCGATCCGGTCCATCATTAAATTGAAGGCGGTTGCCACACCATCGATCTCATTTTTACGGCTTGAAACAGGTAATCTTGTTTTTAAATTGGGATCAGAATAATTCTGGATCTTTTTTCGAAGAATATCAAATGGCCGCAAACTTTGTTTGCTCAAGTAAAATGAAAGAAACCACACCGAAACCACACCGAAAGCATAAGCACTCAATAAAAGATATTTTAGATAATTCAGTTTGTTGTTTCCTTCAATATCTTCAGCTTCGATAATAGCCCAATACGTTTTTCCACCCGAAACATATTTCATTCCATACAGGTCATACTGGCCTTTTCGCTTAGATAGCTTTTCGGTGGTCTGAAGTTTACTGAGATCGCTTGGCTCCCAAATGGTAGAAGGGAAATTATTATTGATCCGATAACGGAGTTTAAGATTTGCATCGAAGATGTAAATACCTTCTTTTACCAGGTGGCTGATCGCATCCCGTTCCACCAGATCAACCAAAGAGCTATCGGCCTTGTTAACGTCAACAAAGAGTTTCACATCCGTTTCAAGTTGATCTTCCAGGCGTGATTGGAAATCAGCATGCCGGAATTTTGAAAACAAGGCAAAAATGAGGATCAATACTCCACCTAACAGGACGGAGAAAAGTAGGCTAAAAGTTACTGTAAACCGCTGTTTAAGATTCAGCGCCATGATCTTCCCCTACATAATACCCATAACCGGATCGGTTATGAATGAGCTTCACATCAAAACCTTTATCAATCTTATTCCGCAGAAAGTTGATATATACTTCCACTGCGTTGGTACCTGTTTCAAAATTGATGCCCCAGACCCCTTCCACAATGGCCTTTCTGTTAACAATCTTGCCTTTTGATTTCATTAAGACCTCCAGCAATTTATATTCTTTGGGCGTTAGCTCTACAACCCTACCGGCTCGTTTTACAGACATTTCGGAAGTATTCAGTTCCAGATCCGCGATGACGATCACTTCACCATCCGGTTGCAAAAGATAAGTACCTCTACGAAGTAAGGCTTTGATCCTCGCCTTTAATTCTTCAAACGAGAATGGCTTTACCAGATAATCATCAGCTCCGGACTCCAGCGCATTTACTCTGTCATCCACCTCTCCAAGCGCAGTAAGCATGAGAATTGGTGTATTTAAGCCTGCTGCACGGATATGCTTACAAACTTCTATTCCATTCATTCCAGGCACATTGATGTCCAGAATAAAAAGATCCGTCTGCAATTGCGACAACTGATCGATCAATTCTTTTCCGTCATAAATCTCAGTACAAATAAATTCGTGGTTGGAAAGAAACTGTTTAACTTCTTTAGCTAATTTTTTATCGTCCTCAAGTAAAACAATTTTATGCGACATAGTTTGAAAGTTTTTCAGGGTTAAATTAAATCCATTATATTCTTTACCACAACGAATTTAATTTAGGCCGTTAAATATAAATGTTTTTTGATACAAATAAGAATCCCATCAAAAAATCTCCGGCCTTCTCCCATTTATTGAGGGTTCCAGGCCCGGTTAGTTGTTATATGGCCGATCTTTAAAAGAATGCCCGGATTTGCATGGATGCAATGTGGATTACATTGGCATTACCCGACTTTCTTCCGTCATAATTGATGGAAAGCTGTAAATTACTTCCAATCGTTCGCTGAAAAGTTGCGCCCCATGTAAAATTCGACCCTGTCCTCAAACCTTCCAGCATTTCGAAAGCCAAGGCGTTATTTTCGGCTGCATTATAAGTAATATTGATATAATTGAATTTTACGCTCAGCTGGCCTTTCAGTATAAAATTCGTTTTCAGCTCCACCCCAATATCATGAATAACTACCTGTTCTCCGCTGGTAACCGACGTGTCCTGGGTAAAGCCAAGGTTCTCCTTCATCGAAAAACGATAGTTCAGTGCAATTCTCCATTTAGTGTTGGGTTGAATAAAAAATTCTGTCGGTGTTTCAAGATACCGGATATTATAATTTCTTGAAGTGAGCAGTTGCGACAAATTCGATTTATAACCATATTTAAACTCATTGTTGAGACTCAGCATTCGGGTAAAATTAGTTCGAACCCTGGCCGAGAAAAACCGGTTAGAACGACTATCGATCCCATTGGTAAAAAGTGTCTTATTGTTGATGTCATTATAATTAAGCTCAACAGACCATTTCGAAGAAAAACGATTAAAGTAAAGGGTTTGACGAAAGTTATAGTTTGAATAGACAAGTGCTGTATCAAAGTCGTTATAGCCAAAAGGATTTAAAGACCGTGCAAAATCGTTCTGTTGGGTTTTACGATCTGATTTAAATGCTGTTTGGACAGAAAAACGGGAAATAAATTTTTTAAACCCTTTTTCTTTTCTCCACTTATCAGGCGCCTGCAAATTAAAAGTAAGCGTAAACTGATTATAATAAGTCCTTATAAATTCACTGGTAGGAAAAAAGAATTTAATATAGGTGAGTCCATCTGTTCCAACAATTGTTCCGCTTCTTATTTCGTATTCATCCCGCTGCTTGATCCCATCCCCATTATAGTCTATCCAGACGTGGGTTCCCTGATTGTTCAATGCCTGTATATATTGATAGTCTCGCTTGTTCTCTAAACCCGAACCAGCCTCATAGAACAAAGTAAGCTGAATTGATTTCTGCAAAAAACTCCCGTTATACTCGATCCGGCCAAGTAAGGTGGATTCATCGTTTCGGTTGAGAATCGCGGTATCAGTAATTTGCAAATACCGATAAGTAAAAATGGTTTTTAATTGTTGGTTTTTTACGTTGTTCATTTTAAATTCCATCCCTGCATTGTGGGCAATAGCACCCATTCTCAGCTCGTTATTGGTGGCCAGGTGATCGATGCGATTTCGGTAAAACACTTTGAAATACTGCTTAATACTGTCACCGTTCCCGATATAGATTTCCCAGTCATTAAAAGCATAACTGTTGCGCAATAAGGAGTCATTGCTATTAAGATGGAAAGCATTGTATTCACCACTCCCGTTAAGTCCAATCTGAAAAACAGAAAACCGTTTTGACAGGGCCGTTGTATGTCGTAAAAACATGGTATGATACATAGTATCTCTGGTGGAGGTTTGGCGGATTGCCGTATTAAAAGTCCATCCTTTTTTATGCAAACCCGCTTTGAAATCATTCTTATAGGCTTGATAAATATTTGATTTAAAATAACCTTGCACCTGGTAAGAAAGGCTCCCCCAGCTTTTGCGTCCAAGATCAAAAGAAACCGATGGTATATAATCATCACCAGTTAATATATTCTGAAAGCTGGCGTTGGGATTATTTCTATTGAGAAAATTCCAGTCCCGTTCAAACTCAACTGTACGAAAACGGATAAACGGTTTGAAATTTTGATTTACCTGTTCGTATGAAACCAAAATATTCATGTTTAATGTATCCTTTTCTTTTTTATCGAGTGGGATATTAAACTTTCCGTCCACACGAAATGCATAACCATGATCATCATTCGAGTTATAAGGAGAAAAGGTATTGAGATCATAGTGAGAATAGGCACCTTCGGCAGTGAGTGTAATTCTGGGGGTGACCCGATAGTCAAATGCCCCTGTAACCATTTGCTGTACCTTCGGCGTTACCAGCTTGATCACCGGTTCGTATTCCCCATTGAGAGCACCTGTACTACTATCCGGAGCTACCCATTTAAACACCCTGCCATTCGCCGTTGAGTTGAGTAGAACATAATTTCCATTGCCCTTTCCAAGATTCGAAAAACTACAACGGAAAAATGCACTGTCACTAGCGGTTGAATATTCGAAAATGGTATACGTACCTGCACTTACAGTTGTGTCAATTCTGCGATACAAAATCTCGTTGGTATTGAACCCTACCGAATCAACAGCCGGGGAATAGGAATTTAACAGGGTATCACCAATGTTATACATCAACTGCTTTTCAATATCTGTGAGGGCCTGGACCAGAGGTGAATTCCGGTCATCAAATTCTCCAAAATAATTAATGCGATAACCGATCTTTTTGTATTGCCATTCCGTACTAAAGTGTGCCATCCATCGCTGATATTTCCGATCGGAATATTCAAACTCAACAACGATCCTTTTATCTTTTGTAATGATCTGCTTTGCCGTAAACGTAAGTTCAGCTGTATTATAGTCAATGATATAATCATTTTCCTGACCACGCTCCAGTTTTTTTCCATCAATATAAACCGATTCACTTCCGGATAAAATGATCAACTGAGACTCTCCATCATTACCTGTAAGCCTATAGGGCCCTTGATTCCCTTCCACTCCCTGAAATTCCTGCCGTCGAAATTTTCCCCGGGCAACGCCTCCCTCCATTTTAAAATTCATTCCCCCAACCAGTTCTTCTTTTTTGAAAATATTTTTATTCCATACCGTTGTAGATAAGCTAAGCCCTTGTGCCCTTTTGAACATATTCAAAAAATATCCGCGGGGTTTAGTAATGCTAAAGTCTCCACCGATTGCTTTTGAAGCTCCTTTACTTAATTGAATAAATATTTTGTCAAAATCCTGCAAGGTTTGTGTATTGCCTTCCGGTTGGATCGGAACATTTTCATCCGTTATACTGGCTAATATCTCTACATCATTGTTCAGCTTACCCGAAAGTTGAAGATTAAAGGCGGAAATCACGGATGCATCCTGCGTATTCCCAAACGAAACACCCCGGGTAAAACTGCCCGATTTGTTGATCCCTTCCCACTTAAACGTTTCGTTCGCAGGATTGCCATATTTATTCAGGTTGTAGATCATGGCCTGGCTGCCAGTAGTATCCCTTTTATTCACTACCAAAGAATGCTTATTCTCATCGCGTATTTTTTTACTGAATGAAATAGGAAAAACCCGATAAGCAACCTCCATGTTCCTTTGATTTCCATATGCTTTGTACATCTTCTGCAGATCAAAATAAATTTCTGCTTTCGCATACTCAATCACATAATAATCTTCGGGGATGGTATTACCATTGATTTTTAAAGTGAATGAGCCTGGAATGATGCTCAAGGTATCAACCAATACGGTATCGCCTGTTAAGATCACTCTGCTCCTTTCATTCGTGGGAAGTTGGGCATACAGAGAAGCGGGCAATATCGTCATACAGACGATCCATAACCATTTAACATGTATGACCCTTCTCCGTGGCATCCTAAACAGGTAAAGTTAAGGAAATTGTTCTACAACTTCAAGCCATTGCGGCGTTGCGCTTCGCTGTTCATCCATTTATTCGTACCTTTGCAGCCATGGGAAATATTGTTGCCATCGTTGGCAGACCGAATGTGGGGAAATCGACTCTTTTTAACCGGCTTACCGAAACCCGGAATGCCATTGTAGATGAACATAGCGGAGTTACAAGAGACCGGCACTACGGAAAAGTGGAATGGGGTGGTCGTGAGTTTTCCATTATTGATACTGGTGGATATGTAACTGGCTCCAATGACATGTTTGAAAAGGAGATCGGGAAACAGGTATTGATAGCGATCGATGAAGCAGATCTGATCCTTTTTGCGGTAGATAGTCAGATAGGAATTACGGATCTTGACAAAGTGGTAGCAAGTCTGTTGCGAAAATCAGGGAAAAAAGTGTTGATTGTTGCCAATAAGGTAGATAACTTCGACATGATCCATCTCACCTATGAATTTCAGGGATTCGGTCTGGGAGAAGCCTTTCCGGTATCTTCCTTAAGCGGACAGGGTACAGGTGATCTGTTGGATAAGATCCTCGAGATGATCGAAGACAGACCGGTTGATTATGATGAAAGTCTACCTAAAATTGCGGTAGTGGGTCGCCCAAATGTTGGGAAATCATCCCTTACCAATGCGCTTTTGGGGGATGATCGCAACATAGTTACCCCCATTTCAGGCACAACCAGGGATTCAATTCATACCCGTTATAAAGCTTTTGGTTTTGATTTTTATCTGATTGATACTGCCGGATTGAGAAAAAAGGCAAAGGTAAAGGAAGACCTAGAGTTTTATTCTGTATTGCGCAGTGTACGGACCATTGAGGCAGCCGATGTATGTATCCTTATGATTGATGCCCAGGAAGGTTTTGAAAGTCAGGACATGAATATTTATACCCTTATTCAACGAAATCATAAAGGCGTAGTTATATTAGTCAATAAATGGGATCTGATAGAAGAAAAAGGAACCAATACCTCCAATGATTATAAAAAAATGATCCAGGAGAAAATTGCGCCATTAACTGATGTCCCCATCATCTTTACCTCTGTAACCGAAAAGCAAAGGATCTTCAAGGCGTTAGAAACTGCAGTGGAAGTTTATAATAATCGTACCAAACGTATAACTACCAGTGTCCTGAACGACTTTCTTTTACCGATCATTGCGGAAACCCCACCACCTTCCTGGAAGGGTAAGTACATAAAGATCAAGTATGCAACACAGTTACCTACGCATTATCCCCAGTTTGCCCTTTTCTGTAACCTGCCTCAATATATCCGAGAACCTTACAAGCGTTTTTTAGAAAATAAATTGCGGGAGAATTTTGAACTCACCGGTGTTCCGATTGAGATTTATTTCAGACAGAAGTAAGATCTGTTTGACACCCAACCGACTATCCGTTAAAAAGGATGCCACTCTGATCCGGGCAAATGGCTGATTTGTTGAAAAGCCCTGATTAAAAGAACTATCTTTGGTACTTAAATTTATGTTGATGAAAAAGACCCTCCTTATCATCTGTATGATATGCTTTGCTTTTAACCCATTGGTTGCCGGCAATATTGATATCAGTCTAGAGCTATCCCAAACACCCTATAAATGGGGTGGGAAAAATGGTAACTCCTTTGAATACATTATAGGAGAAACTTCTGACGAATACCTGGCACTAAGGGCCA
The DNA here is from genome assembly GCA_025451295.1 of Flavobacteriales bacterium. Classification (GTDB taxonomy): domain Bacteria; phylum Bacteroidota; class Bacteroidia; order CAIKAF01; family CAIKAF01; genus JANWKQ01. Next base: position 2,476 of record JANWKQ010000079.1, on the reverse strand, counting down.
CCATATTTTTCTTGTCCTACGACTATAAGATCGCCCGATATGAAAAATCTACGATGAATCTCATCGAGGTAAAACCCTTTTTCCCGAAAGATTATATTAAAAAAGGCACATTTAAACCCACCTATTCCTGGGGTGTCAATCAATACAAGGACCAGATCTATTTTCTGTTTGGCTATACGGATCAATGGAATAATAATACTGCCATCTACGGCCAGAAGCTAAACAATGACGGAAGTTTTGATGGCGACGCTAACAAACTAATGGAAGCTCCTTTTGTAAAAGGTTCGGTGGGCTGGTTTGGTGGCACCTATTCTTACGACTCCTCGAAATTTTTGCAGGTATATGAGATCCCAACAAAAAACAAAGAAAATCAACATTACATGTTCCATGTATACAGTATTCCCGATTTTGGGTTGGTTTCAGAAAAAGACATCGAACTCCCTTTCCTCGATAAGGATGTTAACCTGAAAAGATATGATGTGGATAACGATGGAAATGTATATGCACTTGTACAGCTTTATGAGAAAGGAACGAAAAACCAGTTGGAAGCAGATATGTATACTTTTAAGATCTATGGATTCCGTAAAGATTCAGATGATCCCGTCGAGTATGATTTTTCGATCGATAATTATTATATCAACAGTCTGACCTTTCAGGTAAAAGCCGGCATTCTCTATGTTTCGGGTTTTTGGGGGAAAAAGAACGCCTCTGATATTTCCGGCGTTTATTCTTTAAGACTCGATGCCTCTACCGGACAGGAATTGGCGGAAGATGTCTACGAATTCAGTGATGAATTTATTGCCGAATTTTATTCTGACAAAGAAGTAGACCGGGCAGAAAAAAAAGGAAAAGAACTTGAAGTAAAAACCATTGTATTAGATCATTTTAAGGTACAAGATGATGGAAGTGCTTTTGTGATAGGTGAACAGTTTTATACGTATTCAGTATATGTTAGCACAGGTAATGGTGGTTATTGGAAAACCTATTATGTATACAATGATATTGTTGTTACAAAGATCGACAATAACGGAGTGATTCTCTGGTCAAGTAAGATCCCTAAGAAGTCTGTCAATAGCAACTCCGCCGGACATTTAAGCTATCATGTTCATCAAAAAGGAAATGATCTTTACTTTATCTATTATGATCACAAGAACAATTTTGAACTTACGGATCCAAAAAAATATGACCGTGTACCTTTTTATGGTCAAAACCTGGATCTGGTTTGCACAAAGATCAATGGTGACGGTGAAAAAGAAAAAACCCTCATCTATAACTACAATGATGCTTCATGGAACCAATTAAGATTAACGCCTATTAATTTTCAAAACATTAACTCATCCGAAGTTCTCGGACAAGGTTTTGTAAAAGGTAAAAAAGAGGTCTTGAGCAGATTTACCATCCGGTAGATCCGAATGGCTTTTAGTAGGGGATGAATAAATCATCCCCTTTTTTATTTACTTTGTATCCTATCGAAAAGCTTACAACAAATAACAGACTTTATAATTTAGACTACCTCAGGGGGTTTGCGGCACTTGGGATCATGGTCTACCATTATTGTTCCTGGGGTCTTGGGCCATTTCACGCAGAAACATTTCTGGGTAGAGTGGGTGTGTATGGGGTGGCCATTTTTTATGTATTGAGTGGACTCACCCTTTACTATGTTTATTTTCAGAAAATGCAGCCTAATCTTGCGGATCTGAAAGACTTTTTCTGGAAAAGGATATTCCGGATATTTCCTTTGCTCTGGCTCGCAACAGGGCTTACCATCATAACACAACTTCAAACGAAAGGGCTGCCGGATATGTATACCCTGTTCCTGAACTTTAGTGGTTTGTTTGGTCTGATCGATTGGACCTCCTATATAGGTACGGGTGTTTGGTCTATTGGGAATGAATTGGTTTTTTATTTGTTCTTCCCTGTCTTTATACTTCTTGCCAAAAAAAGTAAGATTATTTTCTATGTTTTTTCTGCTTTATTGTTGGCCATCCATGTTTACTTTGCTTTTTATGCACTCACCCCTTCTGTAAAAATTTCAGAACAGAATTATTATTATATCCATCCGCTCAACCAGGTTTTTTTGTTTCTAGGTGGTTTTCTGATTGGATATTTTTTTAAAAATGTTCAGCCAAAAAACTATATAAGTTTAATTTTGCTTGTGGCATCGCTGGTTGTTTTTATTCTTATTCCGGCAGAGGGAGACGCCATTCACCTGGTAACCGGAGTAAACCGTTTGCTGTTTACATTGCTTTGTTTTACAATATGCTTTAGTTTTTACAAACTTCAGTTCAGGTTACCAAAAATATTCGATAAGGCACTCACCAAATTGGGTGAGGCCAGCTATTCAGTATACCTTATTCATCCCATTGTTTGGGCAGTCCTCAGTTTTATATCTAAAAAGCTGGCAGGGTTGGGCATTATTATTCCCATTGGTGTAAGGATAGCCACCTGTATGGTATTGGCCCTTGTTATCAGCTCT
>JANWKQ010000078.1 GCA_025451295.1 Flavobacteriales bacterium | reverse complement strand
CCTCCGAAATAGGTAATGTAGTCACCAATCCCGAATGCGGCGAACTCGATTGGGTACTCCACCTTCTGCCAGTTGAATTCCTCCCGTGAAGTGGTTTCCAATTTGGTTAACTCAAAAGGAGAGGTAAAGCTAAAAGATTTGGTATCCCATTTATACGTAAATTGTGCATGAGCAAAAATGCATGAGATCAAAGTAAATAGGGTAAGACTAAGCCTGGCTTTCATGTTTAATTCGCGAAGGAAAATGTTTTTGCGATCTGAACACCATTGGCCTGGTTCCTATCGTAACAATAAATGGTTCCTTCAATATAATGCTTTCTTTTCTCGTCAAGTCCCAAAACTAAGATAACAACAGCGTTCCGGGCACCTTCAATTCCTGATTCGCTGTCACAGATCACATAATATCCATTGGTTAATTTTGGCAACGCCCCTCCATCTTTTATATTAAAAAAGCCATAGGCTTTGGCGATACTAAAGGCACTGCTTTTCATATCGCTTTCTTTTACATACTGATTATAGTAGTCCATGGAAAATCCCGAAACATCCACTGCATAGTTATCATTGTCGGACCCAAAAACATCCTCTGATTCTGTATCGTAGAGATCCAGCTTAAAAGGAGCTTCAAATGAAAGTGAATATCGATCCCATTTATATGCGTTTTGAGCAAGAACCGCCTGGGTTCCAGCCAACAACAGAAGGAAAATAAAGGTGGTAAAGGTTTTCATACTTTAAAATTACAAATATTTATTATTTACCTGCAACAAGTTTGCCATTTATATAAACCTGGTAAGGTAATAATTGAGTAATCTTTCCTTCTTCTACTTGTAACAGGTCCTCATCCATCACAATAAAATCAGCAAGCTTTCCCTTTTCCAGGGAGCCTTTGTCATTCTCCTCGAATTGGGCATAGGCCGCCCAAATTGTCATTCCCTGCAGGGCTTGATACCGGCTAATTTTTTCGAAATCGACCCATGTCCAGTCTTCCAATACTTTACCTGCGATGGCGGCATAAAACGTCCGGAAAGGATTTACTTCCTCTACCGGGAAATCAGTTCCCAACGCTACCAAACCAGCTTTATTAATGGCTGTTCGAATTGCATAAGCGAACCTGAGTCTGGAATAGCCCAATCGCTCGTCCACCCAAAGACCATCAGACCAGGCATGGGTTGGCTGCATGGAAGGAATGATCTTATATTTTCCCAGGTACTTTAAATCATCCACGGAGATCAATTGCATATGTTCTATTCTCCATCTTGAGGTTGAGTCATTGCCCAAAACTTCAGCCATGATCTTTAATGTGACCCGGTTGGCGGAATCTCCAATGCAATGAACATTTAACTGAAGATTTTTATTTTTTAAAAGTACAGCCAAAGATCTTAAACTATCCCTTGAATTCACCAGAAATCCACGATGACCCGGTTGATCAGAATAGTCTTCCAGCAAACAGGCTCCTCTGGATCCCATCGCGCCATCCATATAATATTTTACCGATCGAACATGTAATCTTTCGGTTTTAAGAGGCCCGTTTTTGATGAGCCAATCCAAAGTTGGGCCTGAAGGATTTGCCATGGCATAGATGCGGATCTTTAAATCTCCACTTTTATGCATTTCGTTGTAGAGGTCAATCAGATCTTTGTCGATCCCGGCATCACAAACTGTGGTTAGCCCGTAGTCAAGGCAAACATCCTGTGCAAGAAGGATCTCCTTTTTCATTTCTTCCTTCGAGGGCTTAGGTAATCGCGCAGTAATTCGGTCGACTGCATTGTCGATCAGTACACCGGTAAGTTTCCCGTTTTCTTTTACATATTCACCGCCGCTAATGGTTGATTTTTCGTCTATCCCAGCCAGGTCCAATGCTTTTTGATTCACCAATGCTGCATGTCCGTCAATCCGCGTAAGACAAACCGGAATATCCGGATAGAGTTCATTTAATTTTTTATTGGTGGGGAATTTTTTTGATTCCCATAAATTCTGATCCCATCCACGTCCCTGAATAGAGGAGATTTTTGATGAACTATTTTTTTCGACATTATTAAAATCCTGTACACGTCGGATCATTTCATCTTCACTGTTCACCCCTCTCAGATCAACCGATCTCTTGCTTTTTCCTAATCCATAAAAATGAGAATGTGCATCGATGAGACCCGGATAAATAAATTTTCCGCTTAGATCCAGACTATTGGTTCCGGAATATTTTCTTTTTAGTTCGTTGCCACCTATCTCCACAATTTTTCCCTGATCAATGGCCATTACAGTATGTTGACTGGAATCTTTGTCCATAGAATAAATGGTTGCTCCAAAAACAAGGAGGTCTACCTTTTGTTTCGGTTTTCCACAGGCAATGAAAACAACCGAAAGAAGAAGAAGAAAGAAATATTTTTTCATGGATTGAAGATAACATTTTTTGAGACGATAGCCTGTTTACTGGCAGGGAGGCGTCCCTGGTTGGAGTGGTCGCCGTCCAAATTAATTATACTCCATTAAAAACGCCTTCAGAAAACCATCGATGTTTCCATCCAATACACCGGCTGCATCACTGGTCTCAAAATCAGTGCGGACATCCTTCACCATTTTATACGGATGTAAAACATAACTTCGGATCTGCGATCCCCATTCGATCTTCTTTTTATTTCCCTCGATAACATCTCTTTCTTCCGACCGTTTGCGCATTTCAATTTCGTACAACTGGCTCTTTAATAATTTGATCGCATTTTCTTTGTTCTGCAACTGAGAACGGCTTTCCTGGTTTTTAATAATAATACCTGTAGGTTTATGATAAAGTCTTACCGCCGTTTCAACCTTGTTTACATTTTGTCCGCCGGCACCCCCCGAACGAAAAGTTTCGAATTCAATTTCAGAATCCTTTACCTCAATGTCAATAGTATCATCAATTAACGGATAAACATATACAGAAGCAAAAGAAGTATGGCGTTTTGCATTTGAATCAAAAGGAGAAATTCTCACCAATCGATGTACACCATTTTCTCCTTTGAGATAGCCATAAGCATATTCCCCATCGAAGTTCAATGTAACGGTTTTTACACCTGCCACATCTCCCTCCTGAAAATCAGTTTGAGTTACTTTGTATCCATTTTTCTCACCCCACATACTATACATACGCATGAGCATTCCGGCCCAATCACAGCTTTCAGTACCTCCGGCACCAGCAGTAATTTGCAAAACGGCATTTAATGCATCTTCTCTTCCCCGAAGCATTTTTTTGAGTTCAAGTGCATCCAGTTTTTCCAGCCCAAGATTATACTGAGCTTCCAGTTCAGATTCTTCAGCTGCTCCTTCTTTAAAAAAATCATAGAGTACCTGGGCGTCTTCCACGGCGGATTTGACTCCATTAAATTCTGCAATGAGTTTCTCTTTCTGTTTGATTGATCTTTCTACTTTTTCCGCTTCTTTAGGATTGTCCCAGAATTTTGGGTTCTCGCGGATCCGGTTTTCTTCTTCTAATTCGATGAGCTTGCCATCTATGTCAAAGAGACCCCCTCAACGCATCCAGGCGCTTTAAAAGTTCTTTTAAGTGATCTGCTGTAATAGCCATTGTGAATAAATTATGGTACAAAGATAATCATTTGAATGAGGTGAAGAAACAATATAAATCCTAGAAACCCATCGAATGTACCGTTTTGTTTTCCAATAATTGTTTCAAATTAGATAAAACCTTTTTCCAATTTTCTTCTGAATGTTCTTTCATCCTTTCATTTGGAATATTTTCCTGGATGATCTCTAAAAGGGTTTGCCCATTTTCTTCGACCAAAAGGTAAGTGATATTCACATAGTTTTCTGGCCTATCCAGAATCCCTGACATCGAACTCCAATAGGTATACTGGAGTAAACGATCTGTTTCGTATCGCAATATAGTTCCTTTATCCTTATACGCTTTCCCCTCGTAGACCCCGGTAAATGCGATATGGCCTCCAACTCTCCAGCTACTTTGGACATGAGTACCAAAAAAATATTCCTGTATCATTTCGGGAGACGTTAAGGCCTCCCATACGCTTGAAGCTGGTGAATTAATCGTTACACTGGCTTTTGCTACTATATTTTTCATTTTATGAACTTCATTTTAATGACTCTAAACTCAACAAAATCAAGACCAAATGAACTATGCTTAAGATACTCAATCTTTTGTGTTTTTTCGCCTGACTATTTTTCTCTTTTTGAAAAAAACCGATATCAGATTGCTTGAATTTGATTGCTGGCTCATCTGCATAATTTTTGTACATTGTTTTCGCAACCATTCATCTTAAAAAACATCCCAAATGAAAGCGAAGTCTTCAATTCTGCTCGTTTTATTCAGTCTGGTATTTTTTCGGCTCACCTTTGCACAGGATAGCCGTGTTTGGTCCACCTATTATGGATCTTCAGGAAATGAAAGCGGATTTTCGGCTGCTACTGATCTTTCCGGAAACATCTATATTGCCGGGATCACAAATAGCACGGGGGGCATGGCTTCCGGTGGATTTCAAAATAGCTTCGGAGGAGGAAATGTGGATGCATTTCTTGTAAAATTTGATCCGGCAGGAAACAGGGTTTGGGCAACCTATTACGGAGGCCCTGGTGATGAAATGGCTTTCTTCGGAGGTAAAATGGGTGTTGGTGTTGATGCAGACGGAAACGTTTATTTAGGTGGACTTACAAGTAGTGCTTCTGGAATTGCATCCGGAGGATTTCAAAATTCGTTAGTGGGAACTGTGAATGCCTATCTGGTAAAATTTAATTCCTCCGGTAACCGGATCTGGGGAACTTATTATGGTGGTACAGGAATAGAAAAAGGATATGGTCTGGCTACCGATCTTTTCGGGAATGTCTATCTGGCCGGACTAAGCGGGACCACTACAGGAATTGCCTCAGGTGGATTCCAGAATACATTCGGCGGAGGTTCAGATGCCTTCCTCGTTAAATTTGATTCTTCAGGAGCCAGGATCTGGGCCACTTATTATGGTGGAACAGGTATCGAAGAAGGATATAGTGTTGCCACAGATGTTTCCGGCAATGTATATCTCGCCGGTACAACCACAAGTACATCTGCCATCGCTTCCGGTGGATTTCAAAATACTTATGGAGGCGGAAGCAATGATATTTTTTTAGTGAAATTTGATACGTCAGGAGCCAGGGTTTGGGCAACCTATTATGGAGGAAGCGGAGATGAGTCAACACTTTTTTCGAGTGATCTATGTGTTAAGACAGATATTGCAGGAAACGTTTTTCTAACGGGTTTAACATCGAGTTCATCGGGAATTGCATCCGGCGGATTTCAAAATTCCTATGGCGGTGGTGGTTCAGATGCCTTCCTGGTAAAATTTAATTCCGCAGGATTAAGATCATGGGCCACCTATTATGGGGGCTCCGGAGATGATAAAGGCTATTATGTTTCAACTGATATAACCGGAAATGCCTACTTGTCGGGCAGAACAGATAGTCCCGGTGCAATTGCTTCAGGTGGATTTCAAAATTCCTATGGGGGAGGCCAGGATGCTTTTCTGGCAAAGTTTGATGCTCAGGGAAACAGGTTATGTGCCACTTATTTTGGAGGAACTGATGTGGATGAATGCAATGCTGCGGTGGCTGATGGATCAGGAAATGTTTATCTCACCGGCTCATCAACAAATACGGTAGGAATTGCATCCGGCGGATTTCAGAATTTTCATGGAGGTGGAACCTCTGATGCTATTTTGGTAAAATTCACTACCACTTGCGTTGGGGCCTCTATAAAAGATCAGGATGAACTGCAAACGCTTTCCATATTTCCAAACCCTTCGAACGGAATTTTTATGATGAATATTCAAGTG
>JANWKQ010000077.1 GCA_025451295.1 Flavobacteriales bacterium | reverse complement strand
CGATACCGTTCTTTCTGCACCCGCGTTCTGATATGAAGCTCAACTGTCTGGATAGCTGCGTCTCAGATGCAAATCCACTCAGCTATGATCCAATTACAGCCGGTGATTATCTTAATGAAAGGTTAAGAGAAATAGGTCTTAAAAAATAATCTTACATTGGTATACCATTTGTAATTACAAACGATAATTTTAACTTTGAATATAAATCTATTTTATGAAAAAACTTTTCTTCTTATTGATTTTAGTGGCGAGTGCAAGTAGGTTGAGCGCCCAGACCGAAGAAGCCAGTTGTTATACCCAGTGGGCCAAGGCATTCGAAGTAAGAGGTGCTGACGACGTAAAAGATGGCTGGCATGATGGGGTGGTATTGTCAATTCGCACTGGAAGCCGCACTAAATGCTATACTGCCAAAGTAGAAGTAGTAGAGGGCCATATTAAGGAGATCTATATTAAATATGTGGATGGTAAATTTGAGATCTATAAGCCGGAATGGAAATATACCGACCAGTTGGCTACTGTAACAAATGGCATCACCAAAACGTTACAAACCATGGATGATGACCTTGTCAATGTTATTTTCATCAACCACCTTAAACCAAAAAAGAAAGCCTACGAATTGGCACCGTTGCCGGATATAGATGACTTTTGATGAATAAAAAAAACTGGATCATATTCTTTTTAGGAGCCTGGCTTTTCATAGGCACTTACTCCTGCAGAACAAAAAAAGGATGTGATTGTCCCACCTTTGGCAACCATGCTACCACCAAAACAGGTGTTTTTAAAGCAAATGCCAAGAATCATAAAAACAGATAGAAAATTTGGGTCCGTCTCAACTCTTGGTGACGGATTTTTTTGAAAATAAATTTGGTTGTACCACGTTTATTTAGTTGAATGAAGCCTGCCTTACTATCACTTTTTGGTTTTCTCTTTGCAGCAATCGGCTTTGGTCAGGTGGCCTTTTCACCGGCCATGATGTCCCAACCCAAAGAATATTCAAAAGAATTTGAATCCATCTTTTTCTATAAAGAAGTCCCTGTTTTTGTAAAAAATGTAAAGGAAAAATCCATTCTGCTTCGCAATGGATATGCAAGTTCTGTTTTGCAATTACCTGTTTCCTGGCCACCCAAAATAAAATCTTATCATGTAAAAGAGGTAAGGGTGATCTTTACCAAATATCCGGTGGATAAAAATTTCTGGAATACCAATTACTATGAATTATTAGCTGCACGGCTACAGGCAGCGTTCGCCATTGATGCCAAACTCAATGATGTACATATTAATTATTCACTTATACTGCAAACAAATTGCAAAACAGAAGATGAAGCGAAGGGTATGCTGCATTCACTCGAAGTGGTATATGAGTTGGGTGAAAGAAAAATAGATGATGACGATATTGAACCAACGGTCTACGATACTTTATACAACCAGAATGAAGACTCCCTGGCATGGCTTAACGGCATAACAAAAGCCAACCGATTCATTAAAAAAAGCAAGATGAGTGATACCGTGGTTTTAAAAGGATTAGACATCTTTAGCCTTCAGGATAGTTTGCTGGTAGTGATTGATTGTACAGGGAGTATGGCTCCCTATTATAGCCAGGTAACTTTATGGGCTGCACGGAATTTTTTCCCCGGGCATTATTATGTTTTGTTCAATGATGCAGGTCCTCGCATTCTTCCGTTAGGGCAAACCGGAGGTTATGTTGATGGCAGGGTTTCATCCGTAGATCAGCTCATCAAATTGTTTAAGAAAGCAACTGCAACCAGAGGAGGTAATAAAGAAACAGCGGAAAACGATATCGAAGGTGTCCTTTCCGGGATCCAGTTTTTCCCGGATAACAAGGGAGTTATTCTGGTTGCGGATAATGCGAACTGCATTCGCGACTATAAATTATTGTCCAACGTTGATCAGCCGGTACATATCATTCCCTGTGGTGGTGGTGTTTTGAATCCGCAATTCCTCAATGTGGCCAGTTATACCGGAGGTTCGGTTTTTTGGCAGGATCAATACATAAAAGACTGGATCACACTTTGCACAGGTGATATCTATATGATCGGCAATGACCCTTATCGATTCAATACACGAACTCAAAGCTTTGAACTCCTTGATGCCCAAGGTGTACATACAAATTTTTGTGATTCCTATATTACAAAACTGAAGAAGAAGAAAAAGAAGAAAAAGAATTGAGAGGATGGGTTAAAATCTTTTATGAAAACCGGTGTTTGTTTTTTAAGTAATTTTGTGGTGTAATAAAGATCTATGAGTAATCAGATGCCACCGGTACAAGTGTATGCCGAATCAACACCCAATCCTTCCACCATGAAATATGTGGTGAACCGACCTTTGTTGATCGACAACAGTGTTGAGTACAACGATGTTTCACAAACCAAATCATCGCCGTTGGCCGCTGCGCTTTTTAAATTTCCTTTTGTAAAAGCAGTCTATATAAAAAATAATTTTGTTACGGTTACCAAAGTCCCGGTGGTTGAATGGATTGATGTAATGCACGAGGTCCGCGAATTTATCCTGAGCTTTTTTAATGAAGGGAAAATTGCAGTAACTGAATTGCCACCACCGGCAGAGAAAAAAGAAAAGAAAGCCATTACAGCGGAGTTGCCACTTAATCCAACCGAAGCAGAAGCCAAGATCATCGAGATACTCGATGAATATATTAAACCGGCTGTTGAACAGGATGGTGGAGAGATCACTTTTAAATCCTTCGAAGATGGCACAGTAAGTGTCGTGCTTCGTGGTTCCTGCAGTGGTTGTCCATCATCAACGCTAACATTGAAAGCGGGCATTGAACAATTGTTGAAGCGTATGGTTCCTGGTGTGGAATCTGTAGTTGCAGAAAATGAATAAATAATTATTGAGGAGTGTTCTGATCCTCTTCTTTTTTTCCGTCGTTATTCGGATTTGCTTTTATTTCTTTGTTGGGCTCCAGTGTACCTGCATTCACACGGGTAGTGGATACCCTGATGATCTTCTTTTTGAGTACAGGTCTTTCATAAGTTATTTTCCGTGTAGTATCACTGGTAGTTTTGGTTACCTGTGAATACGCCATACCAAATAGAAATAAAGCAACCACTAAACTCAATACTTTTTTCATTCTATTCGAAAATTAAATGTTTAACTGACTCGCCACTGTCCCTCAATTCTTTCAATGCGTGAATCCCAATCTCCAACTGTAAATTTACAAATTTAGCCGTTACATTTTTATCGCTTTGGGAAGTTTTTACACCTTCGGGAACCAAAGGATTATCTGATACAAGCATCAAAGCACCTCTTGGGATCTTATTGGCAAAACCAGTGGTGAAAACGGTAGCGGTTTCCATATCAATTCCAATGGCTTTTGTATCCACTAGGTATTGTTTAAATTTTGCATCATGTTCCCAAACGCGGCGATTGGTGCTATAGATCGTTCCGGTTCGATAATCACTCTCAAAAAACTTAATGCTATGCGAAATGGCACTTTGTAAGCGGAATGATGGAAGTGCCGGGATCTCTGGTGGCATATACTCATTGCTGGTTCCCTCACCTCTAATAGCCGCGATGGGCAAAATAAGATCCCCGATCTTGGTTTTTTTGAGGCCTCCGCATTTTCCTAACAACAGGGCAGCTTTAGGCTCAATGGCTGATAACAGGTCCATAATGGTAGCAGCCATGGCTGATCCCATTCCAAAATTAACGATGGTAATGTTTTCTGCGGTAGCCGTTTGCATCGGCTTATCCAGCCCGATAATTGGCGCATTGAATTTTTCGGCAAATAATTCGAGATAGTTTTTAAAATTGCAAAGCAGGATATATTGGCCAAAATCAGCCAGTGCTGTGCCTGTATAACGGGGTAGCCAATCCTTAACAATTTGCTCTTTGGTTTGCATAAACCTTTAAAATTCTCCTAATTTTCGATAAAGATAGTATTTTTAGATAATGATTTCAAGAATGAGAAGCATTTGCACAGCCCTCATATTGGTTTGTGTGGTCTGTTGGGCGCAGCCCGTATTTTTACAAAATCCGGTGAATGACTCCATTGTGATCCGAAGGATCTATGATGCGGCACTTACAGAAGGAAGCGCATATACTAACCTATATACGCTATGCAAAAATGCGCCTGCAAGACTTAGTGGAAGTGTAAATGCAGCCAAAGCTGTGGATCTTACTTTTGAAATGGTGAAGCTGGTAGCAGATACCGCCTGGCTTCAGGAAACCATGGTGCCCCATTGGGAAAGAGGTGAAAAAGAAGTGGGACATCTGATAGCCGGAGGTAAAAACATCAACATGAATTTATGTGCACTTGGGGGCTCGGTTGCTACCTCGGAACATGGGCTTACCGCTCCGGTAATTGAAGTGGCTTCACTGGATGAATTAAAATTATTGGACGCAAGTCTCATTAAAGGCAAGATCGTTTTCATCAACCAGATGATGGATGAGAAACTGATTGATACCTTTCATTCATATGGTGGTTGCGCAGGTATCCGTGTAAGAGGAGCTGACGAAGCAGCCGATAAAGGAGCCGTGGCGGTTTTGATCCGTTCTCTAACCACCCGTGATGATGATTTTCCACATACGGGTGTCATGATCTATAAATCGGATACAAGAATTCCTGCAGCAGCTTTATCCACCAATGATGCCAACATACTAAGTGACTATCTGGAAAATTTTAAAGACCTTCCCTTTTATTTAAAAATGAGTTGTCAGACTTTTCCTGATGTAAAATCATACAATGTGATCGGTGAGATCAGGGGAACTGAATTTCCTGATGAGATCATTGTAGTGGGTGGCCATTTGGATAGCTGGGACAATAGCGAAGGAGCTCATGATGATGGAGCAGGCTGCGTACAATCGATCGATGTATTGCATATCCTTAAGGAAATGGGATTTAAACCAAAACGCACCATTCGTTGTGTTTTGTTCATGAATGAAGAAAACGGAGCTAAGGGAGCAGACACCTATGCCCTCAATGCAAAAAGCGAAAAAGGAAAACATATCATTGCTATTGAAAGTGACAGAGGTGGATTTTCGCCTCGTGGTTTTTCGGTAGAAGGAAATGAACCCATGCAAACACAATGCTTGAATAAATTATTGGCATGGAAACATTTGTTTGCCCCTTACCTGGTTCATATTTTTACTTTGGGTGGTAGCGGGGTAGATGTTTCCCGTTTAAAAAATCAGGATGTAGCACTTCTGGGTTTTATTCCTGATTCACAACGTTATTTTGATGTACACCATGCAGCCGAAGATAAATTCGAAAATGTAAACGAAAGAGAATTACAGCTTGGCTCTGCGGCATTGGCTTCACTTATCTGGTTGTTTTCGGAGTATGGGTTAACAAATCCATAGTCAATATATCTATGCTCCGGAGGCCTCAGGCCAGAATGTCATATGCCTGTAATTCAGTCTAACTTACTCACTCAATTTTCATAGTTGTTCCTGTTCAGGACATATGAATTCACGTAATAATTACCCCCATTTGTGCTTTAATTTCTACATTGGATTCATTATCATGAATTGGACCACTTATGGATTCTGAAATGCTCCCCAGCCTTTGCCCTCTTGCAATCATTGTGGCTGGCGCTATAATGCTTTTTATCACGCTCAGAATTAACCGAAAAAAAAATCGGGTCAAAGTAAATAGTGAATCGGATATGATCTCTCTCTATCATATTCATAACACGCTCCAAAATAAGTTTTTGTATTACCAGGCATTGGCTCCAACTGAACAAGCCAGATTTATTGCCAGGGTGAAAGAATTTAGTCGTGTAAAGGAATTTATTGGCAGAGAGGAACTCGTATTAACCGAGGACACAAAAGTGCTCATCGCAGCTTCAGCAATTCAACTTACTTTTGGTTTGGATTCAATTGGATTTGACAAATTCACAAAAATCCTGGTTTATCCAAAGGAATACTATAACCGGATGCATCGTCAATATCATAAAGGAGAAGTAAATCCATTGGCAGGTTGTATTGTGCTATCGCAGGAAGCCTTTGAGGAAGGTTATAAAGACCCGAACGATAAAATAAATTTAGGACTGCATGAAATGGGACATGCTTTGTATTTAGATGCAAGGGTTAGCGATAGTTATGATCGTTTCTTTTCGGAATATTTTAAAAAATGGTGGTTAGTGGCGTTGGACGAATTTAAAAACATGCAAAGAGGTGGTGAACATTTTTTACGAGATTATGCGGGGACAAATTCCGCAGAATTTTTTTCAGTATGCGTTGAACATTTTTTTGAGGCGCCCATGGAATTTAAAAAACGACTGCCTGAGATCTATAAACATCTTTGCATTCTGCTTAACCAGAACCCGGCTGAAAAAATCGAAAGCAGTACGAATTCCAATACCCGTGGCGGCCAGATGCTCAATACAAAGGTGCATACCGATACGGTTGTTTTTGAAACAAGTCACGACCTGAAATTTTATGTGATCTTTAAAGATGGGATTGGCATACAACCAATATGGAAATTTCTCGGTAAAGAAATGCTCATCTCTTTCGACCAGATCATTTCATTTAATAGAATTTATGGAGGCGAGCCTTCCGACTATTATGTCATTTTTTATTTAAGCGGGAATACCATATCAAGGGTTAGTTTCCCCCAAAATATTTCACCTAAAAAGCATCAACTGCTCGAAGAACTCCTGCTTGCCAACAAGATCCCAATCGGAGATCATTCGATGTATAGCGGGTAAGGCGGATCATTCCAGCGAAGGGGGAGATCTTAAATGACAATTGTTTATATGATATATGCCTATGACCCATAGTCCACAGCCAAACATACGATACCAGCAGTATAATACATCTTTTTTGCCCAAAGCCCCAGCAGACAAGGCCTTTAGTAAAAAACGGGCTCCAGAATTCAGGGGCAGGTACATAAGGGTTAACCCCGAATATTTTGCATCCCATACTGCAAATGAAACATTCACGTTAACAATCTAGTATTTTTACCCAGGAATTAAATCAAACCAAGTTTATGAAACTAGCCACTTTTAAAAATTGTTTTCGCTTAGCCTGTCTGTTTTTTATTTCTATAGGCTTATTCTCCTGCTCCATGACCATCGAAAAAAGACATTACCGAAAAGGGTATCATGTGGATATGGTGAAAAATAATAACCGAAAAAAATCGGTTGTCAAAGAGGAAGATCAGGTGAAAATATTTAATGCCGAAACGGAAAAGTTGGAAACCAATGTGAGTTTTGAACCACAGGAACAAACAATTCCAAAAGTATCCACCTCACAGGATAAAAATATTCATCTTTCAACAAAAAAGAAAGCCACTCCCACTATTCAGGATAGAATTAAAAGAAGCCGTGTTGATTGTGATGTCATCAGACTGAGAGACGGAACAATTATCGAGGCCGTGATTGATAACATCGGAGAAACTACCGTAACCTACAGGAAATGCAATTATACAAGCGGGCCCCTTTATTCAGTTTCCGTTTTAAAAATTGATGTGATTGAATTAGGAAATGGAGATTTCTTCAGACCTAAAACTGACAACATCTATTCGCTCAACAACCGTCCTTCACACCAAAGCAATGGGATTGGTGAAATGGTAACGGGTATACTGGCGTTCATTTTTGCGCTGTTTGCATTTGTAATGAGCTTTTTAACGGGGGTAAGTTACGGAGGAGCAGCAATCATTGCCTGGGTGTTTGGTACAATAGGGTTTATTACCGGTATTGTAGGAACAGTCATATCTGCAGCCAGTATGAATCCTGAGAACCAAACCAGAACAACGATTGGGATTGCCCTAAGTGCTCTGGCCATCCTCTTTTTCATGGTGGTTGTAGTGATCCTGGTGTTGTAATACTATACCAACTCTTTCCAGTCCCATTTCTTCACTTCGATTTCCCTCAATTTCGAATCGGAGCAAAGATGTGCTTTAACGGATCCATGAAGTTCCAACGGATATAAATTCCAATCAATATCCACATCATCGATGGTGGCAATACTTCTTCGCAGCTTGATGTTATGTAAAGGAATTCTCATGCCTCTTCCATCTGCTTTCATCACCGACTCTTTCATGGTCCAGTATTCAAAAAAAGTAGTGTTCGGATCCTTTGAAGATAAGATCTGCATCATCTCAGGAGCCGAAAACTGTTTGTTGAAACGACCCGGATCAATATCACGTATTTTCTCTACATCAATACCTATATTGCCTTCCTCAAGTAAAATCGCACAGGCCACCACCTGGCCTGAATGTGTAATGTTAAACGGATGAAACTCCGGAATAAAAGGCTTGCCATTCTCGGCTGTT
Organism: Flavobacteriales bacterium; assembly: GCA_025451295.1. Classification (GTDB taxonomy): domain Bacteria; phylum Bacteroidota; class Bacteroidia; order CAIKAF01; family CAIKAF01; genus JANWKQ01. Next base: position 1,541 of record JANWKQ010000077.1, on the reverse strand, counting down.
TGATAGGCAGAAAAGATCTTTTCATCAAACCCTGTATCGATCAACATTTTTTTTAATAAGTATTTCCCGGCAGTTAAACGATTAATGTCGTCCTGTTTCTGATATTGCGAAATTTCTTTCGACAATACCTCCGGCAAAGCATGAATATATTTTTCTTCGATGGGAATATTCACATCGGTAAAAACCATGTAGTATACAATTGCTTTACCCATTAGTACTTTTCTAAAGTTTGATTGATACGTTCACAAAGCGCCGGCAAATGATCAAAGATCCAGAAATGATGACCTTCCCATCTTTCAAAATCAAATTCACCACAGGTCTCCTTTTTCCAGTCGGTAAGTTGTTCGTCTGTCACATCCTCATGGGTTCCACCCCAGAGGGTCATATTAACAGGATAAGGCTCATGGGCCTTGTATTTGTATAGATCCAGCGCATCAAAATCAGTCCGAATAATGGGCAAAAATATTTTCAGCAGATCCTCATTTTCCAGGATCGCATCCGGCATACCTTTGAGGTCCCTTAAATGTCGAACAAACTGTTCGTCGGTATAAATACTCCTTTTTTTATTATAGTTTCTGGATGGTGCGATCTTACTCGTAATAAAAAAATGTTGTGGCATCGGCAATTTTTCATCCATGATCCGCTGGATCATAAGATGACCAATATAGGCACCCATTGAATGCCCATATACTGCATAAGGCTCGCTGATTTGATTTTTAAACTGATCGAAATATGCATCGGAGAGAAGATAAAGATTTCGAAGCAAAGGTTCTTTAATGCGCCGACCTTTACCTGGAGCTTCGGCATTCACCATTTTTATCTTTTTATCTAAATATTGTTCAAATTTCTGGTAGCTCGTTTCATTTCCCCCCCCAAACGGTAACATGAACAACGTAAAGTCTTTCATGGAGTAAAAATAGTCATTTTGATGGATTGAAATTGGATTAATTTGACAATGTCAATTATCAAATTCCAACAGTTATTTTCAAATTGGTAAGCATATCCTCTACCATCTGTTTTAATTTGTATTGAGGCTTCCAGCCCCAGTCATCCCTAGCTTGACGATCATCAATACTTTGTGGCCAGGAATCAGCAATTTGCTGACGAAAATCCGGATGATAAGTTACCTGGAAATCGGGCAAATGCTGTCGGATCTCATGTGCAATTTGTGCAGGTGTAAAACTAAAGGCGGCGAGATTATAACCTGAGCGGTTTTTTATTTTTTCAGCAGGCGCTTCCATAATTTCAATGGTAGCTCTGATTGCATCCGGCATATACATCATGGGTAGCATAGTACCAGCACTTAAAAAACATTCATAACTTCCCTTTTTTAAAGCCTGGTGAAAAATATCAACGGCATAATCAGTGGTTCCTCCACCAGGAGGTGCAGTATAACTGATGAGACCCGGATAACGAAGACTCCTCACATCTACTGCGAATTTTTTAAAATACCATTCACACCATCGTTCACCAGCCAACTTACTAATCCCGTAGATGGTTGAAGGTTCTGTAATGGTATGCTGGGGGGTATCTTCTTTAGG
>JANWKQ010000076.1 GCA_025451295.1 Flavobacteriales bacterium | reverse complement strand
GCATGATCAATGCCCAGATTACGTTTACTAACTCAAACACCATTTTACATACCGATGCTGGTGTTGCCGGCAGTAATGCCAACAACCGCAGCGGAAATGCGGTATGCGTGGTGGATGTGGATCTTAATGGATTGGACGATATCGTTAAAATGGATAACAACCGTTATATCCGGATTGAGTATCAGCAATCAGGTGGATCATTCACATATCAGTACATTGGTGATTTTGGTACAGGCACAAGTTGCTGGGGAATGTGTGCAGCTGATGTGGATCACAACGGGTATAAAGACATTCTTTTTAATGGAGGAAGTCAGGCAAAACTTATGATGTTGAATGGTACCGGAACCGGTATGCTTGGCGGGGTTATCAGCCTCCCGAATGGTGGTATTTTTTGTCAGAATGGGAACTTTGCAGATGTGAATAATGACGGCTGGGAAGATATTTTTATGTGTAATGACGTAAACGAAAGCAGACTTTGGATAAATAATGGAGCAGGGGCTTTCCCGGCTGAACAAAACAATGCTCCGTATATTGACTTTGATGTAACGGCCGGAGCTTCTGCTCCAAATGATGAGTCAGGAAACTACGGATCTGTTTTTACAGACTTTGACAATGATGGCGACGTGGATCTTTACATTGCACATTGCCGTCAGGGCCAGCCAAGCGGTGACCTTCGCCGATATGACGTGCTGTTTGAAAATAACGGAAGCAACGTGTTTACTTCGACTGCTGCTACACATGGTTCAATTTACAGTGATACCCAGGACTGGACAAGCAGTTTTGGAGACATTGACAATGACGGAGATTTTGACGTATTGTTAACTGGTCACGAAGCTGGAAATACCAATCGCATATTTTTAAATAACGGTAGTGGTAACTTCAGTGTAAATGCCGCTCAACCTACCGTTTCATTTCCTGCCAATGCATACGAATCACAAATGATCGATTTTGATAATGATGGTTTCATTGACATCATCATGACAGGCAGCAGCGGAGCACAAAGAGTTCATCGCAACAACGGTAACGGAACTTTTACTCAGATGGTCAATGCTACCATGGGTCTTACCGGAACCATTTTATCTTTTGGTTCAGGTGACCTTAATCATGATGGTAGAATAGATCTTTATGTTAGTTATGGTGGTGGTTACAATACCCCCTCCGGTTCTACTGATGATGTATTGTATCTCAATAGCACCGCAAATGCAAATCATTATCTGGTGATGGATCTTCGTGGGGTTAACAATAACGAAAATATTTTAGGTAGCCGTGTATTTATTTATGGAGCATGGGGTGTTCAAACCCGGGAGGTAAGAGCCGGTGAAGCTTATGGAAATATGAGCAGTCATCAGTTGCATTTTGGATTAGGTTCAGCTACCGTGATTGATTCAATTGTGGTCAACTGGCCTGATGGTACGAATGAAGTATTGACGAATGAAGTTGCGGACCAGTTTGTAACACTTACCCAAGGTTCATGTTCACTTTCCGGTATTACAGTTACTCCAGGTGGACCTACTACTTTCTGCAGCGGTGATTCAGTTCTGTTAACTGCTCCGGTTGGTGGCGGATATTCTTATCTATGGTCTGATGGTGCTACTGGTCAAACTAATTATGTAAGTACTACCGGAAATTATTCCGTGATCGTTTCTACAAGTCCAACCTGTTCTGCTACATCTCCAACGGTTGCTGTTACCGTTGATCCTGCTGAATCAGTAAGCATATCTGCTGGTGGGCCGGTTACCTTCTGCCCAGGTGGAAGTGTTACCCTTACTTCAACCCAGGCCTCAGGAAATACATGGTCAACTACCGAAACGACTCAATCAATTATTGTAACCACTGCGGGTACTTATAGCACTTCATTTCAGGGAATGTGCCAGGCTTGGCCATCCAATTCTATCGTAGTTACCTTACTAAATGATGCTCCTCCGGTTACCACGGATGATAATGTGATCTATCCGGCAGTCGGAACTGTTACTGCTGTGGGTAGTGCCTTAAGCTGGTATGATCTGCCAACGGGTGGAACATTATTGGGTACCGGAACCAATTATAGTCCTGGTGTAATTACAAATACTACCACGTATTATGTTGAAGAAGTATATAGCTACGGAGGAAGCACAAGCAATGTTGGTCAGCTTTATCATTCAGGAACCAACTATAATGGAACAGGAACAAATGGATACCTCATATTCGATGTAACTCAAAACTCTACACTGAATACGGTAAAAGTATATACTGACACACCTGGTAACCGTACTTTTGAACTAAGAGATAATCTGGGCGGCGTAATTAACAGCATTACCATTAACGTTCCTGTTGATACCAATGTGATCACATTGAATTTCCCATTAACTCCGGGAACAGGGTATCAGTTGGGAACCAATACTGCTGATAATAATACCGTGTTAGGATTTAACTCTCCTCAATTAATGAGAAGCTCAACAGGTGTTAGTTATCCATATACTTTGGCTGGTGGAGCGGTATCAATCACTTCTTCATCTGCAGGTGCTAACAACTTCTACTATTCGTATGACTGGAATGTGACTGTAGATCCAACAGATGTATGTACATCTTTAAGATCTCCTGCAACCATTTTTGTAACACCAGGTACAGGTGTTGAGCCGGTGTCTGAATTGAACATCATGGTATATCCAAATCCAACGTCTGATTATGTGAACATCCAGTTTACCGCATCGGAATCAGGTGAGGCTATGCTCTCGGTTTACGATATGTTGGGCAAAAAAGTATACGATTTGAATATGGGGGTAGTTGATGGTACATTGATCAAAACCATTAATACTTCTACTTATGCAAAAGGAGTATACAATGTTAAACTCACCTTAAATGGTAAAGAGTACAATACAAGAGTGGTTGTAAAATAACCGATCTTTTAAAATACAAGAGACGTCTTGATTTTTCAAGGCGTCTTTTTTTTGTCCCTTTTCGAACTATTTTGAGCCAAATCAATCGCTGTTGGTTTTGGCCAACGGTTTGAAGGTTTATTATATGGTGGTGGCTTTAGCCTGATAAAAAGATACGATGAAGCACGTGAAAAGCCTTTCCCGTCAAGGGATTCATCATAAAATACCCATCTCATTAAAAAAAACCGTAATTTTGTAGAGGATTTGGATTAAGCCATATTTCATGAGAAAATCACATATCATTATCCTTATTGTTATTGCCTCCTGTATCGGTCTTGTTTTCTTTTCACTGAGCAGTTCCGAAACCTATGCCAATTTTAATGAATCAGATCAGCATAGGAATAAGGTATATCATGTGGTGGGAAAGCTTAACCGTGAAAAGGATATTTTATATGATCCGCAATCTGATGCGAATTTGTTTACTTTTTATCTTACCGATAAAGAGGGTGTGGAGCGAAAAGTTTTTTTGCATAAAGCAAAACCCCAGGATTTTGATAAATCAGAACAGATCGTTGTGATTGGAAAAATGCAGGATGACGGTTTTCACGCCAAAGATATTCTAACCAAATGCCCTTCCAAATATAGTGACGCCCAGACAACGGAAGTGAAGTAATGGAAACAGAAAAGCTGGTCTATGCGGGTGAACAACTGATCTGGGGACAAGTTGGAAATATGGCCATCTCCATGGCGTTCGCCACAGCTTTTATGGCCTTTCTCTTTTATTCTTTTTCTGTAAAAAATTCCATCAAAGGTTTATTGGATTGGAAATTACTTGGCAGAGTTTCTATAATTCTTCACGGAATAGCTGTATTTACCATCATTGGGGTGTTGTTCCATATCATGATCGACCATCGGTTCGAATATCAGTATGCATGGCAGCATACCAGCAAAACACTTCCTTTTAAATATATTTTTGCCGCTTTCTGGGAAGGGCAAGAGGGCAGTTTTTTACTCTGGACATTTTGGTTGGTGATCATCGGCACTGTTCTCATGTTCACGTCCAAAGAATGGGAGGGAAGAGTGATGACCATATTTGCCATTGTGCAAATGTTCCTCATCTCGATGATACTCGGTATTGTAATCGATCTTCCTTTTCTTGAAGAATATAAACTGGGAAGTAATCCCTTTATTCTGTTCAGAGACAATCCTCAATTTGCCAATATTCCAATCATGCATGATTTTACCATCGAGAATGGCGTAAAGGTGAATCATTATCTTGAAAAGATCTCAAATTCAACTGTTATACCTCCACGTGGATTAAATCCGGCGCTTCAGAATTACTGGATGACGATCCATCCACCTACCTTGTTTTTAGGATTTGCACTAACCCTTGTGCCTTATTTATTTGCAGTGGCCGGATTATGGTCAGGCAAATTAAGTGAATGGACTAAACCTGCCATCCCATGGGCTTTTATTGGGATCGCCGTTTTAGGAGGTGGCGTACTTATGGGGGGGGCATGGGCTTACGAAGCATTAAATTTTGGTGGTTTTTGGGCATGGGATCCTGTAGAAAATTCATCCCTGGTTCCCTGGCTTACCTTGTTGGGAGCAGGACATTTAATGTTGGTGCCAAAAAATAAAGGGATCAATCTCAAGGCGGCCATTGTTTTTTCGTTAACCAGTTTTTTACTGGTTTTGTATTCTACTTTTCTAACGAGAAGCGGGGTTTTAGGTGAAGCCTCCGTTCATTCATTTACAGATTTGGGGATGACCGGTCAGTTGCTGGTATATCTTTTTTTCTTTATGGCCTTACCTTCATTTTTAGGTCTTCATAAAATATCTCACCGGATCAACTTTGTTGCTATACTGCTTGGAGTACTGGCGCTGGGGATCCTGTTTAATATTACCATCTATTTAATGCTCCTTGCGGCTGTTTTCTTCCTGGTAAAGCCAATATTTGTTGGGAGAAACGATCCAAATTATTTCCCAAAGGATAAAAAAGATGATCCCATCTTTAGCCGCGAATTCTGGTTATTTATCGGAGCCCTTTTAATCAATGCTACGGCTGTACATCTTACCTATGAAACATCTATGCCAGTGGTGAACAAAATATTCGGATCAAAATATGCACCCACCAAAATCAGCGAATACAATCTCATTCAGGGTGTATTTGTTTTATTCATAACCCTTCTCATGGCATCTGTTCAGTTTCTTTTGTACAAACAGGAAGGAGCTAAAAAATTCTGGAGAAATATTTCCAGATCCTTTATAGCAGCGATTGTTCTCGTGATCACGGGGATTATTATTTTCCCCGAATTCAGAGATCCGTTATATATATCCATTGTATTTACCAGTATGTTCGGGATCCTCGGCAATGTAGATTATATTATCCAGTTTGTAAAAAAGAAATGGAAACTCATCGGACCATCCTTAGCCCATATCGGATTTGGGATGATTATTCTCGGCGCGGTTATTTCTGCCGGACATAAAAAGATCATTTCAGAAAACACCAACGGGATCAATCTTCAGATGTTGAACGCAGAATTCAAAAACAATGAAAACATCATGCTACATCAGCACGATACAGTTCAAATGGGGCCTTATTATCTCACCTTTGTAAATGATACCTTAAAAGGCCATATTGCTTATTACCAGATCGATTATCTCGAAAAACAAAAGGATGGGTCACTTAAAAAAGCGTTTACACTGTTTCCGAAACTCATTACCAACGATCGGATGGGTAATGTTCCCGAACCTTCCACCAAACATTATTTAACCAAGGATATTTTTACGCATGTTACTTATGTAGACCTGGCTAAAGTAAAGCGAAAATCCAGTAAAACCGAAATGCAAATGCAGGTTGAAAAAGAAACCCAGCATTTTACACTCGAAAAAAATGATACCATTTTTGGAACTAGTTTTTATATTGTTTTTGAAGGACTCGAGGCATTATCTTCAATAGATAAGGTAAATGGTGCAGATCCGTTAACGGTTACTTTACGGGGAAGTTTTGTCGTACGAAACTTTAAAGGAGATGTAGATACCATCCGGCCGATCTATGACGTGAAGGATAACCGTGTGAATACAGAAAAAGGTGTTTCCCAAAAATTTGGAATAGAAATGGAGATTGAAAAGATCAACGAAAAGGATATAGAGGTGGCCATGAGGGAGATCAAGGATGATCAATCCAATAATTTTATCATTATGCAGGCCATCATATTTCCTGGCATCAATATCCTATGGATGGGTTGTTTTCTTATGGTATTCGGAACTTTATTTGCGGTGGTTCGTCGCTTAACCAAAAAGAGCAATGGGTAATTCCTCCATACAAACGATTAGCTTTATTGGAGCCGGTAATGTGGCTTCCCATCTTGCCAGGGAATTACACAAAAAAAAATTAAGGATAGTACAAGTGTGGAGCGGACATCTGATCAATTCAACTTCTTTGGCAAAGGAAGTAGATGCAGAAGTTTGTACCGATCTTTCAAACCTCAATCTGGGTGTAGACCTCCTTATAATTTCAGTAAAGGATGATGCGTTGAAGGAAGTGATTGGCCAACTTCCATCCAACTTAGTATCTGTTGTCCATACTTCCGGAAGCCTGGAGATGAAAATGTTACAGAATATTGCTCACAATATCGGTGTATTTTATCCTGTTCAATCTTTTAAGAAAAACGAATTGGTTGATTGGAAGAATGTACCTATCTGCATTGAAGCAGGCAATGATATTTTTACCGAACAATTGTTTGCGTTAGGGAAAGAATTGAGCGGTCAGGTAGAATATCTCAATTCATCACAACGGGTTCAGTTACATGTAGCTGCCATCTTTGCAAATAACTTCAGCAATTATTTGTTTTCGATTGCCTATGAATTATTGACCAAACAAAAACTACCTTTCTCCCTTCTGGTTCCATTGATCCGCCAGACGGCCGCCAGACTCGATCAGCATGATCCGTTTGACCTGCAAACAGGTCCGGCAAAACGACAAGATCTGGAGTTAATAAAAAAGCATGTGGATCTGCTGGCTTCCAATAAATCTGCTCAGGAGGTCTATGAGTTTCTTTCAAAAGAGATCATAAAAAAAGACCGGGAATAACCGGTCTCTTCATGTTTAAAATCAGGAATGTTTTATTTATAAATCTCCAGTTTTTCAGTTTTGGTATTTTTTCCATCGGTTATCTGTACCATATAGAACCCTGAAGCAATATTTTCCGGAATAGGTACTGATAAAGTATTGGCATTGGAAGTGGCCATTCTTTCAACCAATACATATTTTCCGGTGAGATCCATGATGGTGATAGTGGTCTTATCCACATCCCATACATTATTTCCGAGGTTTACATACAATACATCTTTTGCAGGAACGGGATAAATAACGATCGGATTTTCCTCTACATTTTCAATGCCAATGTTTCCTACATGAATATAACTGTTTTTTGTTTTGAGACCATAACCGGCAATATTGGCGGTTGTAAGGACTACTGAATAGTTACCCGCAGCTGAAAATGTCATTTGTGGATTTTGTGAAAATGCAGTGGTTCCTCCCTGAAAAGTAACAGTTCCAGGACCTGTAATTACATACGTCCATGCAAAAGGAGAATTGGTAGAGGCATCAGTAATCGTTACTACTTCAGTACTTACCAGCGGATAAATACTATTGGCGGTAAAATCAGCAACAGGAACACTGGCTGCAGAACAGCTATTGTCCAAACCGGTTTGTGTTGTTGCACCGGTGGCGGCTCTATCCAGCCAAGGCTGTAATTTCAATTGATCTGTTGATCCACAGGAACTCCAGCTATAAGAAAATTTTCCGTAGAGGTCAGGAGAGCTTGGTGTAGCACAAAAAGAACCACCTCCGCTCAAATCACCAATGATCAAACCGGCACTATTAAAAATCGGAGATCCTGATGAACCTCCTTCGGTAACTCCATGTCCGTTTGCAGTAGCAACCCATGTTACTCTCCAGTGCGAACCAGGTGTTCCGTCCCAAGTGGAACTAACCAAATTAGCATTATAGGTAGAGATTTTTTTGATGTCGCCTGCAGGATGATGAATACTTACACCACTTGATGAGGTAGTTCCTGATTTGTCCCAACCATTATAATAAGCATTGGCAGCAACAGCAGGACGGCTTTTTAAAATACAAAGAATAAAATCAGATTTATTTACGGTAGAAGCAGTTC
>JANWKQ010000075.1 GCA_025451295.1 Flavobacteriales bacterium | reverse complement strand
TACAAATGAGTTATGAAATAAAAATGGGTGAACGTTTTGCCTATATCCCTTCGATTTTTGCGGGCTTTAGTTATGTTCAATATACCAATTTGGAACTTCCACCTAAAGGTGCAGCCGATGTTGGACGTAATAAATGGGTTGACTGGGGTTTTGCAGCACAGACCAATCAGAGCTTTTATTATTACTGTACACAAAACAGAAAGATTGCGGTAGGACTTGTATTGGGTATCAGCTTTAGTACCCACCAATTCAGCCTTAAAGAAACCAATTTGAAAGGGGATGCTTCCATTAGCTCATTTAGCGATGAAGGACCCACTTTATTTGGAAATGTAGGTTTTGCCCTGCTGATGAATTTTGGAAAGATCAAGTGATCTACTTGAGGCCATAGGCCGACAGATCCCATACCACCACATCATTATCCGAACTTCCACTTACCAGATGTGTTCCGGTAGCATTGAAATTAATGTCGTTTACAAATGAGTCGTGGTATTTGAGAACCGCAACCTGTTCGAATGTGCTTGTACTGAAAACATAAATATTTCCATCTGTAGTAGCACCCCCAACCGCAAAATATTTTCCATTCGGACTACATGCAATGGCTCGTACAATATCAAATACCGGAATATCTTTGATCATGCTGCCGGTAACGGCACCACTCGCCAAACCAGTTTCCCAGACAAATACATGATGATCGTCACCACCACTGATGAGACGGGTTCCGTCGGTTGTCCAGCGAACCACGCTGGTAGCACTGCTATGTCCGTTATACACCTGTTTTTGTTTCATTTCTTTTACGTCCCAGAGAATAACAGTTAGATCATCTGAAGCTGAAACCAGGTATTGTCCGTTCGGACTATAGGAAGCCCAGCAAACTACATTGGTATGTCCTTCTAATTTTGAAAGTTTAAGTGTAGCAATCTCGAGCAGATATACATTGTTATCCCAGCATGCGATGGCCACTGTTTTTCCATCGGGTGATACTTCTACATGCCATGCCTGACGACCACTGGGAATTGTAAATTCTTTTTCCAATTTCCATTTGGTGGTTTCAAACATAGAAATCACACCATTGTTACTGGAGGTAATAAAGAGTTTTCCGTCGGGTGTGAATGTGCAGGAGATAGGAGAGTCTGAAAAGGCGAATGATTTAATTTCGCTACCTGTTTTTGCATCCCAGATCTTAGCGGTATTGTCATCATCACCGGCAGATCCGATCCACTTTCCATCAGGACTGAAGCATGAGCCGGTTACTAAACCAGTATGTCCTTTTAAAACCAGCTTGTTGTTTTGGCAAATCGCCGCAACAGGAATAAGAAGTAATAGAATACCCAGAAATTTCTTTTTCATTTTTCGCATCGTTTAGAGAATAAAATTAACGATTAAAAATCAGTTTTTGTATAATTCGTTTGCCTTATTAAAAGATGTTAGTAAACCTTTTATCATTGCTGAACTGTATCCGTTATGTTCCATTTCGTTCAATCCGGCAATGGTACAACCTTTGGGAGAAGTAACCCGGTCGATCTCTTTTTCCGGATGGGCCTCTTCTTTCTGCAGTAATAATGCGGCACCTTTAGCCGTCTGAACAGCCAATTGCAGGGCTTCATCCGCATGGAATCCCATTTCAATACCACCTTGTGAGGCTGAACGAATGGCCCGCATAAAAAATGCGATCCCACAGGCACATAAAGCAGTAGCGGCTGTCATCATTTCTTCTTTGATAACCAAAGTTGTGCCAACCTGATTAAATAATTCAAGAATGAATTTTTTATGCTCATCCGGAAGCTCCGTTGTTTTATCACCAAAAGCAATGCAGGTCATCGATTGTTGCAATGATAAAGCAGTATTCGGCATGGCCCTTACCACCCTGGTATCTTTCCCCAACACATCTTTAATGTTTTGGATCGTGATGCCAGCGACACAAGAGATCATTGTCGATTTTTTGGTATCAACCACCGGTGCCATTTCTTTTAATACTTCGTTGATCTGTTGAGGTAACACGGCTAATAAAACAAGATCGGCATTTTTTATGGCATCTTTATTTGAATCGGTCGACTGAAATCCTTTGCTGCGGTATTCATCAAGGTGTTGAATATTACGACGGGTTAGTATGATATTCTCTTTTTTTTCGATGGCGGAAAAACCTTCGGCCAATGCGGTTCCAATGTTTCCAGCTCCGATAATTGCAATTTTCATGTGTTGATTTTTTTGCAAAGATAATGGAACCATTCGCATGTGGTTGGGCTAACGGGCGAAGCGGCATCCTTTTGCCGTTGCAGGATGTCCGTTGTTCGATGCCAGTTCTTTCTAACGAGCATTGCGGACAACGGTCATCCGACAACGGACAACGAAAAGATAGAGTGGACCACCGGGGCATTGGGCCCAACAGATCGGTCGAGCCCCCAAAAACTTGCATAATGTGGCTATTGCCTTGTAGTTATTGCCCTTTTTACTGGAATTTTGATCATTATGCCTACCTTTGCGGCTTAATACACCTGACACTTAATGCGACGAATGTCAAACCTTTTCCTTGTGGCTGGCTGCCTTATAATCTTATTTGGCTGCGGCACAAGTGCTAAGAAAGAATTGCCGGTGACCCAAAAAAACGACTCCATACCGGTAAGTCCCAGTAAGCTATTAAATGTGAATGAGTTTGAATTAAAACTATCATCCACACCGAATGGTCAGATCGTGGATGTACGTACACCAGAAGAATATGACAAGGGGCATATTGAAGGATCGGTGAACATTAACTATCAGGGAAATAATTTTACAGCCGATATCGAAAAACTGGACAAGTTAAAACCAACGTTTGTTTATTGTCAATCAGGCGGAAGAAGTGCAGAGTCATGCAGCTATATGGCCAATCATGGATTTAAAGAATTGTACGAACTAAAAAATGGTTTTAGTTCATGGACCCATTATAATAAACCTGTGGAATCAAAAGAATAAGGATGAAAAAACACCAGGTTGAATTAGAATGGAAAAATGATCTCTCTTTTAATATTGGAGTAGATGAACATTTGATTGTGCTGGATGGGGTTGATGAAAATAAAGGATTGTGCCCCAAACCTTTGATGCTGGCTTCATTGGCCGGCTGCACTGCCATGGATGTGGCTACCATTCTGAAAGAAATGAGAACCAAATTCAAAACACTTCAGATACAGGTATCAGGTGAATTAAGCGCAGAAAAACCACAGACCTATACCCAGGTACATATCATCTATCATTTTAGCGGAAAGGATCTTGATGAAGAAAAAATCCGCCGGGCAGTAAAGATCTCCGTTGAAGAACAATGCGGAGTATTGATGATGTTCAAAAAATTCGCGGAGGTAAGCCACGAGATCAAATTCAATTAATTTATCCTGAATTAGCTACCCCAATCCTGCAAATTCATTATTAATTCAATTTTAATTAAAACCCCTGTAAATTCAACCGATTTAGATTTATTGGCTTGTTATTTTTTCGTGAATATTTTACGATAAGAAAAATTTAACAAGCAAAAAATTTCGTAAGGAGCCGGATTTTATTAACTTTGAGAATACATCAAAACCCCATATTGATGCGAAGTAGCAAAAATTACCTCTTATTATTTAGTTTTTTGATCATTGGTTCGGCGATTGTAAATGCTGATCCTGGTGATTATTATGATGTGAATGGAAAGTATCTGGGAACAGATAGTATTAGCGATGATAAGGTATATCTTGCAACAGGCGTTGATACCACAAAGGCTTCAAAAGATCATTTTACATTAAGACATGACTTAGGTGTTAGCCATTATCAGTTTAAAGTGGCCTGTAATATTATTCGTCATGAAAGTGTGGATGGAAACAAGATGGAGGTATTATACATTGCACATACCGTACATAACAGGGCCAATGAATTAGGAAATGATATGTATAATCTGCTGATGTCAGGCTATTCTTCGGTTCCTGTTAGTTTGAAAAAGGAAATGAAATGTACAGCCAGTGATGAGGGTTCCAATAATACAAGAGCTGCGTTGATCGATGTACTTTTAGGTAAACCCGATCCTACTGGAGGAGCCACCTTTTGGGATGGAACTGATTTTCTGGCCTGGGGTTTAAAATCTCCAAACGGAACACCACAAAATAAATTTGAAGAATATAAAAGCATCATGATACCAATGGATGTGTTTTATACCTATCTGCACAGCCATTGTGACCATTATCCAAGAGACTATGTAAAATACAGGGGGAAAGTATTTCAATATCCTGCTAAAGTATTTTTGAAAACAGAACATTGGATCGGTGAAAATTTCATCTATAACACCGGATATACTCAACCATTTGGATTGGTTGCCACCGTAACTGCGGGTCTTACTATCTTCTGGAAAACGGTGGATTAGTTTCCTGCCGGACTGATCCCTTCCATTTTTTTATTGATTTCATCCAGTTGTCTGGGTTCCAGTTTTTCGAAGATAAATATATTGATCAAACCATCTTCATCAATCACTAAGCCGATCCCCTGGCTTCCATAAAACAGATCATCCCGATATTCGGATTGTTCTACTGCCTGACAGTCTTTACCGAGGATCACTTCTATCTCCGGTTTTTTTGTCTGAAATGGAATTTTATTGTTAAGCCTGATTTGTTTGATCTTGTCGGGATCGGATTGGTGGTAGGCGATGTTAAACATCTTTACCTTGTGATCATCTACATAAACTTTCCAGATACAATGTTTGTTATGAGTATTATCAAAGATGTATACAGAATCAAACCCCAGGAGGATCACATATTCTTTGTCAACATCGTAACCAAAATCCTGCCAGTCCTTTTTTTCTTCTTCGAAATTCAAGGCAGATGAAGGCTTTCCCAATATTTTGATCATTTGTTTAGTACTCATTCCAATTTGAAAATCATCGAATCCAACGCCACCAGTTACGTTTAACTGGCCGTATCCGACAGATACAAAAATGATAAAAATAAAAATGGACAATACCTTTTTCATTTCTGAAGTATATATTGAATGAGTTCTAACGTATAATCCTTACAATCGGCACAATAATGAATGCTATTTTTATCCCAGAGCATGGGAATCCCTTTTTCCTTACAAAACAGACTCGTATATTGCTTGATTGTATTATTTAGTTTTTGCTCAGCCAATGTCTGAAACAATCTTCTTTTATCGATAAACGATTTTTCGTAATTGATGATATTCTCCCGGGCCTTTTCAAGATTTTTAGTTCTGAGACTTTCTGGTACTTCCGTATTTGGATGGGCAGAACGATTTTGATAATCCTTATACATGATGTCTAATGTATCCGTCATTTCCTTCACCCGCTGATCCACATAGCCTTGTATATTGGCATATTCGGGGAGATGGGTATAAACCGAATCATAGTTGATGTAACCACTAGGTGATTGGGCCACAAGGTTTCCAACAAGAAATACAAGGGTAATCAGTTTTTTCATTTGATCAGAAACGTTTCATTAAAGATAATATTTTAAACCTCCTGTCGGCTCAGGAGTTTTGTACCAAAATAGAACAATGCGATATCCCAACCTATCGTAAACAAGGCCCCCACTAAATCTTCCCATACATGGACATTCCTTACCGACACATTATTGTATAGAATACTCAATAACACAGCGGTTATTTTCATAGCACTCCACATGGCAGGGATAATGAATACAACACCAAGAATAAGCAGAAGGATACCAATGATCTTCTTCATGGGTCCACAGGCGTTTCCAATATAACCTTAGGGTTTGATGAACTTCTTTGTGCTGCTAAAATTCCCGGAACTGATTTTAATGAAATAGATTCCCGAGGCATATCCTGATACATCAAATGTTTGCGTTGGCAATGTTGAATTTTGTTGCAGGATCAATTTACCTTCAGCGCTATAAATCTCTATCAAATCGATTGGATGATCAGACTTTATCATCAATACATCAGCACATGGATTTGGATAAACCTCTACTTCAAATTGCGCATTGATTTCGATCCCCACTTCAGATAAACAGAGGGTCTGTTTGGTAAAGCTAACATCCGTCATGATGATGGAGTATGATTGAATACTGGCCGGATAGGAACTAAATGTACTACCATCCGATATGGCAACTGAAGAATAATCAAGATCAATATTAACCGGTGTCTCATCCGTAAAATCGAGACATGAGTTAAGATCCGCATTATCCCGGCTTATTTCATTTTGATAACTCATAAACAAACTGTCCGCCGTTTCAAGTAACAGGGTATAGGTTTGATCAGGACTTATCGATAAGTTCAGAATGAACATATTATCCATCTGTTTAGATCTTGCCCTGATAAGTTCTCCCTGGCTATTAAGATCGAGTAGATAATAAAGATAAAGTGAATCGTTGTAGCTGGTGATTGAAACATTTGATCCGTTTACAAGGAACTTTATCGGGTTTCCGTATTCGTTTGCCAATCTGTACATAGATTGAATATTGCCCATTGTATCAACAATCGAATAAAAGCAATACCAATCCATCAAGTTGTAATCCATACGGAATCCTGTCGTTAATATTTGCTGATTGTTGTTGAAAGGAATCAGTTTCCATAGCTGGGTATAGAAAAGATCGTTTTCAATAAACCGGTTCACCCATTTTTTGCTTCCATCCGGATTAAGTTCAAAAATTAGCATATCAGAATTTACCTTTCCGCTTCCAATAACACTTCCGTCATCCATCACCGCCAGATCATACAACGGATTTTTTTTGGCCGGATAACCTAATCTGCTTGACCATTCCAGGGTCCCGGTTGCATCCACCTTAAAAATAGCATGAAAATAATCACCCGTAGAACTTACATCCGCCATGATATAGATAGCATTGTTGCTAAAGCTCATTTTTATCGGATAAATTCCATAGCTAGTATCCGGAACTATTTTTTTTGACCATATCTCATTTCCGGTTGAGCTGATCCTGGACAATAAAATAGAACCATCCGGATAATGACGGGAACAGGAATATATATCAATCCCATCTGAAACAATGGAAGGAACTCCCAGTAAATTGAGCGAATCAATCAACGAAATACGCATTGCTTTTTGCCAAAGAATGTTGTTATTCTCATCCATGCAAAGAAGGAGATTCGTGCTATAGCCAGTCATGCCGTCCGAGGTTACCATGGCCACCACATAGCTTCCGTTATTTAAATAACAAACATCCGTCATCTGCAGATATTCTTCATCTTCATAGTCAATAGAAAAACGTTCTGAATTTTGGGTAAAAGCTGAGATGCTTAGAAATCCGAATAACAGGAAGGCGAACTTTTTCATAACCGGGAATTTTACCATTTAAAGATATATATATTTTAGTTGAACCTCTATATTCTTTTGTTAAATTCATGCATGGCGGATTCTATAGGCTTGTGGCCTGCCCATAAGCCATTTAATCAGCCAATTTTTCTATCTTTGCCGCCTTATGTCATTGCAGGAAGAAATAAAGAAACGCCGAACCTTTGCTATTATCAGTCACCCCGATGCGGGCAAGACTACCTTAACTGAAAAACTCCTGCTTTTTGGTGGCGCCATTCAAACTGCCGGAGCGGTTAAAAGCAATAAGATCAAAAAAACTGCTACGTCAGACTTCATGGAGATTGAACGTCAGAGAGGAATCTCCGTAGCTACTTCTGTAATGGGTTTTGAATATAGTGGAATCAAGATCAACCTGCTGGATACTCCCGGTCACAAGGATTTTGCAGAGGATACCTATAGAACCTTAACAGCGGTTGACAGTGTGATCCTCGTGATCGATTGTGCAAACGGAGTAGAGAGCCAAACCGAAAAACTCATGGAAGTTTGCCGGATGAGAGATACACCGGTGATCATCTTCATTAATAAAATGGACCGCGAAGGAAAGGATCCTTTTGATCTGCTCGATGAACTTGAATCGAAACTGGATATTAAGGTACGACCACTTAGCTGGCCCATCAACATGGGAGCCCGTTTCAAAGGGGTGTATGATATTTATGACAAGAGTCTGAATTTATTTTCGGCCAATAAAACAAAAATATCCGACGATATTATTTCTTTTGATAATCTGGAAGATCCACAATTGGATGAGATCATCGAAGACGATGCGGCTACCTTACGACATGACATTCATTTAATAGAAGGGGTATATGATCCGTTTGATATAAACAAATATTTAAGTGGAGAGGTGGCTCCTGTTTTCTTTGGATCTGCCGTGAACAATTTTGGGGTAAAAGAAATGCTGGATACTTTCATTCGTATTTCACCCAACCCACAGGGACGCGATACCACCATTCGTTATATTGAACCGATTGAAAACAAATTCTCAGGTTTTGTTTTTAAGATCCATGCCAACCTCGATCCAAAACATAGAGATCGCATTGCATTTCTTAGAATCGTAAGCGGAGAGTTTGAAAGAAATAAATTCTATCACCATGTAAGACTGGATAAAGATCTCCGTTTTAGTAATCCAACCAGCTTTATGGCACAGGATAAATCGGTGATCGATGAAGCCTATCCGGGTGATGTAATTGGTTTATATGATGCCGGGAATTTTAAGATTGGCGATACCCTAACGGAGGGGGAAAACTTTTTTTATAAAGGAATACCTGCTTTCTCACCTGAAATTTTTCGGGAGCTTATCAATAAAGATCCGATGAAAAGCAAACAGCTCGACAAAGGGATTGAACAGTTAACAGATGAAGGCGTGGCTCAGTTATTTTATTTGCAACCCGGTAACCGAAAAATAGTAGGTGTGGTTGGAGAGCTGCAATTTGATGTGATCCAGTATCGCTTAGAACACGAATATAAGGCATCCTGTATGTTTCAGCCGATGTCATTCTTTAAAGCTTGCTGGGTAACAAGTGCAGATAAACTCAAGCTGGATGAGTTTACAAAACGTAAGGCAAATAATATTGGCTGGGATAAAGATGGTAATCCTGTTTTCCTGGCACCCTCGGAATGGTTGCTCAACACGGCCCGGCAGGATTATCCAGAAGTAGTCTTTCATACAACCAGTGATTTTAAGGAGGTATTAACCTGATCATTCAAACCAGCACAAGAAGATTCTTAACGATTTTTATTTTTTATTATTGCCACAAAAAAATATATTTTTTTTGCTGTAAGTTTTTTGCAACTGGTTCGTCTAACGTTAAATAAATTATTAAAAAGCTAGAATCATGAAGAAATTAATGTTAGCGTTATCGGTAACAGGC
>JANWKQ010000074.1 GCA_025451295.1 Flavobacteriales bacterium | reverse complement strand
TGTTTTGCGCAGAAATTTGTAGAATTCCTGAAAATAGTAGAAAAAACGCTGTTAAAAATCTGGCTATCAACTTATTACGCTTCATTTTTTGCAATCCCCTTGTTTTTCGACACAAAAGTAGAAATTTATTTATCCAATAGTATAGGTGTGGCTACTTTTTGAGATGAATTTTATAAATCGTTTTGAATAAGTTGTAAACAGATTGTGGGGTCGCCTTCGGCGACTTTTTTTCTCCCGCAGATTTTCGCAGATTTCGGTAAGTTATATTCGCTGCTTTACCTTACTACCGAAGGATTTACGCAGATGTGTTGCCTGACGGCGGCCACCTAGCGGCCCGGATAGTAGCGGCATCCTTTTTATTGCGGATAGAGTGATATTATGGGAGGTTGTACAGACGTGCCATGGCACGACTCCTCAACTTGACGAAAAATCAACGATAAGTAATAAAAAGATATAGCGGATAGCCGGCGCAGCCGCCCAATTACTTCTTCTTAGACAGTGGTTTCAGATATACAATCTCGAACACGGTATAAACAAGGTATACGCCCATAAAAACGGCCACAAAGTCCATATTTATACCTCCAAAACTCATATACATGATCGTGAGAAACGCAAAGGACGCCAGCATCTTAAATGCCAGGCCACCCATAAAACTCTGACCAAAGTTCGCCGGGTTTTTCGCAAAAGCTCCCTTAAGGATCAGATGGGTAGCCAACGTGATCAGAAAATAGGCAGGGATGATATAAGCCGTTTGAACGCTTAACTGATCTCTTACAAAAAAATAGGCCGTCATTAATATCATGGTCAGGATTGAAATATAGATCACATAATTTTTTAGCTTGTTATCCATCTTTATTTTTTAGGTATGATAAAATCTTTGATCGCCACAAATATTCCCAGGAAAATTGAAACGAGTGACAAAATTATGGTAAATATTGATCCTGTGTTAAGCCATTCATCTAATTTTATCCCTCCAAACACGCCAAGACCAATAATGGCAAGCATTTGAAAAGCAAGGCCTCCATACTTTATTGCAAAATTTTTATTCTGATCTGGTTTTTGGGGATCCTGTTCCGGTGTGGAGTTAGAAGTCATCTTCTAGTTTTCATGAGCACCCATTATACACTTTCCGTTGAACACAGCACCGGGTTCTATATTAATACTGAGCGTATAAATATTTCCTTTTACCATCGACTTCGAAAACAAGCTCGTATTTTCTTTTACCTGTACATCTCCATGCACAGCACCAATGATATCTGCACTTAAACAATTAATGTTACCCACCACTTCTCCTTTTTCACCAATGACCAGTTTACCTGAACAGGTAATATCACCTTTCACCTTTCCGTCCAATCGCAGATGACCTTCAATGTTGATGCTTCCATCAATCACCGTACCGGCATTCAGCTGGTTGGGAATATTTACCGGGGTCACCTTTTCTTTTTTGGTAATTGTCTTTGCCATAGATCCAACGATTTCAATTTATTTGTAACTGCTGGAATAGAAATTCTGATAATCAGCCATTGAAGGGCTCTTCATCAACTGTGCAAAATTGCCAGAGCTAACCGCCATGATCTTCGATGGAGTTTGCAGGTTGATCTTTAATACCATTGTCTGCTCCTCATATTTTGCGATGTACAACAGTGCATCCGCCGAATTGGTAAATTTCCGGATAAGGATCACCTGACCGGTTTGAGGTAAGATAGCATTCGTGATCGTGAGATCCTTTCCTTCGAATTCCAGCTCATTGAACTCTACCATCTTACCCACTGCATTGTTTACATTTTTGGTGGCATCCGGAATATAGATGATTACAAAATGTTCAGCGGCGGCTTCAAATTTAAAGTCGGCCTTAATATTTATTTCGGTATTCACCACTTCTTTTTTACCATCAATTGCATCCAACAATCTTTGTGCAGTAGAAGCAGATTCTGTTCCTTTAAAATTCTCGATAACATTTTTCAATTCCAGTTTGAATGAATCTCTGCCAGAAATTTTATCCGTGCAAAGTGCTTTCAGCAATGCAAAACGATGCATCAAAGGTGATTTGGCAAAATCCACCATCGCTTTGTTTGCAGATGCCAATGCCCCAGCATAATCACCACTCGTATACAATCCATAAGCGGTTGTATATACTGGTGAGGCCGCATCCTGCTGCTCATTTCTCAATGCAAATCCTTCCGGATCAATAATGATGGCGGCATAATCACTGCTGGCATATTGAGTTAAAATAATCTCCTTGTACCGATTCATTTGTTCATCCTTTTTCATCGTTTTATACAAAGTATATAACTGAAAATAAGTGATCGGAAAGTATTCAGGATTATTTTTAGGACAACGTGTTTCCAATTCTTCGTAAGCCTCAGCTGCTTTTGGAAAATCCAGGATCTTTTCTTTATAGATCGTTCCCAGATCATACAATGCACGATAGATCATTTCATTTGAAGCCTGGAGTGCCGAGTCACCTTTAGGAACCTGACTTATATAAGTATTGATATCATATCTTGGATTAGGCAGATCACTCTGGGCCGTGTCTTCCACATTGTCAGTAAGGAATCCTGCAGCCTTATTCGATCGACGCCAGTCATCTTCCAGTTTCCTGGTTCCCCAGACTTTTTTAAATTCTGCGGATCCTAAAGTGAGACTCTGGGTACTTGTAAAATACCATTTACCATTTGGATTCTGATTGGTGCCAAAGTTAAGTTCGTTGGTATTTGGATTGTTTAATTTATTCTCGTCTTCCGTTTTCAGATCCTCCACATATTTTGTAAAGTAATTTACGAGGTCAAGGCTATCCATTTTCGATAATCTTTGCAAGCTATCCTGTGTTTCTACAATGCGGATATTTTTTACCAGCAGGGTAAGATTGTCTTTTAAACGGATCACCTCATCATATTTCGGATGATCATTTGCCAACAATACGGCTGTACTATCATAATAACCCTGCGCAAGTTCATACTTGCGGGCAGCCAGATAAATTTCTGCCAGTTTCAGGTGTGACAATGCCTGTTGATTCTGATTGTCGATGCTGCTTCGCAAAGATTTATTAAGGCTCACAATCGCATCTGGTGTTTTATCTTCTTTTAGGTCAATAATGGCGATCGCATAATAGACCTGGTCGAGATATTCAATGTTTTTTCCATCGCGAAGCATCTTTTTCAAGGTCTTGCGAAGCATTTCGTTGTTGCTGTTCTCCGCAGTACGGGC
This sequence comes from Flavobacteriales bacterium, assembly GCA_025451295.1. GTDB lineage: Bacteria > Bacteroidota > Bacteroidia > CAIKAF01 > CAIKAF01 > JANWKQ01. The sequence continues at coordinate 2,557 of JANWKQ010000074.1, read as the reverse complement.
CATATTGATCCTGCACTGAAATTCCATTTCATACTCCGGTTTCAATTTCAACACTTTTGAATAGGACTCATAGGCTTTTTTTGAATCGCCCATTGTTTCGTAAATCTGCCCACGAATAAATTCAAGTCGTCCGTTTCTCTTTTTACTTTTTGAATACCTGATCGCCTCATCGATATTCTCCAATGCTTTTTCCCATTCTTTCTGGCGAATATGATAATCAGCAATCACCGAATAATATTCTGGTAATAATTTTTTATGAAGACCACCCCGGTCAATACCACGTATAATCGTTCCGGCTTCTGCAAATTCACCCATTTCATTATAGGTTCTTATCATCCAGATCTTTGCCTCATCCTTGGTATATTGTTTCTCACTGTTATCCGCTACATGCTTGAGCTGATTGGCTCCCAGACTATGTTCCAGTTTAAAGAAATTGGCTTTACCCATCAGCATATAACAATCATCAATCCAGCGGTTATACTGCTTTCCATTAATGAACATGCTATGTTTCTTGATCATGATCACCGCCTTCTTGATGGCTTTGTCTGATGCTGCATTCATATTCGACCAGTTACTGCGGTCGCCATAATCAAACGTGGGGATGATCTTTGTATAATTGTCCTTACGGGTTTTACTCAATTCCTGCATACCTACTTTGATGGCATCATTGCCATTAAAATAGCCGTTGTATTTGGTATTTAGATTATGCCAGAATCTGCCCAGGGCAGTATTTTTTTTTGTACTGCAGCTGCCTAATCCAAGTATGATCAGAAGTCCTAATCCGGCGGGTATGTAGCGTCGCATCTGCATTGGGTTGCAAAAATAAGATTTATAACCTAAAAATGGGAATTTTATTGCTTAACACAGCCTGCATTCAGGGCTTCAGATTTATAATCAGCCCAAGAAGGGGATTGATCATTTACCGTGGTTTGGTAAGTATCTTTACAAATGGTAGCATCCGGGTAGCCGTTAATCCCCTGGCAGGTAAAGCATTCATCACCACAGGAGGCCAGCATCAACAACGCTGCGCAGAAAATAAGTATCCTTTTCATATCTATATACTACGTAAAAATAGAGATTTTATTTTAGCATGCTTTCATCCTTTTTGGGGTAGCCTTTCCCGGCCCTCCCCTATAGTCCCATGTACAAGCCGCGGCCGACCTGTGCAGGGGAGCTGCCGCTAGGGTCCGGTCTACTCGTTTCTTTGTTGCAAAATCCCCACACTTGTGCAACCATGCTGCCCCAAAGCACCTCTTTTATAAAAGAACTTTGTACCTTTGACTTAACTATGAAGGCCATTTTCAGGCATATTTCCTTTTTGCTTACGCTGTTTATTCTGGCGAAGGGTCTGTTATATTCGCAAACCACCGTTTACTTTAACAACTGTAACACCTTAGGTGCGTGGACCAATACTGGTAAGATCTATCCAGCCAATTTACCCGGTTACAACTGGCTGGCAGGCGTTCCTACTGTTCCGGCCGCAGATCATACAGGTGGTGGTGGTGGAATTTATGATGTAAACGGTAACGCTTTCTATGTTGCAGCAGGCGCTGGTAGTTATATTCTCTACCAATTGGTTTCTCCTACTATTAATCTAACCGGATACGATAATTGTCGGCTTGAATTCTGGATGCAAATGCGTTCCGAAACCAACAATTGGGATGGTGGTTATGTAGAATGGTCAACCAATGGTGGTGTTACCTGGACCCAGATCACAGCAGCACAAATGTGTATCGCATACGATGGGAACATGTCTCAAAATCCATCATCCACCCCTTATTATCCCTTGTTAAGACCAGCCTGGTTTAATCCAAAAACTACCTGGACCAGGGTATTGGCCAATATTTCTGCTTTCGACAATGTCCCCAACTTTCAGCTCCGGTATACTTTTCATTCTGATGAGGCTGCTATTGATCGCGGATGGGCAATAGATGATATCAAAATTGTGAGTGTTGCTATTCCTCAAGTGCAAGGTAACGCGATTGTCATTAATGACAATGATATTACACCTATTGTAGCCGATGGATCCGACTATGGAAATGTAGGTGTTGGTTTTTCATCCATACATACTTTTTCTATTTACAATATTGGTGAATCACCTTTAACATTAACCGGAACTCCTTATGTAACCACAACCGGCGCTGGATTTTCTGTTGTAAGTCAGCCATCCAGTAATGTGATCCCTGCGGGTGGATTTCTCACCTTCGATGTGCAATTTGCACCTGGCGTACCTGGATTAGTCAATGGAACTATCAACATTCCGAATTCCGATGATTTTTCTTCCTGTACTCCTCCCAATCCTTATAATTTTTCGATACGTGCAAATGGTATCATCATCAATACACCACCTTATATTGTGAATCCACCGGTGGATACTTTTGTTTGCCCGAATACTGCACCCATTAATATTCCTTTCACTATTGCAGACAATCAGCAGGCTCCTGGAATAATTACCATTTCCGGAACTTCTTCAAATCCTGCCGTGATCACTAATGCCAACATTGTATTTGGTGGTGGAGGTGCAAATCGTGATGTTACTTTAACTCCTGTATTTGGT
>JANWKQ010000073.1 GCA_025451295.1 Flavobacteriales bacterium | reverse complement strand
GCCGACTTTAATGCAACTACCGTCAATATCGAAGAGAACACAGGTAAAAATCCTTTCAGATATGCAATGCCTCCGAATATTTCGAGAGAGGTAGATCCTGCCAATCCTCAACTAACACAACTTAACGAGCAATCGTTGGTATTAAATGTTACCAATTTACAGGATGGTGAATCGAAGGCGGTGTATAAAAATACAGAATACGACTTCCGATCTTACAAACATTTAAAGATGTGGGTACATGCTGAAGAGGTTCAGCAGATTCCTATTGATAGCAATGACCTTTCTGTTTTTGTTCGTCTCGGAATGGATGCTACAGAAAATTATTATGAGATCGAAGTTCCGTTAACTTTTTCCGATCCGGCGATTCAACCAACTAATCCGGCGAACCCATCTGAAGATGAAAATTACAGGAAGAATGTATGGCCGGCGATCAACGAGATCAATATTATATTGGAAGATCTGCCGGAAGTTAAACTCGAACGGAACGCCGCCGGTTATCCGGTAAATCTCATCTATGAAAAATTGCTTTCAAATGGACAGCGAGTCCGTGTGGTTGGAAACCCAAACATTGCAAATGTCCGAAGCATCATGATTGGTGTAAGGAATCCCCATGAAAAAAACAATCCATGGCAAAACGGTGCAAACGGAACGAAGGTTGACGATGCGTTGCCCAAGACGGCACAGATCTGGGTGAACGAATTAAGGGTGACTGATTATTATGAACAGGGTGGATGGGCCGCTAAAGTGAGAACCCAATTAGACCTGGCAGACTTTGGTCAGATCACAGCGTCTGCTTCGTATACAAGTTTTGGATTTGGGAATATTGATCAGAAACCACAGCAAAGAGCACGTCAGAATACGACCACATTTGATATTACTACCCAATTTGAATTTGGAAAATTCTTTGGACCGAAAGCGGGGGTAACCATTCCTGTATTCTTCAGTTATTCAACTTCTATTGCGAATCCACAGTTTAATCCATTGGATCCTGATGTGAAATTTACGAGGTCATTGGATAATTTGTCGACGGATTTTCAAAAAGATTCGCTTCGACAGTTGGTACAAACGGTCATAACCCGAACCAGCTTTAATATTACCAACATGCGAAAAAACCGTACCAACGGAAGTAAGAAAATGCATTTATGGGATATTGAGAACTGGGATATTTCTTATTCCTATACCGAAGATACATACAGGGATATTAAGACGGTAAGAAACAATACCACTCAACATCGGGGTTCACTTGGATATACATTTGCACCAACCGTAAAATATTGGGAGCCATTCAAAAAATCGAAGATGAAGAGTAAATGGCTTAAGTGGCTCAAGGATTTTAACTTTACGCTGATGCCAAAACGATTGGCCGCCAGAGCGAATATACAAAGGGATGAAAATGAATTTCTGTTAAGAAATACCACTGCGTACGATCTGCTGATCCTTCCATCTTTTAAAAAGAATTTTATCTGGGTTAGGACCTACGATTTCCAGTATAGTCCGTTTAAATCTGTCACCTTTACGTTTAATGCTACCAATAATTCACGGATCGATGAACCAGAAATGATTCTGGATAATTCCATCAGACCGCAGGTAGAATTCTTCGGAAGAAACACCATGTATACCCATAACTTTGATGTGAATTATCAGATCCCGTTCAGCAAGTTCCCCATCACAGAATGGATCTCCGCATCCGTGGGTTACAGTGGAAACTATAAATGGACCTCGGGTACCATGCAAAGATCTCCACTAGGTAATGGAGAGTTCACGCAGGGGCGCTTTGGTAATGTGGCTCAGAACTCAACCACCTTTAAAGTAAATGCTCAATTGAATCTCTCCAATTTATGGAATAAGATACCGGGTATTAAAGAGATCTGGAAGGAACCTAAAAAGGAAACCGGTAAACCGGATACTTCGGATACGAAAAAATTCAAGACGGTAAAATGGAGCTCTGATAAAAAGATCAGCTTTAAAACGGGTAAGAAGAAAATCATCAAGCATAAGCTAAAAACGGAGATCATTGTGGTAAAAGTAATGGCGCCAGATGGTCATGAAGTAAAAGGGAAAACAGAGATCATCGATGAAGACAAAGTTCGTTTCATATCGGAAGAAGATGTGAAAGGAGCTGATATTTTTATCACGGGTAAAAGGGAACGAAAGAAATTCCAATGGACGGTGATCCCCAAAACGATCGGTAAAATTATTTTCGGATTGAAGAATCTCTCCGTGAGTTATACGGAAACCAATGGAACGATCTTACCAGGATACAAAGCCGGAACTTCTATGTTTGGGTTGGATTTTTACCAGTCGGGTGTAGGTCCTGATTTTATCTTCGGACGTCAGTACGGTGATGTAGATCTGTTCAATAAAATTGTACAGGATAAATGGTTGGTAAGAGACAGCTCAATGAACATTTTGTTTAACAGAACCCATAACGAAAATCTAACTTACAATGCTACCTATGAGCCTTTCAAAGGATTCAGGGTAACCATCACGGGTACCAGAACGTATGCGGAAAATTATCAGGCCAACTATCGTTTTGTACCGAGTGCCAATTTTGGCAATGGTGAATTTGTGGCTCAAAACCCAATGACGATGGGGAACTTTAATATTTCCTCCAATATGATGGGCACATCATTCCAGGGAATGATAAGTCTTGATGCTGAAGGGCATGTTCAGAATGTTAATTCCGATCTGTTTAATCGACTGCTGACAAACAGGGCCATCCTTTCCGGAAGAATTGCTCAATTAAATCCGAATGCAAATTATAATCCGAATGCAATCTATCAGGTAGGTTATGGCGATCGCCAGCAGGATGTATTGTTCTACTCATTCTTAGCTGCTTATCAGGGAAGAGATGTAACGGATATGAGTTTTGATGCATTCCCTCAGATTCCTATTCCAAACTGGAGAATTCAGTTTGATGGCTTAAAAGATATTCCTGCGTTCAAAAAAATCTTTAAGAACATTGTGCTTACGCATGCTTACCAGTCAACCATGGGAATTGCAGGATTCCAGTCGAACTATGTATACAATACTCAGAATCCTCAAACATTTAAGGATAATCAATTTGCGCATAGTATTCTGGATGATAACGGAAATTATATAAGCCGGTATTTTATGACCAGTGTAACATTAATGGAAGCTTATAATCCGCTGATCAAAGTAGATCTTACCTTTAATAATACGGTACAGGCAAGTGTGGAGATAAAATCATCCAGGAATGTGGCGCTTAATTTTCCAAATAGCCAGGTAACGGAAAGTAATACATTTGAAGTGGTGGTTGGTGCAGGCTATACCATAAAGAATGTAAAACTTCCATTTAAGATCGGTGGCAAGGAGATCAAAAGTAATCTCAACCTGAGATTCGACTTTGGTCTTCGTGATAATTCAACTGTTATCAGGAAGATAGACACGGAGATTGAGCAGGTAACTGCAGGCCAAAGAGCGATCAATATCAAAGCTTTTGCCGAGTATCAGATCAATACTTCTATCATGGTAAGGTTATTCGTGGATCAGATTATTAACAACCCATTTGTGGCCAACCAATTCCCAACGGCCAATACCAACGCGGGTTTGAGCATTAGGTTCACACTCTCCCAATAATCGGATTGGATAAAAAGTCTTTTAGGCTAAATCAATTTTGATTTTTTTTTGTAGGTTTGACCGCCCTTAATTTAAAGACGTTGGCTTTATGAAGATCCCTGCAGAACTCAAGTATTCTAATGACCACGAATGGCTTCGTGTAGAAGGTGATATTGCTTTTATTGGAATCACAGATTTTGCCCAAAGCGAATTGGGAGATATTGTATTTGTGGAAATTGAAACGGTAGGTGAAACACTTTCGAAAGAAGCGGTGTTTGGTACTGTAGAAGCGGTGAAAACGGTTTCTGATCTCTTTTTACCCTGTGGAGCCGAAATTCTGGAGGTAAATTCAAAACTCGAGTCGAATCCAGAACTGGTAAATCACGATCCATATGGTGAAGGCTGGATGGTAAAAGTAAGGATCACAAATCCTGCTGAGCTTGAACAAATGCTGGATGCCACTTCCTATTCGTCCTTAGTAGGAGCCTGAGGCTAAAATTTCATGTTTTGGAAACATAATATATGGGGAATACTTTGTATTCTTCTCATATTTATTGCCAGTGCTACCCCAGGGGATCAACTGCCCCCATCACCCTTTTTTGATTTTGACAAGCTTATTCATGCCTGCATATCTGCGTTACTGCAAATAAGTCTGTTGCGTGGATTGTTGCTCCAATCCACATTTCCCCTTTTAAGAAAATACTCTATCCTTATTTCGTTTATTTTTTCCGTCTTTTATGGGTGGCTCATGGAGTTTTGCCAGGAGGCATTCTTTCGCAACCGGAGTTTTGATGTGTATGATGCAGCAGCCAATATAGCAGGGGTGATCATCGCCACCATCATTTGGGGCTTGTTTTTTTATAAAAAAATGAGACAAAAGGTTGGGAAAAATGTTTAACTTCGGTAGAGAAAAACCGGGCCGTATGAAATATATCTCCATCCTCCTTTTTTCGTTGAGTGTTATACTCTTCGCCTGTGGAAATAAAAACACTGGTCATGAAATAATGGCATTACAGACTTTACAGGTGTTTTTGGATAATGCACAAAAAATGCAATCACCTGTTCAGGAAATAGCTTACAGCGACACCAATGAAAAAGACACCATGCCTCCGACGCCACCAGTGGTAAAACAAATTCATTTTATACCACCTATCATTACTGCCGAAGATGATGAAGTTGTGGAAGAGCTGGTAATGACTCAACAAGGTTATGAGAACGAGGTGATTGGGGTGGAGACTAGTAATGAGCCCTATATTACCAATGAAGACGATGTATATACTTTTGCTGAGGTAATGCCAGAGTTTCCAGGCGGTGAAACCGAACTACAGAACTATCTTCAAAAAAATATTGAGTATCCGGAAATGGCAAAAGAAATGGGGATCACTGGTAAAGTTTGGATACGCTTTACGGTGGATAAAACGGGAGACATTAAAGATATTAAGGTACTGCGGGGAATTGGTGGAGGTTGTGATGAAGAGGCAAAAAGGGTCGCTTCTAAAATGCCAGACTGGACACCAGGCAAGATGGGTGGCAGAAACGTAAGTGTAATTTTTACACTCCCTATCAATTTTATCCTCAAATAGTTTTAAGGCTTATATACAAGTACACCTCTGAAATCTTTCAGCAGAAGATTCACTTCACCGTTATAAATGGAGCTGATATCGAAGGAAACTTTTTTACGTACTGTTTCGCGGCAGGGATCATTATTTTTTAAATGCAGATAAATATTTGCTTTTGGCGGAAGAGATTTCAACAATATCCCTCTCCATCCCAATGTCCATTCATCCCCACCGCAACCACCAGTGTATTCCACTTCTATTTCAAGACACTTACCGGTTAAGATCGCATTTACCAATAGAAAGGAGTCGCTGGTGAGATAAATCCCTGCAGTATCTTTTACAATCGGAACACAGGTTACATTATTGGAATCGCTGTTTTCGCTGGCCACCGGCGTTACGAACTTAGTTGTTTTACATGAAAGAAAACCAACAAAGACTAATCCTAAAGCGAAAATATATTTTTTCATATTGAAAATTGTTTTTTGTCCAGTTTCAGCCAGTCGAGGGTTGATTGATAGAACATATCTTCCACAACGGCAGGCTCCAGTTTCATCTGTTCAATAAATGTACCAATCTCCAGATCTCCCAGAGGGAATGGGTAGTCCGTGCCCAAACATATCTTTTTACTGCCTACTTTTTTAAGGATATATTCAAGGAGTTCAGGATCATGGGTTGCACTGTCTACCCAGAATTTTCCCAGATATTCCCTTGGATTGATCGGGTTATCAATGGCCACCAGATCAGGACGACAGTTGAAACCATGTTCCAGGCGTCCAATGGTGGGGATAAAGCTTCCACCGGCATGTGCAAAACAAAACCGGAGTTTGGGGAGCTTTTCCATAACGCCGCTAAAAATGAGTGACGCAATGGCCCGGGCGGTTTCAGCGGGCATACCCACCAGCCAGGGGAGCCAGTATTTGGTCATGTCCTGCTGACCCATCATTTCCCACGGATGCACCAGGATGGCCATATCCAGTCTTTCACAAGCCTCGAATATGGGAAACAATTCTTCATCACCCAGATTCTTGTTGTTGATATTGCTACCTATCTGGATACCGGGGAATTTGCATTCGGTCTTTACCCGCTCAAGTTCTTTAATAGCGAGGTCTATGTCCTGCATAGGCAGTGTGCCCAGACCTATATAGTTTTTGGGATATTGATGTACAATTTCTGCAATATGGTCATTCAAAAATCTCGAAACGTCCAATCCGTCGGCTGGCTGAGCCCAATAGCTGAACATAACAGGGATGGTACAAACAACCTGAACCTGGGTATTGTATCTGGCGTATTCTTCTATCCTTACACGGGGATCCCAGCAATTTTCATGGATCTCCCTGAAGAATTTTTCTCCCTGCATCATTCTGGCATAACCTTCCCGGTGATGATGCAGACGTATAAACCCCTCATACCCGAATTTCTTAGCAAAATCGGGGATTTCCTTCGGCAGGATATGGGTATGCATATCGATTTTTAGCATGGTGTAAAAGTAGGAAAAAAGGGCTGATTAGGGCGGCTTTCTCGCCTTCGCATAGCTTCAGCGGAGCAAGGTCCTGCTCCCGATAGCTATCGGGACCGTTCTATCTTTTGCTGCGCAAAAGGATGCTGCTCTTATCCGGGCCGCCAGCGGTTTGTTGACAGTTCTGGGTCTTAAGGTCAAATCCACCTTCAAAGCCAGCCTCCGCAAAAATCTACCTGTGTTTGGCTAAAAACCTCACCATTTAACAATTTAGAGCCCGGTTTCCATGCAACTAAAAAGCTATATTTGATATCTATTTAATATATTTTTAAACGGTAGTGCCTTATTGAGCAACTACATAAATAGAACCCAATGAAAAAATACCTACTTACCTGTTGTCTTAGCATATTCGCCCTTACTGCAGCTTTTTCACAATATTCAAATACAGGTACTGATTTTTGGTTCGGGATTCCCGAAAACTTTTCCAGTTCGCAAATTGATGCTCAATTATATATTGCATCACCGGTCAATACAACCATACAAGTATCCCTAGCCAATGGAAGTTATAGTAACTTCTTTCCGGTTACCGCCAACGTTTTATTGAATGTTACGATACCAAGTTTCAATAATCCGATGGTAACCAATGATCAGGTGGTGGAAAATCAGGCGATCCATATTACGAGCCTTGCGCCGGTGGCTGTTTATGCGGCCAATGTAGAAAATGCAACGGTGGATGCATCGATTGTATATCCTACCCCAGCGCTAGGAAATGACTATAGAGCATCTGTTTATAATCCGAGTAATTTATTTGGTTCCACGGCAGAAGTGTTAATAGTTGCCTCCGAAAATAATACCCAGGTTCAGATCACACCAGCCTTTGCTACGCTTCAGGGAAATGCAGCCGGTGTGCCTTTTAATGTTACTTTACAACAAGGACAAACCTATTTGGTTGAAGCAAATGGTGATCTAACCGGAACTACCGTTAAGGCAATCGGGGCAAATGCTGCCACGGTAAAATTTGCAGTATTCGGTGGAAACCAATGTGCATCTATTCCAAATATTGGGAATGCATTTATTTGTTGTTGTGATGCTTTGTATGAACAAATTCCACCCATCTCTATGTGGGGAACTGAATTTGCCATATCGCCTCTTACTACCAGAAATGGAGATAGCTATTACGTGTTAGCCAATACAAATGGAACAGTTGTCAATGTAAGTGGTGTGGGTATTTATAACTTAAATGCAGGCCAGTTTGCCGAATTTATAACCCCTGGTCCTGCGAAATGGATAACCAGTAATAATCCGATCATGGTAACCCAATATGCCAACAGTCAGGATTATGATTTTGCTCCTGGTGCTGACCCATTTTATATTGTCATCCCACCGGTGAATCTCGGAACGTTTAATACAATTTTTGGAGCCTATGCGATGCCACTCACGACTGATTATTATTTGAACGTTGTTACAAAAACTACCAACATTAATGGAGTTGTACTGGATGGTACACCTATTCCCGGTGCAAGCTTTTCACCAGTATCGGGTAACCCGGCCTATTCTTTTGCTCCACTTACTATTTTACAGGGAACACATATTTTAAATAGTACCTGTACGTTCATTGCTACCTGTTATGGTTTTGGTCAATATGAATCGTACGGATATCTGGCGGGTGCCAATCTTTTAAGCCTGGCGAATCCACAAATTGTATACCAGGCCGATACAACTGGCTATACTTCTTTTTCGGATAGTCTCAATTGTGGAAGTTCAACCTTAACCGTATTTATCGATAGTGTTCCGGGAATCTCGTCCGTCTCGTGGAATTTTGGAGATGGTGGTTCTGATGTAGCAGGGTTTTCGGCAACACATACTTATACCAATCCAGGCACTTATGACATTCAGGTAGTGATCCAAACAGTAGGTGCCTGTGCAACAGATACACTTTTGATCCCTGTTACTTTTGTAGGTGGTGCAGTACCGATGAATTTTATTAATGACACAACCATATGTCCTGGTGATCAGGTAACATGGTTTATTTCCGGTGCAAATGGTGCAACCATTTTATGGAATGATAATTCGAATGATACACTTCATACGGTTGGACCAGGAACCTATTCTGTATACTATGATTTAGCAGGATGTGCTAATTATGATACGGCTACCGTATCCACCTTCAATCTTTCAACAGGTGGTTTACCTAATGATATGGATTTATGCTTTCCGGATACATTGACATTAACGGCAAGCCCCGGAGCTGTATCTTATTTATGGCAGGATGGTAGCACCAATCAAACATTTGATGCAATGGCACCAGGTACTTATTTTGTGGATGTAACTTTTGGGAATTGCCATGCTTATGACACGGTTATGCTGTCACAAAAATATCTGAATATAAATTTATTGCCTGATACTGCTTGGTTCTGTGAAGGAGAAAATGTAGAAGTAAAAGTAAATTTAAACAATGCCACTTATTTGTGGAGCACTGGAAACACTGCGCAGTTTGCTACATTTAATACGGTAACCACTGCAAGTGTTATTGCATCACAGGCAGGTTGTCTTGCATTGGATACGATTGATATTAAAGAAGTGATCTGCTATTGCAATATTTATGTTCCAAATTCATTTACTCCGAACAATGATGAGAAAAATGAGTGGTTCAGACCTGTTATGTGTAATTCGATTGATACCTATACTTTCCAGATCTTTAATCGCTGGGGTCAGGAAATTTTCACGACGAGTGATCTAACCAAAGGATGGGACGGTAAGCATAGCGGAACAGATGCACCGGAAGGTGTTTATACTTACCAGATCACCTACGATTCATGGGCCGTATTCGAAAATGAAAAAACGGTACGAGGTCAGGTAAATCTGATTCGATAAATTTTTCTAAAATATTTTGAAGATGGGTTCAGCAATTGAGCCCATTTTTTTTCATCATGTTTCGTGGAGGTGGGAATGCACCAAAATAAATGCAGCGAATATTATTTACGATATCTCTTCACCGAAGACAACTTCAACCTCATTACACCAAACAGAGCTTCGGCTATAATATTCTTGGAGATCTTGCTGGTACCTTCGGTACGATCGGTAAAAATGATCGGGACTTCTTTTAATTTAAAACCCAGTTTCCAGGAAACATATTTCATCTCGATCTGAAATCCATATCCCTTAAAACGGATCTTATCGAAATTGATCGTACTAAGGACTTTGCGGTTATAACATTTAAAACCGGCAGTGGCATCATGCACTTTCATGCCTGAAATAAAACGAACGTAGACCGATCCAAAAAAGGAAAGCATTACACGGCTCATCGGCCAGTTCACCACATTTACACCGGTTACGTAACGTGAACCGATCGCCAGATCAGTTCCATCCAGACAGGCCTGGTACAAACGAATGAGATCATCCGGATTATGCGAAAAATCGCAATCCATTTCGAAAATATATTCGTAGTTATGATCGAGTGCCCATTGAAATCCTGCCAGATAGGCTTTTCCCAAACCCTCTTTACCTGCTCTCGACAATAAATGCAAGCCGGTAAATTCATGTTGAAGTGATTTCACAATTTCTCCGGTTCCATCCGGTGAACTATCATCCACAATCAACAGTTCGAAATATTCTTCCAACGAAAATACCTTGCGGATCATCTTTTCGATGTTCTCCTTTTCGTTATATGTTGG
>JANWKQ010000072.1 GCA_025451295.1 Flavobacteriales bacterium | reverse complement strand
TGCGGAGGACCTTCAATCAACCGGACGTATAGCGAATTAAGAAGTACAAAAAAAAAGGATGCCGCTTCACCCCGGGCCGCTGGCGTCTAATTGAATCCTCTGTTCACCGGATCAAGTAACGACTTAAATTTTTCTCCGATAATATTTAAACAAAGGACAGTAATAAATAGAGCAAATCCCGGAAATGCAATCAACCACCAGGCATTAAAATTCTTTTTTCCGTCTGCTAGCAATTGTCCCCAGGTGATCACATCTTCCGGGACACCAATATTTAAAAATGATAAACCGGATTCAATGAGAATGGCTGCAGATAAACCGAACACAAATGTTACTATAATTACACCGGCAATATTGGGCAATATATGTTTGAAAATTATTTTCAGGTTCGTTAACCCCAATGCTTTGGCAGAAGTAATAAAATCCTGGTTCCGAATTTTCAATACTTCGCCTCTTACCAATCTGGCAATACCCGCCCAGGCGCTAATGCCAATTACCAGGATCACATTCGTTACGCTTCTTTCGAGAATAGAAGCCAAAGCGACCACCAGCATAAGTTTCGGAATGGCAGCAAAGATCTCAATGATCCTCGAAATAATGGAATCCACCGGCACATGGATCTTCTTTTTCCATCTAAAAATAAAATGCAACAACTTTCCGAACCAATAGGAGGTGATCAGACCTAATAAAAAACTCAGGGTATAAATCATCAGGGTTCCAATGAGCAATCCTGTATCTTTCCAATGAAAATAATATCCAATGAAAAAAGAAAAAAGATCAGCCAGATAAAAGGAAGGAATGATAGAACATACCATTAAAACAAATGATAACAGCGGAACCTTCCAGGTATCATTTTGAAAAAATCCACTGATCATACCCAATATCACTCCAATGATCAATGCAAGTAGAATGGAAAAGAAACCGATCTTCAATGAAACGGAGGTGCCATGGATGAGTCCGCTTAAGACATCTTCACCTTTGAGGTTCGTACCAAGCCAATGCCTGAATTGAAGGTTACAATTATGTTCGCCGTAAATGTTCACGCATTTGGTCTTGGAAAACGGTGGTTGATAATTAGCATTGGGGATATCAGACCTTCCGGGATCGTATGGGATTGGAGCAAAGACAAATTTACCGAGGGAAAGATCATTTCTCCAATGAATGTTATCTACACTAAAAGTCAACCGGGTATTTTGCAGACTTGTAAAGTCATATGTCTTTTTTTTTGAAAATGCGGGGAAATATGTTTTATCTCTATGTTTTACATACCAGGGTTTTGAAGTAGCAATCAGGTTACTGAACAATCCAATGAGTAAAATTAATACCAGACAAAATATGGCACCCCTGGTATATCTGTCCAGCTTCAATCCCAATATTTTGTTTAGTCGCAGTTTCATTTTCTTATTCTGGGGTCAACAATTACATACAATACATCCGATATTAAAAATCCAACCACGGTAAAAATTCCGGTCAACGTAAATACGCTAATGATCACCGGAACATTATGCGAAAAATAACTGCTGAACATTTCAGTTCCCATTCCCGGAATGGTAAAAATGCTTTCAATGATCACAGAACCACCTACCAACACCGGAAATATATTCGCAAAAACGGTGATCAACGGGATCAATGCATTTCTGAATGCATGTTTATAGATAATGGTTTTAAATCGAAGACCTTTTGCTTTTGCTGTTGTTATATACGGCTGATTCAACACTTCCAGTACCGAAGTTTTGGTCAATCTGGTGAGAAATGCAATAGACGAATAAGTAAAACAAATAATGGGCAGGATCATATACGGCAGACTTTGCCACATCCTTCCAAGAAAATTTGAACCTGGCGTAAAACCTCTTGTGGGTTTGATCCCGGTTGGCTCAAAAATGTGTAAGTATTGATGATTGGCCAAATAAGTCTGCAATAACGTTCCCAAAAAGAAAACCGGAACTGAATACAATGCAAACAAAAGAATGGTCACCAGTTTTTCTCCGACAGAATTGTTATGGATGGCAGAACGAATACCAATTGGAATGCTGATGAGATAGGCCAGCAATATCCCAATGCCGGAAAATAATACTGACCAGAAAAGATTCTTGTAAATATGATTACGTATAGGTTCTTTGCTTACATATGAAATTCCAAAATCTCCCCGGATAATTCCTTTTGAATATTTTCCATCCCCAAACCGCCATTGGTGGAAACGGGATTTCTTATAGAAACGAATGGATGGAATGATCACTTTTGGGTCGTAACCTGTTCTCAAATGGAGTGTCTTATCCATTCGATCGAGAATATCATAAGAGCCCAGAAATTCCTTACGTTCAGTAGCTATATATAGCTTATTGATAAGTTCTCCGATTTTCGTTTTGTCCGACTCATTTTCTAAAAGTTGAATATTATATGAGATTTCGGTTATTTGTTCCTTCAACGAATCTTTCTCACCAGGCCGAAGTTGGTTCACCTCGTTTCGCCATGTTTTTTTCAGATCCCCGATCATGTTTCTAAGATCTGTAACAACTTTGGTTTGTCCTGTGGTTAAACATAGGTTTCTAACAATACTTTTTTCCTTTTTATCAGTAATTCTATACAACGTATCCGGTAAAGCACTTGACTGAATGGTTACATAAAACAAGGGCAGATTCAATCCCAGTTTTTCTTCCCAGTCTTTTTTTTGTTTTTCTATGTAGGGCGATGGTGGTTTTAGCGGATCTTCATTGTTGGAAATACCTAAAACCGTATGCACCGGATCTCCTGGAGTATAGACCAATAAAACAAAGCCTACTATTACAATCGCCAATAAAGTGGGGATTGACCATAGCAGTCTTTTGACAATAAAATTCATTTATTGGACATTGTTGGCCCCGTTAGTGGGTGAACACAATAGCTTTAAATTGTTCAGCATAACACCGGGACGTTCGTAGTACATAGTTGAGTTTCCAAATCTTTTATGAATAAAGATCTTCCTGTTGGATGCCATAAAGAAAACAACCGGTTGTTCATCGTACATCATTTTCTGAAAGCGTTGGATCATTGGGATCCGCTTATTCATGTCAAGTTCAACCCTGATTGAATCAATCAACGCATCTGATGCAGTATTTCCAAATCCACTCAGGTTTGATCCATTGCTGGTCCATGATGAAGTTGCCCAAAGTTGTTTAAAATCATCGGGCAAAGCAGATTGACCAAAAGCAAAAAAGGTCATATCAAAATCATGTGTAGTGGCTTTTGGTAATAATTCCTTCATTGGCATTCCATCCGGTATCGGATTGATCCCAGCTTTTTTCATCGATTCAATCACCAGGTCAGCAATATCTTTTGCTACTGGAGAATCTGTAGGATACATGATCTTAAATTCGAATTTTTCTTTTTTACCATTGATCACTTTATCTCGGATATTGTCCCCGTCTGTATCTTTCCAACCCGCTGCGTCCAGCAAAGTATTAGCCTGGTTAATATCCAATGGAATAGGTGTAAGGCTTTTGTTGAATCCTTTTTTGCCGGGATGCACAGGTCCAACCAAACGATCCCCTTTTCCGTTATAAACGATGTTGATCACATCCTGCACTGGTGTTAAGTATGCCATAGCTCTGCGAACATTTTTATCATCGAAGAGTTTTTTATGAGTGGTTCCGTCGGGTTTCGTATTCATCATTAAATAGGTAGAATTATAAGCAGGTAAATACCCATAATGATAATTCTTTACGAAATCCGGATTCTTTTCCAGTTCGATCAATGCTTTTGTGGAAATAAAAGTGCTTACATCGATCGATTGATTATTCGCTTCAATTTTTAATGCATTTTCATCCGCGATCATTTTGAAAATGATTTTGTCCGGATAAGAGGCATATTGAAGCATGGTTTTATCCTGTTTAGACGACCAGTGGTCTTTCTTTTTTACCAAGGTGAGGGTTTGTCCCTTTTCCCAGGATTCGAGCTTATACGGACCGGCACCCACAATATTGGCGACTTCAGTTCCATATTCGGAGCCATTCATTTTCTCAGCCCAATCGGTAAGATCCGTCTTAATGGTAATATCTTCGATTTTTTTGATATCCTCAAAACTATATTTTGATAGCACATTGTCTTTATCAAACAGTTTTCTCTGCATAATGGGGAAATAGGTAGACAGATAATCGTTGAGAATATATTTTTCTTTCAGAACGAACTGGAATTTGGTCGAACTTCCCTGCACGGCTTTTACATCCAACAAAGTTTCAATATAGGGTTTGGCAAAAGAATTATTGATTAAACCACACGAATTAGCTTTAAAGGTAAAGATCACATCTTCAACAGTAACAGGACTACCATCATCCCAGGTAATTCCATCTTTTAATTCAAAATCATACGTAAGTCCATCTGGTGAAATGGTAGGTAATGCTTTTACAAGATCGGGCTTTAGTTCACAGGTTTGAAGATCTACGATGAGGATGTAAGAGTGGATATATCCAAAAACAAAATTCCTGTTGGATACATATTCGTTGGTTGGATGTAAAGTGGGAGGCTCCAGATTCCAATGATTGATCACGATATTTTCTTTTGACCAATTGGGATCACATTGCCCTACATCCGCATTTTCTTTATAAGGTTTAATGGAGGTAGAATCATTGTTGTTGTTTTGTGGTTTATTTTTGGTGCCACAGGCAAATAAAAAGCATATCGAAAGGGTTAAAATACATAGCCGCTGCATAAATAAAAGAGATTGGATGTTCGTTATCACAAACTTAACTCATTTACGTGATTTGCAAAAGAAAGTTTTCTTCGTACCTTTGGCATCCCATAAAACCCCGGAGAGGTGGGTGAGTGGCTTAAACCAACAGTTTGCTAAACTGTCGTACGGGAAACTGTACCGGGGGTTCGAATCCCCCCTTCTCCGCCAAGACTTTGAGAAGCCCCGATAGGGGCTTTTTTATTTAATACGATTCCAGTTCAAGCGCAGCTTGATAACTGGAATCGTATTAAATAAAAACCACCTTTGGTTCTCAAAGTCTTGAACAGCTCCCCACTTGGGGATCACTGAGCGAAGCGAAGTAATCCCTTGCTCCAAATCAGAAATGCAGGTAAATAAAAACCACCTTTGGTTCTCAAAGTCTTGAACAGCTCCCCACTTGGGGATCACTGAGCGAAGCGAAGTAATCCCTTGCTCCAAATCA
>JANWKQ010000071.1 GCA_025451295.1 Flavobacteriales bacterium | reverse complement strand
GATTTGGGCGGATTATCAGATGTTTAGTACTATTTTTTTTGTTGATTGTTTCTATATTTACTCAAATCATCCTGCTATGAACGAAGTTCACAAAAAGTACATTCTTCAAAAGAAATTCATTGTTCTTCAACATCCTACCGAATATAAAGGTAAGGAGCTGAACAAGGAAAAAGCCAACATCATCCTCGGTCTTAAATCCAAAAAGCTGGCGGAACTACAGGAAGTTTTTTATGCGGATGGAAGATGGTCGTTGCTCGTGATCTTACAAGGCATGGATGGAAGTGGAAAAGATTCCTGTGTGAAACGTATTTTTTCTGGCATCAATCCACAGGGTTGCCAGGTGTATAGCTTTAAAGCCCCTACCAGTGAAGACCTCAAACATGATTTTTTATGGAGATGCGTGAAGCAATTACCAGAACAGGGTAAGATCGGAATCTTTAACCGGTCATACTACGAAGAAGTATTAGTCGTAAGGGCTTATAAAGCTTTATTGGATGCTGAGCATTTACCTGAGGAACATACTGGCAAAAATATATGGTCCAACCGGTTTGAAGACATTAATAATTTTGAAAAGTATTTATCACGAAATGGAACCCGGATCATTAAATTCTATCTGAACATCTCTAAAAAAGAACAAGCCGAACGTCTTTTAAAAAGAGCACTTGATCCGGAAAAGTATTGGAAGGTGGGTACACAGGATCTCCAGATCAACAAAGACTATAAAAAATTTACAGATGAAATCGATGATATGATCACTCATACCTCCACCAAACATGCGCCCTGGCATATTGTTCCGGCAGATGATAAATGGTATGCCCAATTGTTAATGATGAATGTGATCCTGGATGAAATGAAATCACTAAAAGTAAAATTCCCAAAGCCAACGAAGGAACAGAAGGTGGCTATTGAAGAAGCGAAAAAGGTATTGGGAAAGAAATAAACGGATCCCTGCAAAAGCAGAAAGTCATTAAAGGATTTGAAAAAGATCCTCTACACCCAACAATTTCTTACTCACAAATCCCTCTGCATATTTGACATGAATGTACTGACCATAATAGGCTGCTCTGTTCTTTACATTTTGTAAGAATTCTGGTTGTGATATCAAGGTAGCGGTTTCTTTTGATTTGGGATCGTAGAATTGCGACCTATGGGCTTTAATCGCCTTCATCTTGGCATTCATAGCTGAACTAATATCCACAAGAATAGTAGGCTTTAAATCGCGGAATTGAATATAATGCAGGATCTGGTTAGGTCTCCATGGTTTGAGTCCCGGGGTTTTGATCTTTTCCAAACCCGCCAGGAAGCAGGCTTCTTCGACCAACTCCCCTGCCCTGCCATGATCCGGATGCCGATCCTCAGTAGCATTACAAATAACGATCTCCGGCTGATATTTACGAATGACTTCTACCACCGCCATTTGGTGTGTTTCGTCATTGCAGAAAAATCCATCTTTAAACTTTAGATTTTCCCTGACCGAGGCTCCCATGATCTGAGCGGCCTCTTTGGCTTCTTTGAGTCGCTGGGTAACGGTTCCTCTGGTTCCGAGTTCCCCAAGGGTAAGATCGACTATACCAAATGCGTAACCCATTTTTTGATGGGAAATAAGGGTACCTGCAGCACCGAGTTCAACATCATCAGGATGGGCACCAAAGGCGAGAATATGCAATTTTT
Organism: Flavobacteriales bacterium; assembly: GCA_025451295.1. Lineage (GTDB taxonomy): Bacteria > Bacteroidota > Bacteroidia > CAIKAF01 > CAIKAF01 > JANWKQ01. The sequence continues at coordinate 12,723 of JANWKQ010000071.1, read as the reverse complement.
GAACCATGATTAGCAAAGGTAAGAAAAGCAGGTTAATTCAACGCTAGCGGCCCCGGGTGAAGCGGCATCCTTTTTTGTTGCAGGATTGATAATTTTCGAATCGATGTCCAGACGTGCCATGGCACGTCTCCCCAATTGGCCGTTTGATATTTAAGAGCAATAAAAAAGATATAGCGAAACACGGGTAACGCCGCCATATATTGACGATTTACGAGTGACGAGTATTTGTGTATAGACGAACGTCAACGCTTATTTTTGAATGATGAATGATAACGCGTTGAATAGCAAGAGAAGGCGAATCTGGCGTTAGCCAATCGTCATTCGTCACTCGTAAATCGTCAATAGATTATTTTCCTTCGATCCAGTTGGTGATCTCCTCATCCATTGGCTCAACACCACTTTTGAGGTGTTTTACATACTTGCCATTTTCGTCGATGAGGTATTTATTGAAGTTCCAGCTTACTTCTGAATCCTCTACACCATTCAATGATTTCTGGGTGAGGAACTGAAATACCGGACAAACATCGGGTCCTTTTACATCCACTTTTTCGAATAGTGGAAAGGTAACACCGTAGTTTTTCTGGCAGAATTCAAGGATCTCTGTATTATTTCCAGGTTCCTGGCCCATGAACTGGTTACAGGGAAAACCGAGGATCACAAAATTCTTGTCCTTGTATTTATCATAAAGCTCCTGCAACTGGCTATACTGAGGTGTATAACCACAATGGGAAGCAACATTCACTACCATTACTTTTTTTCCTTTCAGATCTGACATCTTGAACTCCTTGCCATCAATATCTTTCGCGGTAACATCGTGGAAAGAGTTGATATTATTGGGAAGCAGGTTCGTTTGAAGACGGATATTGTTCATGGGTTTACAGGCGAATAAAGCTGTAACAAACGCAATTGCAATTGTTTTAACCATTTGTTCTGAAATTCTTTATTTATTTGTAAGCAAATATAGGGCAGATATTGGAGAAAGCCCATTAAAAAATCTTAATGAAACTGAGTTTTTACGGGGCCGCACAGGAAGTTACAGGGAGCAAACACCTGTTAACAACTGCCAACGGCAAAAAGATCTTGCTCGATTGCGGACTCTACCAGGGTCGCCGCAAGGATGCTGAACGCAAAAATGCCCATTTTGGATTTAACCCTCAGGAAATTGACTATGTCATCATTTCTCATGCGCATATTGATCATACCGGTCTTATTCCAAAACTCGTGAAAGAAGGATTTAATGGACCTATCTACTGCACGCCGGCTACACTTGATCTCAATAAGATCATGCTTCCGGATAGTGCACATATCCAGGAATCGGATATTAAATATGAAAATAAAAGAAGAGAGAAAGAAGGAAAAAAATTATTGGAACCTTTGTATGATGCCGAGGATGCAGAAACTGCATTGTCATTGATGAAATCTGTTCCATTTTATCAGGATTTTCAGGTTTGTGATGAAGTAAGTTTGAAATTTACGGAAAATGGTCATTTGCTTGGAAGTGCTGCAGTGAACCTAAGTATAAAAGACAATGGGAACCTTATTCATGTATGCTTTACCGGTGATATCGGCCGCCAAAGCGGAAGCATGCTTAATCCTCCACAGCCCTTTCCTCAGGCTGATTATATCATCAGCGAATCGACCTATGGTGATCGCTTACATTCTGATGAAATTTATAGTCTGGCAGAGATCATTAAAATAATAACAGATACCTGCATAGAAAAAAAAGGAAAAGTAATTATCCCAGCCTTTAGCATAGGGCGTACGCAAGAGATCATTTACGGATTAGACTATCTGCACAGCAAATTACAATTACCTAACATTCCTGTTTATATTGACAGTCCTCTTTCGGCTAAGGGAACAGGGATCTTTAAGAATCATCTTGAATTGTTCAATAGTGAATTTCAGGAATTTTTATTGCGTGATAAATCTCCATTTGATTTTCCGAATCTGCATTTGATCCAATCGGTGGATGAATCGAAGGCTTTGAATGAAAATCCGGAACCGATGGTGATCATTAGTGCCTCGGGCATGATGGAAGCCGGAAGGATCAAGCACCACGTAGCCAACCATATTGAAAATGAGAATTGTACGATCCTCATGGTAGGCTATTGTGAACCTTCTACCTTAGGTGGCCGGATAGCAGCAGGTGCTACGGAGGTGAAAATATTCGGACAGGTGAAAAGGGTGAATGCAAGAGTGGAATATATTCGTTCGTTTAGCGGACATGGTGACTATAAAGAAATGATCACTTTCCTTGATTGCCAGGATAGGGATAAGGTGAAAAATATTTTCCTGGTACATGGAGATATTGATGCCCAGCATGCCTTTAGCGGTCATTTGAGAACAGCAGGATTTAAAAAAGTAGATATTCCGGCATTAGGGTCTGAGATCAATCTATCATAAATGACGGGTCTTACAGCCATACGAGCATTGATCGCAAAGGAATTCAGACTTGAATTCCGGAACAGGGTTTCCATTAGTTCTATGCTGCTCTATGTGGTTTCTACTATTTTTATTTGTTATCAATCATTCATGGAGATCACAGATATTCATGTATGGAATGCCTTGTTATGGGTGATCATTTTATTTTCTGCTATTAATGCCGTGAATAAGAGTTTTTATAACGAGAATAAAAGTCAGCAAATGTTTTTTTATCTGCTTACAAGTCCACAGAATATCATCATTGCAAAAACGTTCTATAAGATTATCCTCATCAATGTACTTGGGTTGATCACTTTTTCTATTTACAGGATCATTTTTGGAACCAGTGGTGATCTCAATCTTCAGCTTTGGCTGATCCTTATTTTGGGTTCCACCGGGATCTCCTCTATTCTTACCCTGGTAAGCGCCATTGCAGCTAAAACCAATAATAACCTTGGGATTATCAGTATCCTTGCATTCCCGGTAATGGTGCCTTTGATCATTACGATCATTAAAGCCGGGAAGAATGCAGCAGCCGATTTTTCGTTTGCATACAATGCAAAATTCATTGTGGCTTTGGGAGGAATGGATATCCTGATTGTGGCGTTGTCGTTTATTTTATTTCCTTACCTTTGGCGCGAATAAATTTTCTTATACAACATGGGTAAACATTGGTGGAAAATTCTCATCATTATTCTGATGCCGGTGTTATTGTATCTGGCTTGGATGGGTCCGGTATCTACCCAAACCATTTTGCATGAAACCATCCGGAATTTATATTTCCATGTAACCATGTGGCTAAGCATGTTTGTATTATTTACCATTTCGGTGGTCAATTCCATCATTTATTTACGCAAAGGAGATATCAAATATGATATTAGGGCCAAAGCTTCTGTGCAGGTAGGCATGGTATACGGAACTGTTGGTATACTTACAGGAATGATGTGGGCTAATTTCACGTGGGGCGCACCTTGGATAAACGATCCACAATTAAACTCAGCAGCCATTACGATGGTTGCCTATCTGGCATATCTCATCCTTCATAATTCTATCACCGGTGAGCAAAAGAAAGGTCGGGTTTCTGCTGTTTACAATATTTTTGCTTTTGTTTTAATGCTGGTATTACTCGGTATTTACCCAAGGATCAATGAATCTCTTCACCCTGGAAAAGGTGACAATCCGGGTTTTGGGAACTACAAAGACATCTCCGGACAAATGCGTGTTATTTTCTACAGCTCAATCCTCGTTTGGACACTGGTTGGTGTATGGATGTTTAAGATCAAATGCAAAATGCAGAACATTGAAAATGCAATAAAAGAAAAAGAATGAAAAAATACATTATAGCAATCCTACTATTGTTACCCATCATTGTTTTTGCCCAAAACAATGTTACGGATACCATTCCTTTGGATAACCGGATGACAGTGACAACGCTAATCCCCTGTGAGTTAATGAAAGGTGATACCATCGTCAACCTCAATTCGCTCAACAACGGGATAATTAAGTACCAGGTTTCTAAAGAAAGTAAAAAGGTGATGGAAGAAAATGGGTTGTTGATCAAAGATGGTGGAGTTGTCATCATTGATCGTGATGGCTTGATTGAGAAAAATTTCTCCTTTGATATAAAAACTTTTGCCTCCGATAACGAATGGTATGAGAATACCATTAAGATCCAATTAAAGTGTGGATACATCAGGTTGATCAATATTACTTCGGATAAAATCGAAATGGCAACAGGATTTCGCAAGGAAGGCAAGATCTATGTGGTGGTGGCAGTATCCTTGATCCTGTTTTTTACAGTGATCGCTTATCTCATCTTCCTGGAAAGAAAGGTTAAAAAACTCGAAAAAATGCTGAAGGAAAAATAGTCCGGCGTTTAAATAATCATAGTCAATAAATAATGAACATTAAGAGAATTTTGTTGGTGGTATTGATGGCGATAGCCGGCTCTACCGGTTTTTCACAGAATGAAAAACTAAGTTTTTCCTCTGCAATCGACTATAATGATTATCTGGTTGATCGTATCAATGAAGTTGACCAGGCATACGTGGAAGCACTGGAGGTTGGTGGAAGTAAAGAACAATGTTTTGCCAAAATTGATTCCCTCAATAAGATCTCAACACGAAATCTGAAACAACTCAAGCTTCTGATCGCATTTAACGGAGAAAAGAACTTTGTTAAATCGACCACCGCTTTTATTACCTACATGAATAAGATCTCCAAGAAGAACCTATACGATTTTGAAAAACTCGTTTTTTCGGATAACCTGACTGCTGGTATGTCAAAGAAGATGATGTCGATTGCCACTAAACTGGATGCGGATTATGATAAATATTTCAGCAAGATCGAAGTGGCCCAGAAAGCTTTTGCCGAGAAGTCGGGCTTTAGCATTGGAAATTAAAGAAGCCCCTCCATTCGCATTTTTATTGTAACTTAGTGATCAATGAAAGGCGGTTTTGCATCCATACTATTCTTTTCAATCTTTAGATCAATTATTCATTCTCAGGAAGCAATGCCTGAGCCATCTTCTTCAGATTTTATTTTGGGAACCTATTCCTGGCATCATTTGCGGACCATGGAATTCGGTGGGGATGGAAATGGAAATTGTATTGCCTACAACCTAAACATTCCGAAGTTATCTGCCGAAAAAATAAAAATATTACCTGGTAACCAGGTCATCCGTTATGGATTTGGAAATAATTCACGTGGATTTTGGGATCCTTTAGCAAACGAAGGAAGCTATTTTGTGGCTATCGGAAAATGGACCTTAAAAAAAGATACCCTTAGTATTGAGTTTCTAAACGAAGTGGTTTACAGAGATGAATCGATGAACACCATCGTAGAGAATTATGATATGGTAGCATTGGACTCCATTAACCAAAGAATTTGGACTTCAAGTCAGCCCCAACGCTTTATATCCTTTGCTTTTAGTTCAGATACCTCCTTCTGTTGGTTAAACCCCAATAAAGAAATTGTATTTTGTTATATGACCAATAACCCACCGCCCGATGTGATGAATATCCAACGGATACCTGACAATTACAATATTATTAAGAAAACCAAAGTCCCAAAACGCCATGGAAAAAAAGTATAATTACAATCAGCATATGGATATCCGGTACGATCACCTTGAGCTGATTGATGTGCCCGCCATCGTAAATGAAAACAAGGAAAAATGGTTCAACCAAACGTTAACACAGATCAATGACAGTGTAGCCCGCATTGGTATTGTTGAAGGTGAATACCATTGGCATAAACACGAAAATGAAGATGAGTTTTTCTTTGTATTGTCGGGTCAGCTATTGATTGACCTCGAAGACAGAACAATTGAACTCAACCCCATGCAAGGAACCACCATTACAAAAGGTGTGATGCACAGACCCAGAGCTCCAATTAAAACAGTGATGTTGATGGTTGAAAATAGTACCATTGATCCGATTGGGACAGAATAATGATCAGGGTCCGGGATACCAGGGTTGGAACGGGTTATAGGAAGAGCAATTCTGAATAAAGAACCCAGCAGGATCTCCTACCCTCACTTTTATCCATATACCAAGAGCATCGACCGCTTTTACTTCCATTTTGCAAAAAAAAGCAAGTTCCTGATCGGGACTGCGGAAAACCATTGGGGTAACCAAATTCGGATGTAAAAGACGAAGATCAAACAAGGACTTTTGTTGCCCCAGCACAGGATTAACAAAACGTGGTTTTTCAATGGTCGAGAAATCAAGAACCTGTTTTGGGGAATAACTCCATGTTTGTCCGTATGAACAATGAATCCAGCAAACAGCAAAAGTCAACAGAATGTATCTCCGTCCTTTCATATGTCTAATATACGAAAAATAAGTATAAAAGGATCTAATCCACGTTCTGCTCTTCCCCTTTTTCCATTTTAAAAGAAAAGTTCTTTTGGCTGATATAGCTGAAGACCGCAACGATAATAGTGGTTACAACTTTTGCCACTGTTGGATAGAAATATAATACCTCCACAAACAATTTTAAAAACAAATAATTCATCGTAAGCATAAGAGCTACCAACACTACATATCTGAATAGTTGTATTCTTCCCTTTAACTGTGATTCCGGAAATACAATGTACTTCGACAAGGTAAATCCGATAGGGAACGTAATGCAAAAGGCAATGATGAATGCCATAATATGAGGTGAAATATTAAACAATCCAAAGACAGATATTTCCTGGGCATGGAGAACATAATGGTAACTGCAATAGTACAAGGCAATATCGAGCATGGTATTGCTGCCTCCACAAGCCAGGTAACGAAAAGTATGCTTGGGTAGAAAACGCGAAAAGGGTGGGTAGAAAAAATCTACCACACTCAGGATAAAATCCCTTACCTTTCTAAGCATTTCTTTGGCCATAGGGCTGCAAAGATAGCAGGATTTGGATAATTTATCTAGTCAGCTTAGGGCCCTTTAATTCCCCTGCCTTTGAATGATCACTTTCTTTTGCACTGTATCTTTTCCGTCTCCATCAATCTCGATCCTGATCTCCTTATCCTCACCCATTTCACAACGGTCCATGTTTCCTTTGGAACAACAATCCTCTTTTCCTCCTTTTGACCAGTTCATATTCTTTTTGCAACAATCATCATCTCCACCTTTGTTATAGCTGCATTGGTTTTTAGATCCTCCACACCCACCATGATTTCCATAACATGGCATGCAACAGGTAAACACGGAACCGATCATGATCACCATGATAAAAATGGCAATAGAAGCAGCGGCGTATTGGAGCCATTTACCGAGCTCATTCTTTTTTACATAGGCAAAGAGAAACAAAGCTGCTATGAGTACAATGGTCTCACAGGAGAGTAAACAGAATATTTTATGCATATTTCAGAATTTAGATTCACATTAAAGATAACGAATAACAATCACTTAACGTCATTGTTCATTTTTTTTATCAGATTTGATCTAAATTGCGATCATGAAAAGAATCGGCCTAATGCTTTTAATGCTCACCATGCTGGTGAATCCTTTCATTCTAAAGGCACAAATTAGCGATGAACTTAACATTCATCCCGATCTGATTCCTTTGCTTGATAAAAACATGGCTCCTTTTTATCATGGGGTAGCATCCGGTGATCCAACAGAAAATTCCGTTGTATTATGGACAAAAGTTACTTTGAATAAAAATATCTCCTTTATCCCTATTGAGTGGCAGATTGCGGAAGATCCAGATTTTAAAAAACCAATTGGTAAAGGCATCACCTCTACCTCAAATGAGCAAGATTTTACAGTAAAAATTGATATAACAGATTTAGAAGAAAATACAAAATATTATTATCGTTTTATGCTTCCTGGTGACACTTCCATCGTTGGACAAACCCTAACACTTCCCAAAGATCCAACAGAATTTACGATGGCATTTGCTTCCTGCTCCAATTATGAATGGGGATATTTTAATAATTATCGTTTTATTGCCGAAGATCCGGAGGTTGATCTAGTGGTCCATTTAGGTGATTATATCTACGAATATGCACCTAATGTATATGGAGATACTTCCATTGGCAGAGTGAATGTCCCAGCCAGAGAGATTACCACATTGGATGATTACAGAACCCGACATAGCCTGTATGCGCTTGACAGAGATCTCATAAAACTACACCAGATGAAACCCATGATCACCACCTGGGATGATCATGAAATTGCGAATAACGGTTATGTGGATGGAGCACAAAATCATCAAACCAATGAGGGAAATTGGCAAACCAGAAAGAATGCCGGGAAACAGGCCTATTATGAATGGTTGCCGATTCGGGATAACTCGTATCATGAACTATATCGTTCTTTTAAACTGGGAACCTTGTTAGAACTGGTGATACTTGATACCAGAATTGCAGGAAGAACCAAACAAGTAGATAGCGAATCAGATGCTGGATATAATGATTCAGCCCGGACAATTTTAGGAAAGGATCAATATAGTTGGTTAATGAATAAACTAACGGATAAAACGACGCGGTGGAAGATCATCGGTAACCAGGTACCTTTTGGACCAATGTACCAACCTGACATGAAAGGCTCATCGGATAAATATATGGATGGTTGGGATGGATATCCTTTTGAAAGGAAGAAGCTTATTAAGGCGATCGCCCGGCTAAAGATCAAAAATGTGGTTTGGTTGACGGGTGATTATCATTGTTCTTTTGCCTTGGAAAATGATATAGATGGAACTGTTACGACGGATGACAATGTTTCTGTTGAATTTGTGGTTACCAGCATTACATCTGCCAACGACGATGAATGGCTAAGCCTTGATTCGGCCAAAACGGGCAGGCAATATTATCTGGATTTTAATCCTCATTGTAAATATGTGAACAATATCGACAATGGATACGTAGTCGTGAAGGTTGAAAACACCCAGATCACGACTCATTTTTACTATGCTGAAACCGTACGAGAACCCTCTCAGATCAAAAGAAAGGAAAAAACGTTTATCGTAATGGATGGAAAGCCGGTACTTATTCCCCAGGATTGATTAAAAGAATCTATCTTTGATAATCATACCGGTATAATTTTGAAAAAGTATTCCAGAATTATCGTCATTTTCTTCCTCTTCATGGGCAGTTTATTGTTATGCCTGTTTGCTTCCTATGTATTGTTTCGACAATTCAAAAATCCCCAAAAAATGTTTGATGCCAGCATTCTGAATGGATTGAGAAAGGACATTATTTATGGTATTATGGTCACCGGCTTAACCTGCATGTTGCTTACCTCTTATGCGATTAGCCTTTTGAGGAAAAAGCTTTTCAGCAAAGCAGACCTTGTCATTGGGATCCTCTGTGGTTGTTTTTTGCTGGTGCTTATTTTGGGCTTCCTGATGATTAAAAGAACCGAAGGACAATTTTTGATGAAGTCAAAATACTTTCGGTTTTATCTGATGGCTGCTATTCCAACAGGAGTATCTGTGTTGTTGTATTTGACTTCCTTCCTGTTTTCAAAAAAAGAAGGCTAAAATTTTACCTTGAATGGCCAATGTTGTTTAATTACCTTCACAACCTCTCGGTTGCTATTTTCCCCAAACAAGCCACTTCCCCAATAAACATCCAGATAATACTCATTTCCATTGGCGTCCTTCAAGGGAGAAAACTCAAGTCCATTCTCCAGCATTGAATAAACCTGTACTTTAAAGGTATCTTCCTCATAAATATTTTTATTGGTTACTTCCAGCTTAATAAAGTCCAACCGCTTATCATTATTTATATCGCTGAAAAAACCCATATATCCCCAGCTCCAAAGCTGAACTGAATCTGTTCTGGAACTATCATAGACATAGTAGTGCTGTTCAACACAAAAGCTACCATTGCAATCCGGATCACCAATCACACTCCAATAGTAAAATGTTTTTTCACCCAGTGTGATCCGTGTCCAGTCAGGATGATTTTCGCTGATTACCTCCACCTTGTTTTTGATGTTGACGTTCCTTGTTAAATAAGTTTGAAATTCTTCCATCCCCTTCAGTTCGGGTTGCGCCGATAAATGAAGAGCGGAAATCAAAAAGAAAATAAAAAGGACCATATGCTTACCACCAATATGGATCATACTAATAGTAGGTGTATTCGAAAACCACAAAACTTTTTAATCCCTTTTCTTCCTTATCGATGGCGGTAGCCTTTAGGGGTATCCCTTTTTTGTATTGCACGCTTACTGAATAAACAACTTTTTTCTCCACTTTCTCATTGCATTTGGTAAATCGATTTCCTGAATAAATAAAATCAACCGACCCACCATCCTCATACATTTCCTGAACCAATAAATTCCCTTTAAATTTCTGATAGTATTGTTCACCTGCCGACAAATAACTATAACTCAACAGATCTGTACTGTTTTTCACCGAACTCAGGTCAACATCTGAACAATCATATTTATAACAGTAACCACCATCATAACGATACATATAGTATTCATCGGTTGTGTTGTCTCCTTCAAAAACAAGTCTGCCTTGTTCATCATTTATGTTCTCAAAACAATATTCAAGTTCTTCTTTTTCCCATTCATCACCCTCTTCCCATTCATCATCTACCCAATATTCACATCTATTCATCAAGACTCCATTCTGATAGTTAAACTGGATATAATAATGATCCGATGGATATTGGATCCCGCCTTCATACCAGGTTTCTTTTAGCAGGTTTCCGTTGGCATTATATTCAAAGAAAAGATCATCCATTTCACCTGCTGCTGTATCACCCCAGGCCATTAAGAGATGGGTGGTTCTTCCCTCCTGGTCAAATTCATAACTTTCATAGAGTTCCATCTCCGATTTCTCACCATCCTCTATCTCATATAATTTAAGATTGCAGGTTTTTACCTTTGCTTTTTTCAGATCAGCGGGTACAAAAAATTGCTTGTATGTTTCATCCCATTCCAATTGTTGTGCACAAGTTTGGGAAACAAATGAAAGTAAAATAAAAGCAAGGCTGAGGTAAATGTATCTGTTCAGTTTCATAGATCAGAAATAGGTGTATTCAAAGTTATATATTTCTTTTTCTTTTTCCAAGATGAAGTTACCGATTACCTTATCCGGAAGCTTTCCATGATAATTTATTGTATAGAAATATTCCATCTTCCCTTCACCCGATTTTTGTCTAACTCGTGTAATTCTGCCATCCCTGGCATAGGAATATGATTCGACATCTTTACCAAGGTGATCTTCCAGCAATCTTTCATTCATAAAAACCGCATAATATCCTTGTTTCTTTTCTGCCTCTAAAACCGAATCCACTTTTAAATTTGTTTGCAAATGGATATCCTTGAAAAAATGGCTATAGCCCTTATAAATAAGTCCATTTTCATGCGCATAATATGTTATTTGATCCCCCAAACTATCAATTTCAAGAATAAGCTCATTATATTGGTTATAAATAAATTGAACATCTGATTCCAACATCGGTTGCCTCATTTGTAAATTGGCTGTGTCCTTTCCTGTCAAATAAAGTTTTTTTGAAGACAGTTTATTTAATTCGTACGCATAAACTACGTACCAGCTATTAAGTCTTTCTAAAGGATAGTTGGAAGATGGTCTTTTCATTACCACAGTTTCTTTTTTAATTCTTCCTAGATCGGCATATTCATATCTGGTTTCATCGAAATCAGAATCCGAAATGTAGAATCTATATTTAAGTACTAATCCCATTGAATCAAACTCGAAATATTCTCGTTTTTCCAGTGATTGCATTTCAACACCCTGATAAAAACTGGAATATTTTATCATAACCGATTTTACATGTTGTTTTTTTACAAAATGCGCTGAAAAAAAATAATTGGTTGGCAATTCAGAAAAAAATAATTGTCCATATAATGGAGATATTATGCAACCCATTAAAAAGACAATTAAAGATCTCATTTTTGCTTTTTTTCGATCTGTTTATGAAACATCATCCCGCTCAGCATAAGTTCATCGCCCTTGATCACGACCCATTCATCATGATCTTTATATTCAGGATCCGATTTTATTACCTTGAAACCGATCAACAATGAATCCCCATTGGCAACTTTAAGTTCCATTTTCCCACTTTCTGAAATAGGTGGATACCCGGTCATGCTGTATTTATTGCCTGTAAAAGTATATTCCATGTACCAGGAATGTCCGTCACCCTGATCGCCGCCCGCCGTCCATTTACCCTCCATTTTCTTAAAGGGAGTTGAAAGACCGGAGCAGCTCACCATTAATAAACTCAGAAGCAATGTGTATAGAAGGTTAGTGGTTCTCATTTTTGATGACACGATAAGTAGCATTTTTAATCACATTAAATACACGATGAATAACCTGATCCTCGTTAAATATATCCTGCTCTTCGACAACTAATTCACCGGTGATTTCTACCCTCTTTCCAAGATATAAAGTGGCATCCCATTCCGGCATTTGTTCTAGCAGCAGATAATAGGATGAATAATCATCCGTCTCAATACAGGCTCCCGGATTTGCATTTCTTGCGATTCCCTTTACGGTGATTACCTGGGAATGGCCTAAAGCCATTCCTAAGGCAAGAATCATTAACATAAGCAACCCTTTTTTCATATATGCACTCTCTCTAACGGAGACTTCTCAAATATAATGCAAACAAAAAGATTTATACCGCTTCTTCTGTTAACATTTTTCTTCCTTAGTGGCGGTTATTCCCTTGCCCAGGATACAACCATTTATAAGATCATCCCCTATGAACCCGATACCTGCAAGAATTTTGTAGGTCCGGTTTTCGTCGGCTGTGGTCATCCTGACTTTGGCTTTTGGCTTTGTGAAGGAAATCAACTAACTGAACTTAGCATCTATGATCGTTG
>JANWKQ010000070.1 GCA_025451295.1 Flavobacteriales bacterium | reverse complement strand
GTCCACTGAAGACGGGTATTAAGGGCAATACGCGGACATCTTTTGGAGCCCGCAAAGGCCGGGTTTAAGTATAGGGGATTGGCGTAAAATTGAGTGAACTGCGGATCCTGTGCATGCACTTTTAACCCTGTTGCTCCCGCTATAAGTACCGTCAATAAAGCGATGTAGAGTTTCTTCATATTTCCTCGACCGTTAGTTAACAACTGGATTGTTGAAAACTTAATTCCAAAGTTAATGCTATATTTTTTCATAAACAAGTTTGAGTGGTACTTTTTTTAGATGTTATTAACTGATTTTCGGTTGGTTTAGTATGAATTAAGGTTATTAACAAGTTGCTAACGCAGGGCTGACGGGCCTTTAACAGTTTCGGGCCAACCCCAAAACTCACCCTTTATTTTTTTGCGCTTTTGCGGTAGAGTCTAACACGAATGCTCTGTCGTGTCAACCCCAAATACGCAACCCATTTACTGCCTTGGATTCACTGCTGGAACTTCGGGTAATAGCACCCGACTGAAGAAACTGGTTCCGATTTTCCTCCGTAGAAGCAGCCTAAGGTTTGAGACCATTTGCTGGTGGCAAAGAGGTGATAGTGAAAAACGACCATTTGAGGACACATGCAGCGTACGTCTGGACTATCCATTTTTCCGGCAATTTCGTACATCAGGATGACTCTAAAAAACACTACCTTTGCGGAAATTTTAGTACGGAAACGATGAGTGGATTTAAGCTCAATACCATAGAAGAAGCCATTGAAGATATCAGGAATGGCAAGATCATTATTGTAGTAGATGACGAAGACCGCGAAAATGAAGGCGATTTTATCGCCGCCGCTCGTTGTGTAACTCCCGAGATCATCAACTTTATGGCCACACATGGTCGTGGGTTGATCTGCACACCTCTTATCGAAGATCGTTGCGACGAACTAGGCCTTAACCTCATGGTGAATGATAATTCTGCCTTACATCAAACCCCGTTTACGGTTTCTATTGATCTCATCGGACACGGTGTAACCACCGGTATCTCGGCTGCAGACAGAGCGAAGACCATCCAGGCTTTGGTAAATACTTCTACACGGCCCGAAGAACTTGGCAGACCCGGACATATTTTTCCTTTACGTGCCCGCCGTGGTGGTGTTTTAAGAAGGACAGGCCATACAGAGGCCGCCATAGATCTGGCTCGTATGGCAGGTTTTGAACCGGCAGGTGTATTGGTGGAGATCATGAATGAAGATGGAACGATGGCAAGACTTCCTGAGTTGATTGAAGTCGCAAAAAAACATAATCTCAAGATCATTAGCATCGCCCATTTAGTTGAATATCGTTTGAGAACCGAAACCCTGATCGTAAAAGAAGCCGAAGTAAAACTACCTACCGGTTTTGGTGATTTTCGCCTCGCCGCATTCAAACAACTCACTACCGACCAGGTGCACCTTGCACTTATTAAAGGCGATTGGAAAGAAGGAGAACCGGTGTTGGTAAGAGTTCATAGCTCATGTATGACGGGTGATATATTTGGATCGTTTCGTTGCGATTGCGGGTCACAATTACATGCAGCGATGGAGGCCATTGAAAAAGAAGGTCGTGGTGTGATTGTCTACATGAACCAGGAAGGAAGGGGAATTGGACTCATTAATAAATTAAAAGCTTACGAACTCCAGGAAAATGGTATGGATACTGTGCAAGCCAATCTTGCACTTGGATTCCAAATGGATGAAAGAGATTACGGTGTAGGTGCACAAATTTTGCGTTATCTCGGTATCAATAAAATACGTTTGCTTACCAATAATCCTAAAAAGAGAATCGGACTTGGTGGATATGGATTAGAGATCGTTGAAAACGTTGCGTTGGAAGTGGAGACGAATGAACACAACGAATTTTATATGAAAACCAAAAGAGATAAAATGGGACATATTCTTTTGCATCTGGGTCATTAAATAGTCTTTTTATCCACATCCGAATCCACTATTGTTTTTAAAGCCTTCTTGCTGTCGCCCTTTTTCTTTTTCGCCGACATAATACTTACATTCAATTCAAATCCAATTAGCAGGGAAACGATGTTGAGCCAGATCCAGACGAGCAACATGGGTAATGTTCCCAATATCCCGTATATCTTATTATAGTTACTGAAATTGTTAATGTAAATCGTAAACAAATAGGTAAACAGGATCGCACAGAAAGTTGAGGCAAAGGATCCCGGGGAGAAAAAACTATGACGCAAATGTCGCGCCGGTGCGAAGTAAAACAGCGTGGCGATAACCACATAGATCAAAAAGAAAATCACAACCCATTTCGAAGAAAGCAGAATATGATACCATGAATCAGAAATACTCTCGTGCATCCTGAGCTTCAGCAAATACGTATTCGTAATGATCATAAAGCTGATCATGGCAACCAGAATAACAAACCCAAAAAGTGTAAGACATAATGCATAGAACCTTTGCTTAAGTGGTTTACGGTCTTCATTCATTAGGGCAGAATCGTTAAATGCCCGCATGATACCATTCATACCTCCGGTTGAAAATATAAGGGTCACCAAAAATCCTAATGATAAAAGCCCTGTATTTTTTTTCTTGATCACATCAATCACCGTTTGTTCAACCAGCGGAAATATTTTTTCTGGGATGATGCTTTCCAGATTTACCAACAAACTGGTTTGAAAATTGGGAATGGGTAACATTGGAATGAGGGTCATGATAAATATGAGTCCGGGAAACAATCCAAGAAAAAATTTATAAGAAGCAGAGTAGGCTCTTTCAAGAACCGCACCATCGCTGAGTGCTACGGCATAGAAGTCATACACCTCTCCTACACTCAATCCCTTAAAACCCGGAGGATAGCATTTATGCGCCAGCTGATCGATCTGGCGAATAATAGGTAGTCGTCTAAAAAATCTCCCCAGCTTACTCAATGTTTAGGTTTTATCAATTTTTGCTTTTAAACTAATGTCCAGACTTTTTACCTGATGGGTAAGTGCTCCGATAGAAATATAATCCACACCAGTTTCTGCAAATTCAACCAGATTATCCTGGTTGATCCCGCCGGAAGCTTCCACCTTGCATACTCCATTGATCTGGCCCAGGGCTGTCTTAATATCCTGCGGTTGAAAATTATCAAGCATGATCACATCAACCGTGCCTGTTTCCAAAACTTCATTCAACTCCCGAAAATTTCTCACTTCCACTTCTATCTTTAATTTCTTGTTTTTTTCAGCAAGGTATCTATGCGTTTTTGTAATAGCCTCTTTTATTCCACCGGCATAGTCAATGTGATTATCCTTTAGCATGATCATATCATATAACCCAAAACGATGGTTTCGTCCACCCCCGATCCTGACAGCTTCCTTTTCAAAATACCGGAATAATGGAGTGGTTTTACGTGTATCAAGTAGAATCACATTTGTATGTTTTACCATATTTACAAGCTGTCTGGTTTTGGTAGCAATCCCACTCATGCGTTGCATAATATTCAGCGCAAGTCGCTCCGTCGTAAGTATCGATCGGGCATGACCTGTAACCGTAAACGCGATATCACCATATTTAATGGATACGCCATCATTCATGAACACTTCTACAGAAAGAGCCGGATCATATTGATGAAAGACCTTTTTGGCTATTTCCACCCCTGCCAATATTCCTTCTTCTTTCACCAGCAGTTTAGCGTTACCTATTGCCCCGGTATCAATGGCCGCCAAAGTCGAATGATCTCCATCACCTATATCTTCCTTAAATGCAAGTTGTATGAATTCATTTAAATCCATGAATACGAAGGTATCTAAAATTAAGGATTTGGGATTTAGGATAAGGATTTTAATAAATCCAAAAATGCCTGACTATTCATCAAGTTCGAACCGGAGTGTCTGGATCAACTCAGCACCATTGAGGTTTTTGAAATAGATATATACCCTATATTCTCCGGTCGAAGTTATGAGGGCTCCAATAATATATTTGGAACCTTCTCCGGTAGTTCCATCGTGATTGATCGTAAACCCCGAAGGTTTGTTTTCCGTAAAGAAATTTTGTACTACCTGCTCTGCTTGAGACTTTGAATACGTGCCCTGTTTTTGTAAAATAGTAAGATCAATGGTTGCATGAAAATAGGCTGCCAGTGCTGAAGCGTTTCCTGTCTTGAGTGCATTGGAAATATCATCTACCGGCTTTTGGCTAAACCCCACCAAAGCTGTCATCAATAACCCCACAACTATAACCATCCTTTTTTTCATCCCTATTGAAAAATTACTTACAATTATACCAATAATTAAGCCAAAGTTAATGAATTTTAAGAATTATATTTTATGCAAATCAAGCTTCTCTGCGTAGGAAAGACGCATTCTGCCTATCTCACCGAAGGGCTGGATGAATATACAAAACGGGTGAACAAATATGTTAAGTTCGAAATCACCCCTTTGCCGGATATAAAAAATACCGCTGGCTTAAGTGAGGATCAACGAAAAAATGAAGAAGGGAAGATCATAGTGGAAAATATTCCTGCCGGGGCATTTATCGTTCTGCTTGATGAAAAAGGAAAAGAATATACATCAGAAAAATTCGCAGATCAGTGGCAGCGCTGGTTTAACCAGGGATGTAAACATATTATTTGTGTGGTTGGAGGGCCATACGGATTCAGCAAAGAAATGTATGAAAGGGCAAACGCAAAGATTTCCTTGTCAACTATGACCTTTTCTCATGAAATGGTGAGGTTGTTTTTTGTTGAACAGCTCTATCGTTCATTAACGATCATAAAAAATGAGCCTTACCATCACCGGTAGGCTCATTCAATACTATTTAAAGAAAGAAACGCTTATTGAGCGATCTCCCTTTTGTTCATGGTGCCTGAAGCATCGAAGAACACACGAATGTTGTTTCCATTTGGAACGGCAAATTCGCATCCGTCTGCTGTTTCGGCCATATTTTCAACCTTAAAAGCTCTCACTACGGTGTAGTTGCTTCCGTTGGTGGTGAAATTAGTGATCACCTTTTGAGATCCTTCTGACAATTCAGTTACCGGAACTTCTGTTTCAGTTCTGAGAAGGGTTGCTTCGTTTTCTTTCGCATAATAAGCGGTAACGTGCTTATTGTTAGCATCCCACTTAGCAATATAATACTGGGTACTTGCACTCCACTCAACGGTGGTGCTTTTATAGGCATTTTTAAACGCAATCTTAATGCCAGTAGGCACATCAGCCGATTGAGCCATCAAAAATGAGAACCCTATAACTGCTAAAACTGTAGAAAATAATTTTTTCATATTGTAAAGAATTTATGGTAAAGTTAAGTATTAGATTATGAAAGTACAAAAAAGGTTGCAATTATAGTGCCAACAGAAATTCAACAATATCAACACCGTCCGGATAGTCCCTGATACCGGGCTGTTGAGCATCCCCAGGTGGTAAAACTAAAAAACCTTTGATGGGTGCTTTGGATACAATGCACTGTATCTCAGACTGATTCTTTTCCGCAAAGGCCTCCACCTCGCTAAAGTTGCTATACTCCTGATAGTGTACCACCGATAAGGGACTGGCCAGGCTATCAGATCTCAACACTGAAACGTAGCCGGTATCCAAAAAAGGTTGCGAGTTCACCAGATAGATCGACCTGTAATAGTCATAGTTATTTTTGTATTTATAATGGTCTGTGGGTAAAGGCATGTTTTCCCATTTATCAAAAAGCCCGGGAAGGTTATATCCCTGGGGTATCATGACCATGGATACATTCCGGCATCCCATCCCATAGTATTGGAAAATATCCTGATAAAGGGCTTGCAGTTCCTGATCCGATTCTTCCCCGGTTATCACCGCCAGTGAATTCCGGTTCTTGCGAATAATATGAGGATACTTGCTGAAATAATATTGGAAATACCTGGCAGTATTGTTACTGCCAGTTGCGATAACCGCATCAAATGCTTCCATCCGACCCTCCGTAAAACTGATCATTTCGGACCAACGGTAATCGATTTTGACAAGGATACCGGCGAAGACGGGTAGCAGGACCCTATCCTGAGCAGACAATTTTCCATAGAACTGATGACCCGTCATCAACACGGACAGAAAATCATGAAAATTAACCATCGGTATATTTCCGGCCATGATAACAGCAATCTTTTTTTTAAGGGCGGGTTCAGACAGGTGATAATGTTGGGACCATTTGTTCAAAACATCTTTTTTAAGCCAGCTCTGGATGGCTACGAGACTTTGCATTTGAGATTCTTGGGTGAACCAGGGATTCTCTCTTTCTGCCTGAACCAGAGCTGTTCCCAGTACCCCTTCCTCATCCGTTTTCACAGTGCTGAGCGCTGATCCCAGCCAATCTCCCAATCGTTCAAAACTATCTATTCTCTCAGCAATAAGCATGGTAGCTGTTTTTTGATTAATTTTGCAAAAATATTTATTAGCTGATAAAATGGCGATTAAGATTACAGAAGAATGCATTAATTGTGGGGCCTGCGAGCCAGAATGCCCTAATAATGCAATCTACGAGGGTGGGATTGAATGGAAACTTTCTGATGGGACCTCCCTTTCCGGAAGCTATCAACTGATGGATGGAAGTACAATTGGCACGGAGGAGAATCAACTGCCTGTTTCCAATGATCTATATTATATTGTGAGTGATAAATGCACGGACTGTGTTGGCTTTCATGATGAGCCACAATGTGCTGCCGTCTGTCCGGTTGACTGTTGCATTGACGATGAAAATCACCGCGAGTCGAAAGAATCCCTTTTGTCAAAAAAAGAAAAACTTCATTTATAAATAAAACAAAACCGGGCTTATCCCGTTTGTTAGGTAACGATTACCACATCACTATGCGAAAGGTCACCCTCAGCATGCTAGGTTTTATCTTTTTCACCACCATCGGATGGGGACAATCTCCCAATCTTGATTCATTGGTGTTTTGGTCCTCACATTTTCTGGATACCAAGTTACCCGATGAATTAAAAACAAATGACAATCAAAAATTCATTGAAACTTTAAGCGAAGAGTTAGGCGATAAATCTTCTCTTGAAAATTCTTATGCTGAATTAAAATCCGTTTCGATCCAAACTTCCCCGGATAAAACATATAGGATCTTTACCTGGTTTACCGTTCATAAGAACGGATATCAATGTCATGGTCTGGTGCAATCGACTATTAAAAAATCAAAACCGCCGGTGGTCACAAAATTAAACGATCAGGGAGAAGACCTGAGATCTGCGCAGTATAAAACACTCTATGCGAAAAATTGGTTTGGTGCTTTATACTATGACATGATCCCTTTTAAGATCAAAGGAAAAAAATACTGTCTCCTGCTTGGTTTTAATCCGGGCGATGGACTCTCCCATAAAAAAGTGGTCGATATTGTACAGGTAATGGCAAATGGTCAGCCCAAATTTGGTGCACCGGTTTTTGAGAAGGATAGAAAAATGGCCAGCCGTATTATTCTTGAATATGATGCAAGGGCTAAAGTGAGCTTACGTTATAATGAAGAAACCAAGCTCATTGTTTTTGACCATCTGGTGCCTTTGCGCCCGGAGTTAACGGATCAATATCCTTTCTATGTGCCGGATCTGAGCTATGATGCGTTTGAACTGGAAAAAGAATCGTGGGTGTATAAGCCTGATGTTGACGCCAGAAATGCTACAGAAAATCCTGGGAACCTGGGAACACGACTCGTCATCGATGGTGTGAATGATCAGCAAACCCTGGAAAACAAAATGTCGGGAAATGACGATCAGAAAAAAGAGGATGACGAAAAAAAAGACGATGACTAATCAGGTCTTTAAACTGTCAACTAGTAGATCATTTTTTCGGAACACTTAATGCCATATTCCTGTAATTCTTTCAACACCGGTTGATAAATTTCTTTCGTGTTTGGTATATGCACACCCGGTGTAATAATTTTTCCACGCATAATATTCTTTACCGCAATTGCCAATGGGATCCCTACCGTTTTTGCCATGGCTGTATGCGTGTCGTCATCGCCTTTAACGGCAAGTGTTGCATGAATTTCATGTGGAATACCATTTTCCACATAGTTAAACTTATGCCACATCACGATCATATCTTTTTCACCGGATTCAAGTGTCCATTTTTTTTCAAGGATATGTTGAAGGATCTGTGCAGGTGTGGATGGTTTTGTGAGACCTACTTTTTCATCCTTAAAACAACCCATCCAGGTAACCTTTCTTAGTTCGTCGGAATCATGATCGAGTTTCAGCAGCATGGCCAATTTTGTTTCCACCGAATCAGTTGGATGATAGAACAAAAACGAATTGATAAATTCCCGGTGTGTAAGCTGCGCTGTATTCTCCATTTCGTAGGTATCATCAGTCGCACCAAGTTGTACAAATACATCCCAGGCTTTGCTAAACCCGACCCTACGGAGGGTTCCCCGATAAATAGTCTTTACACCTTCCAGGTTATAGAGATCAATATATTTTAAAGAATCACGGTTGGCATAACCTTCATATTCACCATACCCTTCAATGTCGATCACCTCGGTACGGCGAAATACTTTATGATAAGGGATATATTTGAATTTTCCGCCCTGTAGAAATTTTACCGCTCCGCCGCTGGCTGCCATCACCACATTTCTGGGATTCCAGGTAAATTTATATTTCCATGGATTATTCTCACTTTCGGGTGCCATGAGTCCTCCTGTAAAAGACTCAAAACCGGTGATCACACAACCTCGGTAACGCAATTTATCCAGGACTTCCATGGCGGTCATGTGATCCACACCCGGATCAAGACCGATCTCATTCAGCATAATGATCCCGGCTTTTTTTGCTTCCTCATGAAGTTCCTGCATCTCATCGGAAACATAGGAAGCTGTAGCCATGTTTTTCTTATGCTTCACACAGAATCTGGCTACATCCATATGCATAAAAGCAGGTAGCATAGAGATCACCATATCATTTTTTTTGATGAGTTGTTCCAGTTGATCGAGATTTGACACATCCAGAAGAATGGCTTTACCGTGAGGACGGCCATCAATCTTTTCCTCCACCGTTTTTACATCCATATCCGCAATGGTGACTTCCCATTTTTCGGTGACTGCATTGTTCAGTAAATAATCGATGAGGGTTGTGGCCGATTTACCAGCGCCGATGAGAAGGATGTTAGACATAAGAAAGATTTAACTACAAATGTATATTTTTTGCCCAATGTAGCGACGTGCAATTGCCCGTCGTTACTAACAGGCACAAAAATCATTTAGGTTTTAACGGTAAAGGAATTTTTAATTGTAATATTGTTCTTTAATTCATTGATTTATGGCCAAAAAGATCATACTCTTAGCCACCTTCTTTTTAGTAATAGCTGTGGTGTTGGGAGCCATGGGTGCTCATAGTCTGAAAGCAAAAATTCCGGCAGATAGCCTCGATAGTTTTAAAACAGGGGTTACCTATCAGTTCTATCATTCTTTTGCCCTTATCATCATTGCCATTTTGATGGAAGTTTTTAAAAAGCCGGGTTTAAAATATGCCGCACTGTTATTTACAATAGGGATCCTGTTTTTTTCAGGTAGCATTTATGCTTTGTCAACGGCTTCATTATCCGGCATCAATGCTAAACCCTTTGGGCCAGTTACTCCCATCGGAGGATTATTTTTTATTGCCGGATGGATACTTACCTTTATTCAATTCCTAAAAAAATCCTGATGAATCAGAAATACGAGGACTTTGCAGCTCAGGCAAAAAAAATCTCCACCATTTATTCCGCCACCGGTGTGTTGGGTTGGGACCAGGAAGTGAACATGCCTGCCAACGGCGCATCGCTCAGGTCAGATCAATTGTCCATCTTATCGGGCATTGCGCATGAACTAAGAACCGATCAGAAATATGTAGATCTTATTCAATCGCTTTTGGAAGATAAAACCCTGAATGAGGTTGAAAAATGCAATGTAAGAGAAACATGGAGAAGTATTGACCGGGGAAGAAAATTCAGCAAGGAGTTCGTCGAAAATTTATCAAAAGTGATCTCAGAAAGTTTTGCTGCTTGGCACCAGGCCAAAGCAGAAAACAAATTTGAAATTTTCGCACCTCATCTGGAAAAACTGGTTGCCATAAAAAAAGAAGAAGCGGATATTGTAGGTTATAAGGACCATCCCTATGATGCATTGATTGATGATTACGAACCGGGCACCACGGTTGCAGAGATCGATATTCTTTTTGAAGACGTAAAGAACCAACTGGTTGATTTTACCAAACAGATTTTGACCAAGCCTAAAACCAATGATTCTTTTTTCTACCAGGAATTTCCACATGAAGATCAGCGTGACTTTTGTAAACAGCTGGTTACCGAAATGGGCTATGACTTTAAAAGCGGTCGAATGGACCTGGCCCCACATCCTTTCTGCATTGGATTTTATCCGCAGGATACCCGGATCACCTATCGCTATAAAACGAAGGACCTGAGTGAAATTATATGGAGTGTTACACATGAAGGTGGACATGCTTTATACGAACAAGGAATGAAAATGGAGTTTGTAGGGTTACCCGCCGCAGGTGCTGTTTCTCTGGCCATCCATGAATCACAAAGCAGGTTGTGGGAAAACAATGTGAGCCGAAGCAAAGAATACTGGCAACACTATATGCCTGTACTTCAAAAATATTTTCCAGGAAAATTAGACAATGTTACACCTCTTGATTTTTACAAGGCTTGCAACAAGGTTGAATCCTCACTGATAAGAACAAATGCGGATGAGATCACCTATCATTTTCATATAATGATCCGTTATGGAATTGAAAAAAGGTTGATGGATGGAACTCTTTCAGTGAATGATCTTCCAAAAGTCTGGAATGAGTCTTATAAAAATTATTTGGGCATTGATGTTCCTTCGGATTCTGAAGGTTGCCTACAGGATGTACATTGGGCACATGGCAGTATCGGTTACTTTCCAACCTATTCGCTGGGTAGCTTTTATGCCGCACAATTCTTTGATGCGGCGAAAAGAGATATGCCTAATCTGAAGCAGGATATTATGGAAGGTAAATTATTGGGTTTAAGAGAATGGCTTCGTGATAACATTCATCAACATGGCATGATTTTTACAGCAGATCAATTATGTAAAAGAGTAACGGGCGAATCGTTAAACTTTTCTCATTTTATGAATTATGCCAAAGAAAAATATACAGACATCTATTCGTTATAGCTTTTTGATTGCTATGCTGATCATGACTCCGGGTTGTAAAATCACAAAACCGGCGAATACGAATAATGCTGATCAATATTTTACCGTTTCCTTGTATAGTATTGGAACCGGTATTGACCAGCTCGCAAAAAATGTGGTGGTGAATACGATTGACAAATACACTCAAAAAGGATACGTGATCTCCTATAGTGCCGTTCCCTGGGGAAGAGAAGGTGAAGTGGATTATTGTTTTGAATTGCAGAAATTGGATGGAAAGGTATACACTTCCTTTTTTGATGAAATATCAGCGTTATTAAAGGACAAACAGGTCCATATAAAGGAAAAGGTTCCCTGTAGAAGTAATTATTGATTCTGTGCACCATGCGGCCCTGTTCATCCTAAAAACAACAATTCTTAAAAGACAGGTTTGATCAAAAATCTAATCGGTTCATATCCAGCAAACAAGCACTGGTCTAAGGCTTCAAAAGTTATGAATCATTATTCACTAGCCTTGTAAATCCTGCTTAAACCCCTACCTTTGCTGCTTTATTTCGAAAAAACTATGGCCGATATTGGAAAGAAAAATCCATCCGCAAAGTTGGAAAACCTGGGTATCAAAGCTTTAAACGCCTACTGGAACCTCTCCTCCGAAGAATTAACGAAAAAAACTGTAGAACTGGGTCAGGGAACCATTACAGATATGGGAGCCCTCGCTGTTAGCACCGGAAAATTTACCGGCCGTTCACCCAAAGATAAATTTACTGTAAAAGATAGTATAACCGAAACGACTGTTGATTGGGGCGATATTAACCTCGCTATTTCACCAGAGAATTTTGACATGCTGCATAACGGAATTCTCAAACATTACGAAGGAAAAGATCTCTGGGTTCGGGATGCCTATGCATGTGCAGATCCGAAACATAGATTGAACATTCGTGTGGTTAACGAAACACCCTGGGCGAATCTTTTTTGTAACGATCTGTTTTTACGTCCTGCCGAAAAAGAAATTGAAACACAGGAACCTGACTGGATCATTTTGCAGGCTCCGAATTTTTTGGCCAATCCTGCAGAACATGGAACACGTCAGGAAAATTTTACCGTAGTGAATTTTACCAAAAAAATTATTCTCATTGGTGGATCAGCCTACACCGGTGAAATGAAAAAAGGAATTTTTGGCGTATTGAATTTTATTCTTCCCCACGATAAAAAAGTATTGAGCATGCATTGCTCCGCTAACGAAGGTGTGGAGGGTGATGTCGCATTGTTCTTTGGTTTAAGCGGAACAGGTAAAACAACTTTATCCGCCGACCCAAACAGAAAACTCATTGGTGATGATGAACATGGATGGGACATTGGTTCTGTTTTTAATTTCGAAGGCGGTTGTTATGCAAAATGTATAGACCTAACGGCTGAGAAAGAACCGGAAATCTATGCT
Source organism: Flavobacteriales bacterium (assembly GCA_025451295.1). Taxonomy (GTDB): domain Bacteria; phylum Bacteroidota; class Bacteroidia; order CAIKAF01; family CAIKAF01; genus JANWKQ01. The sequence goes on along the minus strand of JANWKQ010000070.1, from coordinate 34,100 downwards.
GCCATTAAACCAGGCGCTTTGGTAGAAAATATTAAGTGTTTTGAAGGAACGAACAAAGTAAATTTTGAAGATTGCAGTATTACAGAAAATACACGTGTTGCTTATCCTATTAATCATATTAAGAATTCAAAGGAACCATCCACCGGTGGCAATCCAAAAAATATTTTCTTCCTTACCTGTGATGCATACGGGATCCTCCCTCCTATTTCAAAATTAAACAAGGGTCAGGCCATGTATCATTTCATCAGCGGTTATACTGCGAAAGTTGCGGGTACTGAAGTAGGTGTTACTGAACCACAAGCTACTTTTTCAGCCTGTTTCGGTCGTGCTTTTTTGCCATTGCATCCAACGAAGTATGCAGAATTGTTAGGTGGCAAATTAGATCAGCATCCAGATGTTAATGTATGGCTGATCAATACCGGTTGGAGTGGTGGACCTTATGGTGTAGGCCAACGTACCAAATTAAAATTTACGAGAGCAATGATCACTGCCGCCATGAAAGGTGAATTGAATAATGTGAATTACGAAACCCATCCGATATTTGGGATTGCCATGCCAACTACATGTCCGAATGTAGATGCGGAGATCCTGATCCCAAGAAATACCTGGGCTGATAAAGATGCCTATGATCATCAGACCAAAGAACTGGCGGAAATGTTCGTTAATAATTTCAAAAAATATGCGGATAAGGCGAATGCCGAGATCCTAGCCGCTGCTCCGAAGGTAACTGAAAACGTACATCACTAGTTTTTTTACCTCTTTTATGTAGTATTTTTCCTGATTGGGTCAAAAACGCTACATTTATTCCATGACCTTTGCCATTGTTTATCGAAAAAGTTTTCGGGTGCTTAAGAGTATTGATCTTGGGGGACAGATTCTTAATACATTTCTTCTTCTGTTTGTGATGGGTATAAAGTTACTGGTAGAAGAGGGATATCTGAGTAATGATTATAGGAATGTCGCCTTGATTTATGAGGTTAATCTCATGATTTTTTTTATTACGATGGCAATATGGCAACCCTGCTTTAGTTTGCTATCACTCATCCTGGCGCCTAAAAAATATCCGTACCGGTTGGCCCATTTTGTTTTTCTGGGCTCTGTTGGTTTTTGTCTCTTACTTGTTCCATTTTGCATTGGTTTAATTTTAATGTTGTATGGAGCATTTGTCTGGTATTTTTGTTACATGTTGCTCACAATTTTTGAGACGGTGCATCTCTGGTCGAAGAAGAAATTTATCTGACAGCGCTGGAAAGTCAACCAGCCTGCACAGGCTCAGGTGCGAAACAGTTGAATTGCAGGGTACTAATTACTTAATTCCCGAACCACCAAATCACTAAATTCCCTATATTTGCTTCATGTCCGACCTCAATACCATTAAATCCATCATTGAAAGCATGAGACCTGAATTGACCAAAAGGTATCATATTAACAGGATTGGTCTGTTTGGCAATGTAGTAAAAGAAGATTTCGAACATGATGATGAAATAGATATTATTGTGGACTTTAAAAAACCCATTGGCGACGGGATTATGGATCTTACCGAACTTCTGGAAAAAAAATTAAATCATCCGGTAAGTATTATTACAAAAGGAAGTATTGATAAAGCCTATTTGAAAGAGATCAAGAGTGAGATCCAGTATATCACCCCACCACCAGCATCGTCATAGTGTTGTTTAGGAGGTTCAGTTAACCTTGTTTTATTTAACTGCCTTCTTCATCTCTTCCACATTCTTCTTCGAATTTCCAACATAGATTTTTTTATCTAGCACCAATACCGGTCTTTTCAAAAAAGTATATTCCTCTAAAATATATTTACGATAATCTTTTTCGGTCAGTTTTTTTTCGTTCAATCCCCATGCCCTGAATTTTAAGGCTACCCTGCTGAACAATGCTTCGGCACTTCCGGCGAGTTTGATCATTTCATCCATCTCTTTTTCAGTAATAGATTCTCCTTTGATCTCCCGGAGTTCAATGCCGGATTTTTCAATGCCGATCTCTTTCATGATACGCGTGCAAGTAGAACAGGTCACCAGGTAAAAGAATTTTTTCATAGAATGCTAATATAGAGACTAAAATAACCTTTTTTTCGTTAGCCAGAAAAGCGCCCACCCATCCATGAAACCAGCTATTCCATTTTTTACCTGTTTGCTGATGTTGGCTTCATGCTCCCATCAGGAAAAAGAACAAAGAACAGATCAATTCAGTATCATTCCACTCAAAGGAGATTGTACCCTTGTTGATACCTTGTCTTTTGATCCCGTTTTACCCGAAGAGAATTACTATAACCAGTTGCAGAAAAATCAGAAAATATTTGATACGCTTCATGCTACAGGAATTCCCTATAAGGTCCGTAGAAAAATTATCTACTCGTTTCGTTTTCACGAATACTGGTTCTTTTATTCATTGGCCATCTCAGCAGGATCAGGAAATATAAATGATTTCATCAAAATAGTCCAAAAGAAAAAATTTGAAATCGGCCCAAGTAAGCCCTCCGAAACCATTCAGGTTATATATGGTCCGAATGAAGGAAGCGGATCTCAAATCACCTATGTACCTGTTATTGGCCCGCCCTATACGTTGGAAATTTCCAGGACGGATACTTTTACCCTTGATAAAATCACAAGGACTACTCATCTATTAGCCCAGCTGGCTTCAAAGAACCGTGGGAGATTAACAGGATGGCGACCCATATAAACTCTGTATTAAAACGTATATTTATAATATGAAATCATTTTCCTTTTTGATCCTCATCGCCTGTTCCGCAATCGGGGCCTTCCAGGGTTGTATGAAATCCAATAAAGAAAAGGGTACCATTATTTATATTGAAGTAGAACGAATGGACCCTAAGCTTGAAAATTGTTTTTCAAAAAACCTATATGGTAAATGGGCCAGTGCAGAAGACCCAACACCACACGATAAATCCGAAAAATATACCGGACCCAAACCCGAAGGCAAATTCATTTTCAAGAGTTACGATGAATTTGACATTTCAAAAGATCCTCCCGGAACACAGAAAATAATGGTCACCGTGTATGGTGATGGCGACACCACCAATACTTATTTTCAGATCCAGCGATTCCAGGTAGAAGAAGCAGGAATCTGGAGCCGCAACCTAAATCTTGGAAATTTCAGGGTTCAGGATCGTCCGAACGATCAGATCAATCCGGGAAAAGTAGATGATGAAGAGATCTGTAATATGATGGTGAGGTTTTGTATCCTGGCATCTTTCGAAAACGGACTTGCCCAAAGTGAGAATTAAGTAACTCTTACGCAATATAATGTAACATCCTTTTCATTCATATGATCTAATCTTGTTCTAAAGATTTAATCATATGAAAACCCTATACATTTCAAAAAGAACCAGCCTTATTATTCTCTCTTTCATAATTCTGATGACAGGCTTACAGGCCCAATCCAGATATCGCCATGTACCCCGGGTAAAAGTAAAAAAGCAATCCACAGAGTTGGGGGTAACAAAAGTTGCCGAGCCATCTTCTGACCCAACAGCAACTGAATATACTTCTGCAACGATGTTATCGGTCATCACATCTCCTAACGAAGAGATTGATGAAATGGCGGTGGCATCTTCATCAAATGAAGTTGCGCTTGTAAAGCATAAACCAAAGATTGCTGTACCAAATACCGAAAAGGTAAAAAATAATCGAAAATTCGACAGACAATCATTCACGGAGCAGGTAAAAGTAAAGAGTAAGCTTCTGGATGTGAAAGATGTGAAGAAAACGGCCATACTTGGCTATATCATCTGGTTAATTGCCGTAATCATTATATGCGTCATCCTTTTCGTAGTAGCATATCTCTTCCTTTACCTGGTGATTTTTTCACTTCACTATGTCTTTCTCTCATTTGGAATTCTGGCTGCTGTAATTATAGCACTGATACTCATTTTAGGATTAACAGGTGTTATCGCATAAATGGAATCATATAACTCATACATATTTTGATGTAACAGCTGTTGAATGAAAAAGTAAGAATTTTGTGTAGATAATAAAATATAAAAATTTAAAATTAAAGAATATGAAAAAAGTATTGTTGTTTGTAGGATGTGTAACCGTGTTAATGCTTACCTCCTGCACCAAAGACTGGACATGCAAATGTACAGATGAAAATGCCAATACTACCTTTTATGTAGTTCCGGAGGCTTCTTTTAACGATGCAGATAATACCTGCAATAGTTATGAGTATAACAATGCATTTGGATACAAAAATTGTTCTCTGCAACCATAAACCGATATTCTTGATTTAAAAAGTTGAAATTGATAAAATATGAAAAAAATAATGTTATTTCTAGGATGTGTGATCGTATTGGCGCTTACCTCCTGTAGAAAAGACTGGACATGTAAATGTACAGATGAAAACGCAAATACTACTTTTTATGTAGTTCCTGATGCTTCGTTCAATGATGCGGATAATACCTGCAATAGCTACGAGTATAACGATGCGTTTGGTTATAAGAACTGTTCCATTATACCTTAATGGATTCACATAAATATTATTGCAGCCTTTCTTAATTTTAGTTAAGGCTGCAATAATATATTTTTCCAACGTTGTGATCCCATATCGCAACGTTTATGAAAAACCTACTTACCCACCCAAGAGCTAAGATCACTCTACTACTGGCGATCATGAGCTTTATCTGTTTTTCACTTTCCGTATTCAGGGTTTATAAAACTAATCATAGCCTGTTCCTATTCCTGAACTGGAACCTGTTTCTGGCCTTTCTTCCCTGGGCGCTTACGAGTCTGGTGCTCATGAGTCCCCGGCTAAAAAAAAACAAATGGATCCTACCCCCTATACTGCTTTCGTGGATCCTGTTCTTTCCAAATGCTCCCTATATATTAACTGATCTGTTTCATCTTAGAGCAGATACGAAAGTTCCCATTTGGTATGACCTAGTTTTGATCCTTTCATTTGCATGGACGGGTCTTTTGTTTGGGTTGGTGAGTTTGTTTGATATTGAAAAGATCCTGAGTCCATTTCTTCATAAGCGATTATTACCTATGATCTCAATGCTTCTCCTCTTTGTAAGCGGATTTGGGATTTATATTGGCCGTTTCCTCCGATGGAACAGCTGGGATATTTTGAATCATCCCTTCGCCATCATGGGTGATGTGGCTGATCGTTTTGTTCATCCGGCCTCTCATCCAAGAACCTGGGCGGTAACCATTCTAATGGGCGTCTTCTTAAATATGATCTATTGGTCTATGAAGCTATTAAGTACTTCAGGGCAAAAGACCTTCAATTAATAAGGTTTTCTAACCCTTAAGGACTTTCAATCTTGTATCCAGTGGATCAGAATGCCTGATAATATCCTGGACGAAATCTGAGGTGGAGGTAGTTTGGTCGAACAGATTGTTATGTCTTTCCTGGAATTCTCCCTGGGGAAAAATACTCGAGTATAAATTTCTGATCGAATTTAATTGTGCCTCATTCTTTGCCTTAAGTCCCTTCTTCATCTTCTCACCGATCTTATTCAAATCATTCAAAGCTTTTTGGCGGGCAGCATTTACCATACCATCCATAGAGGCATCAATAAGTTTTACCTGTTGTAATAATTCATCGTATTGTTTATTAAGATCGGTTATAAACGGGTCAACATTCATTTCGTGCCCATGATGTTCACGAATATAGTTATTAATGATTTCATCCAGGTTCCTGAAAAAATCTTCGACCCTCAAACCCATATCAGTTACTTTTTTCAATTTCTTTTCGGGCAGGATCAAAAAACAATCCCTTAAAATAAGTGCCGGGAAAAACACCTTGCGGACATCAAAATTAGTCTTGTATTGTAACCAATAGGCTATTTCTGCAGGGCCTCCTATATAGGCAACATTCGGTAGAATAAATTCCTGATACAAAGGTCTTATCACCACGTTGGGACTGAAATTTTCAGGATTTTTTTTCAGTTCCGTCATCATTTCCGTTTTTGTCCACTGAACGGTGTTATCAGCCAAAGCGTATGCTTCCTCTTTTTTGATGATCCTCTCCCGATAACCCTTGCCGATATAAAACATATTGATCGCACGGGCCAAAACCTGCGGCTTAAAATCGTTTGCTTCAAGGTATTTGTTGGTGGTTTCGACAGATTCGATAGACGATCCGTTGATGATCTCATCGGATAGATATTCGGAAAAAGCGGATTTTAGATCTGCATCATCCTGGTCCAAAATTACAAGACCATACTCCCCAAAGATCTTGTTGGTGATCTCACGATGCGCAACAGAAAGTGTCTCCGAATCTTTATAAGCATGTATCAGATAATCAAAAACAGGATCGGTCTTAGACAGGTCATCAAATTTTGATTTAATTTCATTCATGAAAGGTTCGATTCCTTCCAGTGCCATGCGACCTACAGGTCCATACTTATCGGCAGCCACTTCCCATTCAAACTTCTCCCCTCTTAAAAAGAAATGATTGATCTCAGCAAAATCATGGTCCTCAGAGTTCATCCAGTAAATAGGAACAAAATGGTGGCCAGGAATTTCCACATTCAGTTTTTGAGAAAGTGAGATCACAGAAGCAATCTTATAGATGAAGTACAAAGGGCCTGTAAATAAATTTAATTGATGTCCCGTAGTAACCGTATAGCTATTTTTCTGCAGCAACACCTCAATATTCGATTTGAGAGATTCGGACAATACCGATCTTCCATATTGCTTGTGCAATACATCATAGAGTAATTGCCGGTTCGACGGATATTTTTTCCGCTCAGACACCGCCTGTTTCAATCCTTCGATATCCGGTGAAAAACTATACAATTTTTTAATCACCGGACTTCCGGAAAAATACTCATTCACCAGCTTGCTTCCGATGCCTGCAGTCTCTAAAGTTATATGTTGTAAAAAATCCAAGTCTTATTCAATTACATTTCCAAAGAGGTCAAACTCCTGTGCTGATTCAATCTTGATGTTGGCAAAATCTCCTATCCTTACAAAATTGGTTTTTGCATCCACTAAAACCTCATTATCCACTTCGGGTGAATCATATTCCGTACGACCAATAAAATGGCCGTTCTCAGCCTTGTCAAACAAAACCTTAAAGGTTCTACCAACTTTATCCTGATTAAGATCATAAGAAATTCCCTGTTGAATTTCCATCAATTCAGATGCTCGGTTTTGTTTCACTTCCATGGGAACATTGTCTTCCAATTTATAAGCACCGGTATTCTCTTCATGTGAATAGGTAAATATTCCCATTCGGTCAAATTTTACATCCTTTACAAATTGTATCATTTGCTGATGATCCTGCTCAGTCTCCCCCGGATAGCCAGTAATTAATGTTGTTCGGATAGCAATCCCGGGAACTTTTTTCCGGAATTGATCCAATAAAGCATAGGTTTTTTCGCGGGTGGTACCACGTTTCATTGACTTCAGCAACGGATCGCTAATATGCTGTAGCGGAATATCAATATACTTACAGATCTTTTCGTTTTCAGCAATCACATCCAGTATCTCCTCAGGGAACCCACTTGGAAATGCATAATGCAAGCGGATCCATTCTATACCATCCACTTTACTCAATTCGTTCATTAATGAGGCCAACCTTCGTTCTTTATAAATGTCGAGTCCATAATAGGTAGAATCCTGTGCAATCAATAGCAGTTCTTTTGTACCTTGTTTAGCAAGGTTTTCGGCATTCTTAACCAGCTCTTCGATCGGTGTAGAAATATGTTTACCCCGCATAATTGGAATGGCGCAAAAAGAACAGGGGCGATCACAACCTTCTGAAATTTTGAAATAGGCAAAATGAGATGGGGTAGTCAATATCCTTTCACCTATTAGCTCATGTTTATAATCAGCTTTTAGTGTTTTTAATAAACGGGGAAGATCCCGTGTTCCAAAGTAAGCATCCACATCAGGGATTTCCTTTTCCAATTCGGGTTTATAGCGTTCGCTCAGACAACCGGTTACATACACTTTATCTACCAGTCCATTCTGCTTCGCATCCACATATTGCAATATGGTATCAATGCTTTCCTGTTTGGCATTTTCAATAAACCCGCAGGTATTGATCACCACAATATTGAAATCTTCCTGCGAGGATTCATGACAGGCCTCCAGATTATTTGCTTTTAGTTGACCCAACAAAACTTCAGAGTCATAAATATTTTTGGAGCAACCGAGTGTTACTACGTTGATTTTATTTTTTTTGAGTGTTTTTGTTTTCAAAATTCAGATTTTTATGAAAACAAAGAATCAACAAATTCTTTTTTATCAAATACCTGGAGGTCTTCCATTTTTTCCCCAACACCAATATATTTCACAGGAATTTTAAACTGATCGGATATTCCAATCACAACACCGCCTTTGGCTGTTCCGTCTAGCTTTGTGATCGCCAGGGCATTTACATCCGTTGCCGCAGTGAATTGTTTGGCCTGTTCAAAGGCATTCTGGCCTGTTGATCCATCAAGCACCAATAAGACTTCATGTGGAGCATCCGGAATTACCTTCTTCATCACATTTCGTATTTTTGTTAGCTCATTCATGAGGTTGACCTTATTGTGTAACCGCCCCGCTGTATCGATGATCACCACATCAGCTCCTTTAGCCACTGCTGAATTCAAGGTATCAAAAGCAACCGAGCCTGGATCCGCATTCATTCCTTTTTCCACTATATCGACCCCTACCCTTTCGCTCCATAACTTAAGCTGTTCTACTGCTGCTGCACGAAAAGTATCTGCTGCCCCTAACACCACCGATTTTCCTGCTTTTTTAAACTGATGTGATAATTTTCCGATGGTGGTAGTCTTTCCAACACCGTTTACACCAACCACCATAATAACGTAAGGCTTTTTGTCAGCTGGCAAATCATAGTTTGAATAACCGTCATCAATTTTATTTTCTGAAAGCAATGCCGCTATTTCGTCCTTTAAAAGCGTATTAAGTTCTTCAGCATTCACATATTTTTCCCTGGAGGCACGTTTTTCAATCCGTTCGATGATCTTAATGGTAGTGGCAACACCTACATCCGAACTAATGAGAACCTGCTCCAGCTCATCCAGCACATCTTCATCAACTCTTGATTTACCAACGACCGCTCTTTTTAGTTTCCCGAAGAGACTTTCCTTGGTCTTTGATAAACCCTCATCTAATGCCTGTTTCTTTTCCTTATTGAATATCCCGAATAATGCCATCTTACAACTGATTGAAAACAAAAGAGCTTCCCCAACAGAAGAAGCTCTCAAAAATACAGTATTTGCAGGAATTACTTACTTGCAAAAAAATCTTTGATATGATCTTTATGGACAATTTCTTCTTTAAACTGGTAAGAACCTGATTTTGCAGATTTCACCATTTTGATCACTTTGGTAAAATCTTTACCCTGTCCTGTACGAAGTGTTGCTACGGTCTTCTTTGCCATTACTTAAATTATTTAATTTCTTTATGAACAGTTACTTTTTTAAGAATCTTATTGTATTTCTTCAATTCAACTCTCTCAGTAGTGTTTTTCTTATTCTTGGTAGTAATATACCTTGATGTTCCAGGCATACCACTGTTTTTATGCTCAGTGCATTCTAATATCACCTGTACTCGGTTACCTTTCTTAGCCATTTTAAAAAATCTTTAAAATTTAAGTCCCTCAAATCGGGAGGCAAATGTAAGAATTAAAACCCTAAACAGCAAAAATTACTGTAAAATGATCTTTCGGGCTTTGTTTACATTTCCATAAGACCAGCGGATCATATAGACACCTTTGGGCATATCTCCAACAGGTATGTTGGCTACAGTCTCATCTCCATTTAGCTCCATACCAATGGTTTTAACTACCTGTCCGCTCAAATTGAGCATTTCAACATGTATATTCCCTGTTCCATTGCCAGTAATCACCAGTTTCAAATATTGTTCAGATACCGATTGCATGATCTGCATCGTAATTGATTTATTGGATTCGATCCCCAATTGACTTACATAAATAAGCCCCTTCATCTGATCTGACTGAACATGCTCCACACATACGTAATAAACATTCCCCAGCGAAGATGGGATGAATATACCACCAGGCCCCAAATCACCAAAACCACTACCCAACATTGTGGTATCATTTGTAACCCATGTTCCGGCAGAAACCTGTCTGGTCGTATGCGTTGGTCCCGCCATAAAATTAACGGTATCACCCACATTTACCTGCAAAAACGAAGGTACATAGGTATCACTTGAATTAGTAATATAGTACTGGGTGGCAAACGCATTAAAACTAATGGTTAAAAAGCCAATAATGGTAAGTAGCTGTTTTTTCATAGATGAAGCGTGCTTGTTGTTACAAATATAATTAATTGTAGAATCCAATGCAAAAATAGGACCATGATGATTCAACAGGTTATTGTTAAGATACACAGCTTGGTAAATTAGGTTCAAAAAAAAGACCTGCAATTTGTTCTCAAATTGCAGGTCTCATAAGGTAAAATGCCTTTATTATTGGACGTATGGGATCATTCCACGAACTCCCATATCGATGACTGTATCACCATTTAAAGGTTCATAGTAATTATTTCCACCTGACTCAATCCACTCAAAACTATTGTTGATGGAAAGGGAAACATTGATCACAATATCCTGGGTCTCATTGCCTGTAATTGTCAATGGGGCTGAGAAAGCTGCCGTAACCACACATGAACCCGCTGGGATAGGCGATGTTGCAAATAATGGATTAGGAACGGTTGTTGCTCCCGGAGGCGCCTGTCCTGTTACAGTATATGGGGTTCCCAGAATGGTGGTTTCAAACCCCCAATACCCCTGAAGCTTATCGTCATTTACCGTAATCGGCTGAGTATTTATATTATATGTCCCGATATAGGTGTTAAATCCAATGAAAGATGCTGTGGTTCCAACTCCATCATAGGTAGATGGGAAGGCAGGTGGACCAATTCTATACTGAATGTCATAATTCTGGTAGGCTAACGAGATCCTTAACCAATCATAGGTTCCCGGTGCTATGTCCTTTAATGCCATCGAGAAAAATTCCTGATTTGCTCCTACTTTCACGCCTTGGCTGAAATCAATAGCTGTTGGACCTCCTGCAGTAGTTGAAGGTGCCAGATAAAGAATCTCTCCTGTACCTAACGCTGTAGTTGCCGTTGGTGCTAGTTCAATATAGTGTGCACTCATCTGGTTGAATTGTGGATGTTGTCCACGATGATTTGCCGGCATGGAGGAAGGGTTTCCAATATTGTCAAGACGGGCCTGTGTACTATCGAAAGTAAATTTAAAAACGAGCCTTGGATCTTGTGGTGGTGGAGTTTCCTCGCAGGAAGTAAGAGCTATAAAAACAACCCCTAAAAGAGATAAAAACTTGAGTGATTTCATCATAAACGTATTTATACTACAAAACTAAAAAATTTAGGCGATTATTGCCTTCTTTTCAAAAAATCAAAAAAAAAGCCATCTCACCAGAGGCGGATGGCTTTTTCTATCATGTATGCTTAGTTGTTGATCAGAACTTTGAATGACTGTGTCATTTGTCCATTGGTCAAACGAATAATATACTGTCCATTGCTTACTCCTTCAATATTTACAGGAAGTGAGCCTGGAGTTGTGATGTTACGTACTTCTGTCTTGATCACTTTTCCCTGCATATCAAGGATCGTAATTTCCATATCACCGGTTACCAGGTTCATAGGAATATAGACAATGTTTGAAGCAGGATTTGGATATGGATTTCCACCTGAAATGGCTGAAATTGTTTCTGTACCCAATGTGGTTTCATCAAACATCTTAACTGCGATTGAAGGAACTACATCGGTTCCAAATCCGGCCCAATACCAGGTTGCTCCGTCAGCAATAGGAGATACCGGTTGCAGATATTGGTTGATATGTTCATCATAATCCACCGTGGTTCCAAAACCAAGGAAAGTATTTGTGTTAGAAGCACTCGCTTTTACACAAAACAAATAACGTTGGTTATCTAATGGGAAAAAATCCTGCGAGAACGGAGCATATACCATTTGGTTTTGAAGGTTGGATGTATACGTATAACTTCCAAAAGCCACAGGAGTTAATGCATCCATTGTAACAGTTCCTAATACATCCGTAAATACATCGTCCCAGCTATAAATGTTGGTTTCGATCAATACAGTTGGATTCGTTAAAGAATCTGTTGCTGAAGTAGCTGCTGAAAACCACATTCCCTGAACAACCAATCGGCTGGCCAGAGAATCCCTGAAGTTAAGACATGCTTCAAAATCATTGGTGCTACCGGATGGCCGATAACTTGCATTTGTAATTGGCATCAAAGTAACCGTATCAATCGGTGCCAATGAAAAGAGTGTATCACTGATTGTGAAGTCAGCTCTGCGTTTGTTATCATCTGTAAAGTCATCAGCTGAATCAGAAGCTACGGTATAAGTAAACTTATACAATCCTGAAGGATAAGTAGCCTGGCTGAACCATGGAAGTTGAACCCAAAGGCTATCACCAGCCGGAATAGTTACCGGAGAAGAAGTTTGAGAATAAACTGATCCTCCCATATAAGTAATGCTTCCATGAAGTGTAACATTGGTTTGAGCATTCTGTCCAAAATTAATGATCCAGGATCCGAGTGCAGCAGTAAATTCACTGGCAATACTATTGGTTACTTCAGGATTTGAAGTAGCAGGAGCAAGAATATAGTCTTTCGGCCAAATACCAAGGTCGTTTGGATAGAATCCAAATTTCGATCCGATAAATGCTGTAGCATTACCTGTAAGAATAGAGGCTCTCAATGCAGCACCGTCAGCCTGGGTGATCATCACAACCGGAATGGTTACATTGATCCCCTGTGCTCCGGGTCCCATAGCAATGGGTGCTCCAGGAATATTATTGATAATAACAACCGCTACTGCACCTGCATTTTGTGCATTTAACGCCTTTACTCCGAATTCGCAGGTTCCACGATATAAAACCGCAATTTTACCATTGATTGCTGTCGGATTTGTGATCGCATTGCAGCATAAGGAGTCAGTACCCAAAGCAAAAGCAAGTGTGTCTAGAACTGAATTTCCAGGGATATTCAGATCGGGACAACCCCACCCACCGCCTGGATCAGCCCAGGTCATATCGTAATTGCCTACTACAGGCGCCGGTGACTCCATATAAAAGATCACCTGTGCATTTATTTGCGACACAAAGCCCAGTGTCAGTAACAAGAATAAAGCTCTTCTCATAATCAGTAATTTTTAATTTTTTAGAGTTATTTAAATATTTTTAAAGATACAATAATAGTAAATATATTTCAAATGTTTCCCTGTATAAAAGCTAATTAACTGATAAACTGCCAAATGGGCAAGAATACACCGTTTTAACAAGTTGGATTCCCAGGCAAAACACCAACCACTGCAACCATTATTGGCCTGAATACTTAAATTTGTTTCATTAATCTCAATCCAATAAAAATGAAAAAAATATTACTCGGTTTAGTTGCTCTTACAAGTGCTTCCTTTTCCTTTTCTCAAAACTCTCAACCCATTGGGCAATCAACCAATGCTTATAGCATGCTGCGAACTTCGCAAAATCAGGTATTTGTTGATCCGGCCTTAAACCTGGTTGGTTTTACATTTCGTCACAATATTGCACTCTATGGCCAGGGCGCTGCCGACAATGGACGTCTTCGTTATTCCATCTCAACAGATGCCGGAGTAACCTGGTTCACCGAATTGGGTGTACTTAACTCCACCTATACCCGCAGAGCACGTTATCCTGAATCATTTTTATATAACCCTACCGGAAATACAAATCCACTCAGTGCGTATATTGTTTGGTCTGGTCCCACCCTGGGCACTAACTTCGATGGGCATGTAAACGGAACCTGCCAGGTTTCCACCACCAATCCTGTTACTACAACCGAAAATTACCCTTTTCAAAATACCAGTACGCTTATACCAGGTGGATTATGTCAAAGTACCAATGGTGTTTTCTGGATGGCTGAGAATGCCACAACATCCGACACCACCTATATCGATTCGATCAATGTGTATAAAGGAACCTTTGCTGCAGGAAATGTAAACTGGGTAAAACATACAGCCCTTTATTCTCCGCACAGTACCACATTTGATGGTAACCGCCATCTAACAGGACCCAATGTTGCCTTTTCAAATGATGGTCAAACAGGATACATTGTTTTCCTGGGCGATATTGGAACTGCAGACTCAACCTACAATCCTGTTATCTATAAATCAACCGATGCAGGAACTACCTGGAGTGCTGCAAACGAATTACATGTGGATGGGATCCCGGGTCTTGCGGATAGCATCAAGCAATATCTTTTTGATACCGGTACAGCCATTGAATCATGTACAGAAGTGGCAACCTCTTTTGAATGTGATATTACGGTCGACATGAATAATAACCTTCACATTTTTACCACGCTTTGTGCTGTGGAGAGAACAGATACATTTGGTGTAGTAACAGGTCCTAAACAATATTCTGTTTGGTCAGGCTACCCCAAAAACGCAGTAGATATTTATTCGACGGATGGAGGAACTACCTGGACATTCCTGTATGTCGGTCAGGTCAATACATTCAGGACAAGTGTGCCGGAAAGTCCAACGCCTCTGGGTGTTGACAACTATAGCCAGATTGCCAGAACAGCCGACGGAAGCATCATGTTCTATTCCTGGTCTGATACAGATACATTGATACATACCGGCGCTGCATCCAATGAAGCGCCCAATACATTTATAGCCGGGTTTAATCTTACCAATGGCAAAAGGACCTGCTGGAAACAGATCACCGGTGTGCAAAACGAAGAGTTTGTGATCACGCCTACCATGGCGCCTTATGTGCTGGAAGGATTAAACGGTGGTCCAGAATATACTTTACCAATTGTTAGTCAGGAAGTGCCGGTAGATGCCTTGAGTGCTACCATCTATCATTATATGGGCAAGGGGGCTAAATTCTGTGATGAAGATTTTATGGACCCATTAACGATTGATCTTTCATGGAGTTTCTCAAGTCAGTGTTATGGTTATGTTTCCTGTTTTGCTGCAGGTGTAGAAGATGAACAAACCATCAGCTTCAATATCTATCCGAATCCAACCACAGATGTATTGAATATCCAGATCAAAGAAGGTGAGAATATCAAAAATATCTCGGTTGTAAATAGCATGGGACAAGTGGTAAGGACCATTGATCCTTCAAACCTGTTGAATGGTAACATCTTTAATCTGGATATAACCGGGTTGGCTTCTGGTATGTATACTGTAAATATGAGCACCTCGGCTAAGACTTATTCAAAGAAGTTTACCGTTGCTAAATAATCTTAAAAAGTAAAGATCAGAAAAGGCTGTCCTCCGGGCAGCCTTTTTGGTTTCCGGAAGGTTCGGCAGATCGGAAGAGGCCAAAAAACAATCTTCACAATAAAAATAAATTTGCACGTTATAAAACTATGTTTAACTTTGTAATTCAAAGTACTTTTTTATGACCAACGAACTTGAGCAATTAAAGGAGATCAAATCCATGATGGAAAAGTCCAGCCGTTTCATCAGCCTCAGTGGATGGAGTGGTGTGGCGGCCGGAACTACAGCACTCATTGGTGCGGCCCTGGCTTATCCCTATGTTGACCTGAGTGAACAGGAAACGTACAAAGCCCTTCGCCGGCAAGGCTATGATACCGTTACCGATTATGTTTTTCACCCCTTGTCGTACATTGCTATCGGAACTTTTCTGGTAGCTATGGTCAGCGCCTTTATTTTTACCTATATCAAATCTCAAAAGCAGAAAATAAATATCTGGGGCAATATGAGCCGTAAAGTGGCCTTTCATTTTCTGGTCCCTTTTACTGCCGGAACCATGTTTATTATTTATATGATCGGTAAGCAGGACTTTCTTTATATTGCACCGATGAGTTTGATTGTGTATGGCATTTCACTTTTCAGTGTATATAAATTTACGATCCATGAAACCCTGTACCTTGCATTAACTATTATCGCATTGGGATTAGTTAATCTTCTTTTTTCGGATTATAGTTTTATTTTCTGGATACTCGGGTTTGGATTTTGTCATATCATCTATGGGATCTATATGTGGTCGAAATATGACCGGAAAACCAATTAACTGAAGCATGTCGAACTTTATAGATCAGTTAAATAAAGTCTTTGACAGCCGTGTACGGCTGGGTATTATGAGTGCACTCATGGTGAACGATCATGTGAGCTTTAATCAGCTCAAAGAACTCACCGGAGTAACCGACGGTAACCTGGCCTCCCATTTAAAAGGATTGGAAGAGAATGGATATGTTCGTGTGCAGAAAGGATTTATTGGGCGCAAGACAAATACCACCTACTCTGCCACCAAGCTGGGTGAAAAAGCATTTAAAACACATTTGGATGCATTGGAAAAAATGATACGTAAACTACAATAGTATTTTTTTTGAACTTATACTTTGAATTTCAAAGCACTTTTAATAAATCATAAAAACAAACAGACAAATGAAAAATCAATTCATGCAATTCTATGACAGATTCTACCTGGTATTCCGGGGAATCTTTGTATTCTTTCTCATTCTTTTTTTACTCATTCCACAATTTCTTATTCACGACCTGGTTCGCGAACGAAAACAACGACAGGAGGAGGTGAAAGAAGAAGTAGTAAGTAAGTGGGCATCGGCACAAACAATCAAAGGTCCCATGTTATTGGTCCCTACTTACAAAAATGGTATCGACAATCGGGAAGGATTGACCTATCTCTGGATCAAACCAAATGAACTTAATATTCAAGGAAACATCGATCCGGAAGTAAAACATCGAAGTTTATACAAGGTGGTCCTGTATAAAACAAAACTCAACTTTGCGGGTAGTTTTAAAGATCTTTCTGTAAATCCAAACACTGCGGAAAATGGAGGAATACTCTGGGACAAAGCCCAACTCGTTATGAGCATCAGCGATTATACCGGTATGGAAGATGTGGTTCGTTTAAATTCCAATGATGCCCAATCAGAATTTTCAAATAATCCATATGACGTTCAGTTCATCCCTGCTGGTATTGCAGCTCCCATTCAACTCAATATTGATTCCTCCATGCATAATCAATCTTTCTCCTTTGATGTGCAACTTAAGGGATACGAGCAACTCAATCTTCAACCCTACGCAAATAAAACCAGTATTGAGCTTACATCTCCCTGGAGCATTCCTTCCTTTACGGGAAAAATTCTACCAAATAGTAATGTAACCGAAAAAGGATTTACCGCTAAATGGAATACGATGGACGTTAGAAAAACAGTACCCGATCGTTTTGGTGATATGCCAAATGTTCAAACTTCTGAAAATAATATGGGAGTAAAATTACTACAGGGCCAGGATCATTATTCAAAAACAGATCGCAGTATTAAATATGCCATCCTCATTATAACGCTAACTTTTGTTGTTTATATTTTCATTGAATTGTTACAAAAAAGAAGGATCAATGCAGCCCAATATATATTGGTAGGTGCAGCATTGCTCATTTTCTACACACTTTTACTATCCATCAGCGAATACACGGGATTCAATATCGCTTATGGTATTGCAGCTACGGCAGTTGTATTGCAGATCAGTATTTACACCGGCATGATCTTTAAAAGCATAAAAACAGCCATCATCTTCGGAATATTGATTTCCGTTTTGTACCTGTTTATTTTCTCACTGATCCAGTTAGAAGATTATGCGTTGCTTGCAGGCAGTGTTGGTCTGTTCTTCATTCTATCATTGGTTATGTTTTTCTCGCGGAAAATTTCATGGACCAAGAATGGAGATGATAACAACCTGATTTTAAAAGAAGAGAATATGGGGCCCTCTACCGGTGTTACGCAGTAGTCCCTGGTAAGTAACTGTTTTTTGCAAGGTATGGCAGGAGCTTGCTTCACGCCGCTCTGCCATACCAGCAAAAAATACAGTTACTTACATCGGGAGCTACTTGCTTCACCCCGGGGTCCGATCGGGTAACATGAAATAATTCAGATACAGAAAAAATGAAGAATAAGATCTATCTCCTCATGCTGGGCCTGGTGCTTGTGTTATTGGCGGGCTGGATTCAACTCATACGACATGCATCCCATAAACATAAAAATAAACACCGGATTTCAACCCGGGGAACAAAAGCAACCAACAGAAAATTATGACTACAGAAAATAAAATTCGAATTCTCAACCGGATGAAAAGCTTCCTGTACATATTCAGCATATGCTCCGTTATCATTTTCGCGATGATATTGATCGTTATTATCGTAACCGATGATGTAGAAATTGCATTTGGATTAACAACCTAATCGAGGAATTAATGAAAATGAATAGAATAGTTAATTTCCTGATTTATCTCTTCGAGATCACCCTACTCTCCATAGCATCATTGATCACTGTGATCATCGTGTTCGGATATATAGTACCCTACCTATATTTTGCCATATACCTGTTCTTTTCCGGAGATAGTAGTATTGCACATTGCTAAAATTAAAAACATGAATACCTCAGTAAAAGCAATGAACAAAATGTCAGAAACCAGCACCTGGAAATTGTGGATTCTATTTATCACTTTATTCTGTATAAGCGTGATAAGCGGAATAATGACAGTTATGTTTTGGGGCAAATCATCGCTTTTGGGGATCTCAATAACAAATGGTAAACTAATGGCTGTTTGTTTTTTGCTAAAACCTATATCACTTATCACCAGCAGCATTGTCATATACAAGATAAAAAATGAAAATCTCATTATATTGATCGTAAAAGCATTGGTGATTGGATTAGCAATAATTGATGCTATTCTGTTATTAGGTCTTCTTTTAATCTTCATATTATTCAGCACCACCTCGGAAGGAAGTTGGGGAGTGGGTGCCACATAATTAAATTTAAAAAAATGAAAACATCGAAATATTGGGAAGAACATTTTTCCCGTAACTTAAAAGTTAAACGGGTCAACTGGACGTTACAACCGTCATTAACCAAAGATCAAAAGCGCAAAATCCTCAGATCATTGCAAGCCTGGCAACTGGCCGAAACCTCCGATGGAAAACATCTGATCGCCGCATCCAAAAAACATGCGGAACAGGTAAATGATCCTGATTTTCTTTCCGCCGTTCACCTGTTTATCAAAGAAGAAAATAAACATGGAGAGAACCTGGGTATTTATTTAGATCGATTGAATGTTTCCAGGATCAAAGCTGATTGGGGAGATAGTTTATTCCGACAGGTGAGATATTTTAACACCAACATGGAATTATGGACCTTAACCGTTCTTACGGTTGAAAACACCGCACAGGTATATTACCAATCGCTGAAAAATGCCACCCAATGCACACTTCTCAAGGAAATTTGTACCGATATTCTCATCGACGAAGCTTTTCATATTAATTTCCAGTTTGAAAGATTAGCGCAGATCACAAGAAACATGTCTGCATTTTCCCGTTTCTGGAGGTTATATGCGTACTGGATATTTTTCTTTTCCACCATAACGATGGTATACATTGCCCATCGGAAAGTTTTCAGGGCAGGTGGAATTAATTTTAACAGGTACTATTCAAAAATGAAGTTGAAATTTAATAAGACCATTAAAAGATTGTTTCGTCCGAAATCCAATGTTTATCTTAGCAAATTGAAATGGGAACAAATAGAATTATGAAGCCAATACGATTGCTCAGATACAGTTTATTTGTTATTCTATTGGAGATTATAAAATATGACTTGCTAGCTCATTTAGTTATTGACTTTTCAACCATCGAATTTACTGATGAAAAGTACAATATACAGTTATTCGAACTGGAAGCTCAGATACTTCCATTGCTCACGTTTATCCTGAGTATTTGTTTGTTAAATGTAAAATATAAATGGTGGTTGAATGGTTCCATTGTCGTTGGAGCCTTTATTGTTAATTTATTTTTTTACTACATCTTGGCCATTCATCTTTTTGTTTTCGGAATGTGTGGAAGATCCGGTGATAAAACAGTTTTTGTACATGCAAAATACCAGCAAACAAAGATTGTGCAGGCAGAATTTGGTTGTGGAGCCACAGATAGTGATCCATCTGTTACAAGAACCTACAAAATTACCCCATTCCTATTCTATTTTCAACAGGTAGTGCCTATTGACACAATGAAGATCAACAGAAAAAACTGGGCACGGGTTCAGCCATAAATTTTTTAGATATTAAAACCTCCACATTTATATGGAAACAAAACAAATTATAAAAGCAATTCAGTACACATTGTTTGGGATCGCCCTGGCTATCATTCAAATGTTCGTTGTAGCCCTTATTATTGATGCAACCGATCTGATTGAATTCAGATTTCCAGGGGCTCGAATTAAGTATGAGACCTCCAGAGCATTTGTAGTTGGAGCAGCTATTCTTCTCACGATGCTTGGAACAAAATCCAAATCAAAAGAGAAAAACATTTCGATCCAGACAGCTACCATTGTAGGTGCATTTGGCATTGGATTCGTTTTGTTGGTCATTGCATTCTTTCATGCTTTTTCCTATAGTGGTTTCAGGCCCTTGTATATTAACAAATCCAATCCTAATGTAAAAATTCTAACTAAAAGTGAATTCAGCCGCGATGGAACTGCAGAAAATCCAATTGTAATGAAAGCAGAACCTTTTCTCTATTATTTCTTTTGGCTAACTCCCGTCGATCTATCCAAAATAAACAGAGATGAATGGGATTGGACTTATGTACCCATACAACACTAATAGTGGTTTCTAGTTGGCGCGGAAGGAACATGAATATCAAATGTAGACGGATTCGGTTGTAAACCCTTTTTAAAATTTCTACATTTACGCAGTGTCAACTTTTGTCTATCCAAAGCTTCTTGGTGAAGATTTCAGCCAACTCGGTCCTTTTCTGCAATTGGGTCATGGCTCTTCCAGCATTAAAGCTTCTGGTAAAATTGATGTGGAATATGGAAAGGGTTGGTTGATTCGGACTTTTAACAAGATGAACGGACTTCCCCCAGAAGGAAAAAACATGGATCTGATCTTGGATGTGGTGCGTCTGGAGGAAAAAGAGATCTGGAGACGAAGTTTCAATGGAAAAATATTCAGTACAGATCAATACGTACGAAATGGTTTTTTAGCCGAACGAGCCGGATCTGTAGAGCTGGGATTTAAAGTGTACGTTAAAGACCATTCACTGTTTTTTGAACAGGTATATACCCGGTTCCTGGGTATCCGGTTACCCGGATTCATGAGCATTTTTAGCAAAGCTTCGGCTGTTGAACATGAGGATGGATGGAAGGTCGAAGTAAACACCCTGTCTCCTCTGCTTGGCCAAATACTCAACTATAAAGGATGCGTTCGAATTGAAAAATAGTTATTTTTATCCAACTTAGAATGATGCAGACCTTATGCTTTCCTTTTTAGAATATATTATCATTTTTGTTTCCATTATTTTCGGTTATGTGGCTTCCGAATTCTTTAATGGCTGGGGGCGCTTTTTGAGAAACCGCAGGGAGATTGAAGTCCACTGGGATTATGTGGCGCTTACGATTTTCTTTTTTATCATGTTCCTCGATTTCTGGTGGCTTTCATATACCTGGTATACGAAGGTAGTGCTCAATATTTTCTCACTGATCAGTTTTTTAGTAACGCCCCTCATTTATTTCTTCTATTCAATCCTGCTTTTTCCACATGAAAAAGATATGGATGGGTTTAATTCAAGAAATCATTTTTTAAAGAATAATGTAGCGCTTTATACATGTTTCATTATTCTCATGTCAATTAGCGCCATCAATGAATACTTTTTTAAAACGAATACTTTTTACTCCCAGGAAAATCTGATCCGCCTATCAGCCGTAGGAATTTGTGTGGTATTTATGATCTTTAGAAAACGGATCATTTTACTGAAGGTATTGGTGATCTCTTCATTTGTTTTATTATTCATGAATTTATTATTGAATCGGTAATGCGTCAGGATCATCTTCCAAAAACTTCTTGCTATGCTCAATCAGTTGAGGAAAAAATGCTAAAAAATGATCCTCCATTTCCTTATAATGCTCATCAAAAATACTGATTGTTTCTTTGGCCCAGATAAATTGTTTACTCCGGTATGATAACCTTTCTATCGTTCCATAGATACCTGGTCTGGTAGCATACATCGCCAGCCAGTCGTCATTCTTCATATAAGAAAATATTCTCGAAAATTTTTCCGGAAAATAGCTGCTATGTTTTTCAAGATCCACATAAGTGTTGGTTGAAAAATCTCTCAGATGCTGAGAACTGAATTTTTCCCAGTTCACACCTAAAAAATGATCATAGATCACATCACTCATCACCAGTGCATAGTGATGAATAACCGGATAAAATATTTTACGGGTTCGTCTAACCAATTCATGTTGATCCGTATATGCATCTATTGAACGGTGCAATAAAATCCCATGTTTGATGCCGGCCGGAAATTCTTCGGCTTTTTTACCTTTGATCGCATCTGCGATCATATTGCCGGTAAGCAATTCTGCATCTCCAAAGGATAAAAAGGCATGGGCGAGAAAATTCATCTATACGAAAATACTACATTTGATCCATGGAAAATTATTTTGACGGCAGCGGAGGCCAGATATGGTACGAACTTATCAACAAGAATTCGGATAAGAATCTATTGTTGATCCATGGATTTATCGAGGATCATGAGATTTGGGATCACCTTAAAAAAAACATAGAGGTCAATCTCATTGTTGTTGACATGCTGGGTTTTGGAAAAAGTACACCCGCAGATAATTTTGATTTTTCCATGCAACAACAGGCCATCATGATCCACGAGTTGCTTGAATTTTTATCGCTGGATAACTTATTTGTACTCGGACATAGTATGGGTGGATATGTTACGTTGGAGCTATCATTACTTGATCCGGAGATCAACATCGGTCTCTTACATTCTACCTGTGCGGCAGATGATGAGGAGAAAAAAAATAACCGCAATAAAACAATTCAGGTACTCGAACGTGACCCCTCTGTATTCATCAGGGAATTTTACTGGAATTTATTCGCGGAGCATAGAAAAAATGAATTTGCCGCTCAGATTGAAATATTAAGACAAAAAGCTGAAAAAATTTCTCCGGCTTTCATTATTGAGACCGTAAAAGGGCTTCGCGACCGGAAAGATCATACCCAAACCTGGAAACTTTCGGGTGGAAATAATATCCTTATTGGAGGTACCTATGACAAGCTTTTTAATGTAGAAGATCTTGAAGAACTGGCATTTCTTGGAGATGCCGAATGGGCTGAAATGAAAAATTCCGGTCATATGGGATTTTATGAAGAACCGGAAGGTCTGGTGGCCATTATAAGATTCTGGCTCGGTATGGCATAAAAAAGCCCTCCTGGTTGTACCGGGAAGGCTGCATTCAATATTTTTTTGGATCTTACTTATCCAGATCGTCAAAATCAACATCCGATGAAAAGCTGCTGCCACTGCTCTCGGATATTTGCTCCGTATTTGCCGTTTCGTTAGAATGATCGGCACCGTTATGGTCCGGATTCGGAACATATACCTGCTCAACTACCGGAGTTGGATTGTTCGCCCGGATATATTCCACTACTTCCGATAACCCGTCGGAAAACTTGATAAAATCCTCTTTATACAAGAAGACTTTGTGTTTTTCATAGAAAAATCCGTTGCCATCATGGCGCAATCTCCGTTTGCTTTCTGTAACCGTTAAATACAGGTTTCCGTCTTTAGTCGACTTTACATCAAAGAAATAAGTTCGCTTTCCTGCCCTTACCGCCTTTGAAAAAATTTCCGACTTCCCTTTGTTATTTCTATCTTCCATATTCTTCTCCTAACAAGTGTGTGTTCACTCACAAATATATAAAATATAGCCACTCCTTCATCTTTTTTAAAGAAATCTATTAACACGTGATTAACAAGCTAATGCGCTAAATAATAGTTAAATAGATACAAATTCATCGAGAATTTGACCGATTTTTCTGAGTATTCATTAAATTTATCAAATGAAACGGCCGTTCTTACTTGTTTTATTTTTATTGGGGTTTGGTTTCAATGCCTTTTCCCAACCCAACTTTTTGGTATCCTGCCCCTCGGAGGTCATGATGAACGGACTTCAGAATTATTACTTTGTTTCACATCAATCCTACCTGATCTATACGGAAAACACTTCAATGTTAAAAGTAATCGTTCGGATGAACGAGCTTGAAGATAAGAATAGTAATCCCCTTCCCAGTCAGGAGATCGAATACAATACAAATATTGAAGACACCAACAGCCTGATCTTTGAAGGTTCTATCGATGAAAAAAAACTCAGACCAGACAAGCTTCAGGATGCGTATACCTTCATGATCACAGGAAATATGAAATTTCGTGGGATCACCTATGTTACTGAGGTAATTTGCAGCTATGGCGCCCGAATGATCCAGAATTCCTCTCAGATTTCTATTAATCTGAGGCTGGAGGTTCGTAAAATGGAGATCCCCATGTATATTCCCCTCATCAAACAAACGATCGATAATATCGAACTGGAGATCGTGGATGGAACCGTTAATATGATCCAAAATTAAAAGCAGTAAATTCGCGGCGTGTCAAATCAATTTCAGGTTGGAATTATTGGTGGCGGTCTGGCAGGTTTTTGTGCCGCCCTGCACTTAAATAAGTTGGGAATTTCAACTATTTTATGGGAAAAAGGCGAGTATCCACGACATAAGGTTTGCGGCGAATATGTGTCGAATGAAACCTTGCAATATCTGGATTATCTGGGCTATGATCCATTTTCAGATGGAGCTGTTCGTATTGACCATTTCAGAGTATCACATTGGAATGGGGATATTACAGAAACGCATCTTGATCAGGGTGCCTTTGGACTGAGCCGTTATGTTTTCGATCATGCACTCTATCAACTTGCCATTAAAAAAAATATTGAAGTCCAGCTCCAGACCAATGTAACCGGATATAAAAAAACAGCTGACGGGTTTGAAGTAAAAACGAGCAATAATCGTACCTACCAATGCAATATCCTGATTTCTGCTCATGGAAAGAAATCAAATATAGATAGGATCATGGATCGGGAGTTCTTTCAAAAAGATGCTGATTATCTGGGCGTGAAATATCATTTCAAATACGAGATCCCTTCGAATGAGGTTTCGTTACATAATTTTGAAACGGGTTATTGTGGGGTATCGATGGCTGAGAATAAGATCATCAATGTATGTTACCTGAGTACAAAATCTGCCTTGAAAAAATTCGGAAGTATTGAGGCGCTTGAAAAAAATCTTCTATGGAAAAATCCATTTTTGAATGACCTCTTCAACAAGGGCGAAAATCTTTTTAGCGAACCCAAGGTAATCTCGGATTTTTCATTCAAACCGAAAAATCCGGTTGAAGATCAGGTGTTGATGGTAGGTGATGCAGCCGGTTTAATTACACCTTTATGCGGAAATGGAATGGCAATGGCAATACATGGAGCCTTCCTGGTAAGCCGCCTGATTGAAACGTACTTTGAAAAAAAGATCAACAGAGAAGAACTGGAACTAAAATATGCATCTACCTGGAAACAAAATTTTAAATCAAGACTCGATTTTGGGTACAAAGCTCAAAGATTATTTGGTAAAAAAAATATTTCCTCTCTGGCATTAAAAAGTCTGAAGGTCGCTCCATTTGTGTTACCTGCACTGATCAAAAAAACCCACGGCAAAGATTTTTTTACAAATGGTTTGCCTGGCAAAGACTTTTTTAAGACATGAGCAAGTTTAGCCAAAGAGTAATTGTTCCGGAGATCATTGATGACTTCAACCTTTCGGGGAAAACGCTTGCCCAAAACCTGGAAGAGATCGAGTGGATCAACAAGAACCTGGGAGGAACCTCGGTCTCGGCATATCCGGTCCTCACCTATATTCAAAAAAATCTGCGAAAACAATTAAGGATTGTTGATGTGGGTTGCGGCTCCGGGGATTTGCTTAAAAAGATACAGCTTGCCTGCGATGGTGTGAAACAGCTGGAACTTGTGGGAATTGATGCCAACCCGAATATTATTGAATTTGCCAAGCAGCGACATTTTAGCGAAAAACAGATCAGGTTTATACAAGCAGACGTAATTAATGATCCATCCTCCATTCCGGATGCGGATATCTATCTGTTGAATTTATTCCTGCACCATTTCGAAGAAAAAGAGGTCAGATTGATCCTTCAAAACCTGGTATCACGTCAACCAGCCCTCATTGTAGTAAATGATCTTCAAAGGAGTCGCATTGCCTATATATTATTCAGCCTGGTATGTCAACTAAAAAATGCCTCTTTTGTAACCTTTCATGATGGCAGGCTCTCTATCTTAAAAGGATTTAACCTGAATGAGATGAAAAAAATGGCTCAGGGCCTTGATGGCTATACCTTTCGGTTACACTGGAAATGGGCTTTCAGATGGCAACTCCTGATCGATAAAAAACAATAAAAAATAGGCCAAAACAACAGCATCTAAAAATAAAGCAGTTAATTAGACCCTTGAAACAGGATAGAATGTCGTCGAAAATACATACCACCCACATAGAACTCCCGGAATTTACAGAAAGCATTGATACAATCATCGAATACGCAAAACAATGGGTGGGTGACCTTACGGATCGTGAACAGGAAAAAATAATTCGTCTTTTCAAAAATGCCCAGGTAGAAAGAAGATATGGGATGATGTCGATCCAGGATATCTTCAGCGAAAAGAGTTTTGAAGAACGAAACAATATTTACATCAAAGCTTCCACCGATCTTTGCGAAAAAGCTTTACGGAATGCCTTAAAAAAATCAAACACCCAACCGGAGGAGCTTGACATTATTATTACTACCAGCTGTACCGGTATCATGATACCATCCGTAGATGCTTTCCTGGTAAACCGTTTGAAATTGCGACAAGACATTGTGAGGCTACCGATCACCGAAATGGGATGTGCCGGTGGAACATCCGCTTTGATCTATGCGAATGAATTTGCAAAAGCAAATCCTTCAAAAACGATTGCGATCATCGCATTTGAATCACCCACTTCTACTTTTTTATTGGAAGATAAAAGTCTCACGAACGCGATCTCAGCAGCTATCTTCGGGGATGGTTGTGCATGCGCCATTATTAAACCAACAGAGGAAATAAGACCGGCCATTGTAGACACACAGATGTATCATTTCTATGATCAACCAAGACTCATGGGTTTTGATCTGAAAAATTCAGGTCTTCAGATTGTCCTTGATCCGGATGTTCCTAACCAGATCGAAAAACATTTTGAAAAGATCATTTTCCCTTTCATC
Organism: Flavobacteriales bacterium; assembly: GCA_025451295.1. Classification (GTDB taxonomy): domain Bacteria; phylum Bacteroidota; class Bacteroidia; order CAIKAF01; family CAIKAF01; genus JANWKQ01. The sequence goes on along the minus strand of JANWKQ010000070.1, from coordinate 6,918 downwards.
GAAAAAAACAAATTAAAGATAGAGGACATCAATCAGTTCATCTTTCACCCAGGTGGAAAAAAAATTGTACAGGTAGTAGAGGATCTTTTTGGACGATACGGAAAAAACATTGAGCCAACCAAGGAAGTGCTGAGGGAATATGGAAATATGAGCAGTGCAACGGTTCTCTATGTACTGGATAAATTTATGGAAAAGAATATTGCCAAAGGAGAATATGGATTGATGCTGAGTTTTGGGCCCGGGTTTACGGCCCAAACAGTTTTGCTTCAGTGGCGTTAAACTATTATCTTCGTTTCAAATGACTTCCTTCAAAAATAAATGGGCCCTCATCCTTGGTGGATCAAGCGGCCTTGGTTATGCCACCGCCCAAAAACTGGCTGCAGAAGGAATGAACCTCATTCTTGTCCATCGCGATCGAAAATCAAACGAAGAGGAGATCAATAAAAAATTCGATGCACTCCGATCTTCCGTTCAGGTGATCTCTTTTAATGAAAATGCCCTGGACGGAGAACTGAGAAAAAAAATACTTTCCGAGGTAAAAACAAACCTGGGTAATGAAAAGATCTTTTGTCTTGTGCATAGCGTAGCCAAGGGAAATCTAAAAAAAATGGTTTCGGATACAGAACCAACGTTAGACAAAACTGACTTTGATATTACCATTCATGCAATGGCCACCAGTTGGTGGGAATGGACCAAGGAACTTATCAATATGGGTCTTTGGGAAAAAGATGCACGTAATATTGCGTTTACCAGCGAAGGAAATCAAAAATACATTCCTTACTATGCAGCCGTTTCTGCCGCCAAGGCAACACTGGAAGTTTTATGCCGCTACATGGCCATCGAATTGGCTCCTCTGGGTATAAAAACCAATGTGATCCAAAGCGGAGTGGTTAAAACACCGGCTCTTGATCTGATTCCTGGATCAGAAAAGATGATTGAACTAACCAAAAGACGCAATCCATTCGGAAGACTTACCGAACCGCAGGATATTGCGAATGTGGTTTTTCTTCTATGCAAGGATGAAGCGAAATGGATCAATGGGTCCGTGGTGAGAGCTGATGGGGGTGAATCTTTGATTTAAACGCTGACAGCCGGATCCGCCATAAAAAAGAACGCCCTTCTGAGCCTTAAAACATATTAATTCGGTACGGTTTTTGTTGTATCATACCACCACTAATTATTATATTTGTAGTCAATGATAGCCACCAGCGTTGAACAGAATATCCTGGAATGCATGCCCTACCGGGCTCCGTTCAGGTTTATTGATGAAATACTTGACGTAAACGACGAGTATATTGTGGGCTGCTATACTTTTAAAGAAAATGAGTTCTTTTATCGGGGTCACTTTCCCGGTAATCCCGTAACCCCTGGAGTGATTTTAACAGAATGTATGGCTCAGATTGGTCTGGTCGCATTTGGGATCCATTTATACAGAGCTAACCCTCAAATGATGAAATCGTTGAAGGTGTTTTTTACCTCCAATCAGGTGAATTATTACCGAACCGTTTTACCCAACGAAAAAGTAATTGTAAAGGCTCATAAACTTTATTTCCGACTCAAAAGCCTTAAATGTGAAGTCACTATGGAAACCGAAAGCGGTGAGGTGATCAGCAAAGGTGTCATGTCAGGAATGTTCGCAAGTACTGAATAATTTCGTGTTTGACCATCATGTCCGATATCTGCGTTATTCTCAACAAAAAAATCTCATTTACTTCTGTAAACTCCGATCTTTTTGTTTTCGAAAGCCTCGGGACTAAGAATTTGTATAATTTGGATGTCCCTGATCTCGACCATGATGCCACAAACACTTTGTTGAATAATAAACTGCCGACAAAGTGATAAGAAGGGTCGTTGTTACGGGAATGGGAGTTGTTGCACCCAATGCAATAGGTCTTGATAATTTTTCGAAAGCTCTCAGGGATCAAATCAGTGGAATAAAAGAGATTGCCGAACTCAAACGCCTTGGTTTTGCATGTACATCCGCTGGTGTTCCGCATATCCCCGAAGAACTCAAAAAAAAATATTTTACGGATCTTACTTTAAAATATCTCACCAGTTCAGCTATTCTCTATGCTTGTATTGCGGGTGAAGATGCCTGGCGTGACGCAGGATTTGAACCTAAAGGAAAAGAAGAGGAACCCTATTGGAATGCCGGAAGTATTTTCGGCACCGGTATCGCCGGTGTAGAACCTTTGAGGGAGGCTTTTAACAAAGTCGATGCCATGCAGGTAAGGCGTCTTGGCGGATTTGTGATCGAACAAACCATGAATTCGGGTCCCGCCGCTTATATCTCAGGCCATTTAGGTTTAGGTAACAAAGTCACCAGCAACAGCTCTGCCTGCTCTACCGGAACAGAAGGCGTGATTGAGGGATATGAATTTATAAAGAATGGAAAAGCGGATGTGATGTTATGCGGAAGCACGGATTGTGATGGCCCTTACATCTGGGGAGGATTTGATTCGATGTGGGTAACCAATCGAAAAATGAACGATCGGCCGGAAGAAGCTTCCCGACCGATGAGTGCATCTGCATCCGGTTTTATTCCTGGCGCAGGATCAGGGGCATTGGTACTCGAAGAACTGGAACATGCACAGCAAAGAGGAGCACGGATCTATGCCGAAATTTTAGGCGGTGCAGTAAATAACGGCGGACAGCGTCAAGGTGGTACCATGACCTTCCCTAATAATGTGGCTGTACGTAAATGTATTAGCCAGGCTATGAAGAATGCAAACATAACGGCTAAAGATATTGACCTTATCTGCGGACATCTTACTTCCACCATAGGGGATGTTACGGAAATCAGGAACTGGGCAGAAGAACTGGGCAGAAAAGGAAAAGATTTTCCCTATGTAAATGCCCCAAAAACATTGATCGGACATTGTCTCGCCGCAGCCGGGAGCATTGAACTAGTCGCAGCTATTTTACAAATGCGTGATGGATTTATTCATGGTAACAGAAATTCAACGGACTTTCATCCCGAAATTGCAGCCGTTATTGATCGAGAACGAGCTCCGCTGCAAACCATCGAAAAGCAGGTGAACATTGTTGGAAAGTCCAGTTTTGGCTTTGGAGACGTGAATGCAGTCCTGTTTTTTTCAAAATTTTAAGGTTTTTTTTCATTTATCACAAAAACTTGGAGTCAATCCCAGATTCAAAATGCCAATATTTGTGTTAACGAAAAAGTAGCACTCCTATGCATAAACCTATACTCCTATTTATTTCCGGTGCAGTTCTTATTTCATGCGGGAAAAACACGTGCAAAACCAACGATAAAGTTGTCGATCAGATAAAAGTGGAATATCCGTCAATCAGGAAAGACACCACTGTGCAGGATAACTATTTTGGTACCATGATCAAGGATCCGTATCGGTGGCTGGAGAATGATACCACCGAAGAAACCAAAAATTGGGTAGAAGCAGAAAACAAAGTTACCTTCGGCTATTTAGGACAGATCACATTTCGTGACAAGATCAAAACACGGTTAACGGAAATTTGGAATTATCCTAAGTATTCAACTCCGTTCAAAGAAGGTGGTTATTATTTCTTTTATAAAAATGATGGATTACAAAATCAGTCGGTCCTGTATTTCCATAAAAAGCTGGAGGATGAACCACAAGTACTGATCGATCCGAATAAATTGTCGACCGATGGTACTACTTCCCTCTCGGGTTTTTCAGTGAGCAAAGATGGAAAATATGCAGGTTATAGTTTAAGCGAAGGTGGCTCCGACTGGCAGACTATTTATGTTTTGAACATGGCTGACCAGAAAGAAACGCCCGACAAGATCAAATGGGTAAAATTTTCGGGTATCTCCTGGTATAAGAATGGATTTTTCTATAGCCGTTTCCCAGCCCCGCGTGGTTCGGAATTGAGCACAGAAAATGAAAATCAGAAGGTGTACTATCATCAAATGGGAACAGCCCAGGAAAAAGACATGCTCGTTTACGAAGATGCTACCAATCCAAAACACGGACATTATGGTGGAGTCTCTGAAGACGAAAGATGGCTCATTCTTGCGACCACTACGGGTACTTATGGAAATACACTTAAGATAAAAGACCTCAGCAAAGGATTCTCGGCTCCCTGGATCTCTATCGTAAACGATTTCAAAAATGAATCAAGCGTTATCGATAATGAAGGAGAGGATATTTATGTAATGACGAATATCAATGCCGATAAATATCGGGTCGTAAAAATAAATACAGCCAATCCGGATCAGAAAAACTGGACCACTTTGATCCCGGAGGCGGAAAATGTGATGACTGGCATCACCAACATCGGAGGCAAATGGTTTGTTAGTTATCTGAAAGATGCCTGTAGTGTTGTTAAAGTTTTTGATCATGCAGGAAAATATTTATATGATGTTGAATTACCAACCCGAGGTACAGTGGGTGGATTTAGTGGTAAAAAAGAAGAAAAGGAAGCGTTTTATGTATTCACTTCTTTCAATATGCCACCAACCATTTATAAGTATGATACGGATGCCAACAAAAGTGACATATTCCGTAAATCAGAAATTAAGTTCAAGACAGATGATTATGAGGTAAAACAGGAATTCTATGCATCAAAGGATGGAACAAAGATCCCTATGTTCATTGTGCATAAAAAAGGCATCAAATTAAACGGAAAGAATCCTACCCTTCTTTATGGATATGGTGGTTTTGATATCAGCATCCTACCCTCCTTCCAGATCCAGCAGATGGTGTTCCTTGAAAAAGGAGGCGTGTATGCAGTGGCAAATTTACGTGGTGGTGGTGAATATGGACAGGAATGGCATAAAGCAGGTATGCTGGAGAAAAAACAAAATGTATTTGATGATTTTATTGCTGCGGCAGAGTATCTGATCGAAAAAAAATACACGAATCCCAAAAAACTGGCGATACATGGCCGTTCAAACGGAGGATTATTAGTGGGTGCCGTAATGACACAACGTCCTGATCTCTTCAAGGTAGCTTTGCCTGCGGTGGGTGTATTGGATATGTTACGTTATCATAAGTTCACCATCGGGCATGCCTGGGCGGTAGAATATGGAAGCAGCGATACCGAAACTGATTTCAAAAACCTCATCAAATATTCTCCATTGCATAATATTAAACCTGGAGTGGAATATCCATGTACAATGATCTTAACAGCAGATCATGATGATCGGGTGGTTCCTGCACATTCATTTAAATTTGCTGCTACATTACAGGCGAATCATAAAGGAACAAATCCTGTTCTTATACGCATCGATACGAAGGCAGGTCATGGGGCAGGAAAATCCACCACGATGGCCATTGATGAATGGGCTGACATTTGGGCATTTACCATGTTCAATCTGGGGATGGACTATAAATGATCTACGATTTTGGATTTACGAAGTACTATTAATACAGTACGAACGATTCTGATTGTATTAATCGTAAATCGTAAATTCCATATGGCGCCTTTTTCAGTGTTTCGGCCCTAAGCACTCTCCAGTGCTTCAAACAGTTGCCATCTAGCAACCGAAACTATGTAACTCTTTAAAAAATTGTGTAATAGGGATACACCAAAACCTGTGCAACTTTGTCTATACCAATTCATAAATGAATGGTATTATCTACCCAAAGATGAAAGCAGTTAGAATAATTATTCCAATTTTATTAAGTATGGTCATTCTTGTTAACCTTACCTCTTGTCTTTTGATCGTTCGAAAGGATAATGGAAATCATGGTGGATGGTACAAAAACCCTCATAACCCGCATCATCCAAGTCACCTCGTCATTAAAAAACACGGTAACGACAAGGGTAAGAATAAGTAACAACTCCTGCATCTGAACTACATCTCACACTTAAGATCTTTAGCAGGTACCTTTAATACTATTTTCTTCACACTCTCAAAAAGGAATTCCCACATCAGGTTTCCAAAAGGTTGCCGTCTTTTCCTTTCCACATGAATAAAATCTGCGGTTACTTCATTTTTACCAGCTTTATTATGCGCCCTGACTGCAAACAGATTTGCAATGAATGAAAGAAATCCCCGTTTTTTTAATTTATGTGTCTTATCATCTACAGTTAATATTTCAATCTTGAGCTTTTTATATAAGATCCTTGCAGAGCCGGTTACCCCTTTGCTATTACCCTGAAACCTAAGATGCCCTTCATCCAGATCCATCGTCTTAAGGGATACATTGGCAAAAGGGATAAAAATGGTGTTCAGTTCACCCGCTGCCATTGATCCCAGATCCGCAGAAGCTGAGTAACTACCATCTGTTGATGCTAAATCAAAGTCAAGTGCAACTTTCAGTATTCCATGGCGAAGAAAATAACCCTTAAGTTTCATCTTACAATGATTGTCGATCGCTATGTCATCCTTATGGTTGGTAATATTCATGACCGTACCTGTAACATGTGAAAAAAAAGCATCCCCGGTTTTATGGGTCAACTTTTGAATTTCCACATAGTGTATTTCTGCATCCTCAATAATAAGAATAGGAAGACGCAAGGTAAACGGAGCCATAGCCAATGCCTCATTTGGATATTTGCCCAATTGCGAAGTTGTGTCAAAGTGAGCCCTCCGATCCCGGTGAATTTTTACAATGGGGCTTTTTAGAATGACTGAATCAAAGCCAACTTCATTTTCGGTGAATATTTTTTCAATTTTAAAATTGAAAGCTTCCAGAGAGGGTAAATATGTTTCGAAAATATCCACCTGCATTCCATGCTTCCTGGTAAAGGCTGCAGCCGTCATGGTCGGTTTTAAACTAAAATTTCTCATCTGTATTCTTTTTGATAATGAAGAATAGCTGAGGGTATCAATTTGGAGATTATACAACGAATCAGATGTAAAATAAGTCATGCCGGCTATTTTAATTGCAATATCCTCCGTAAATAGTATTCTGGACGTATTACCAGCCCCAATGCTATCAATTCTAATGTTTCTTAACTCAGCCGAGC
>JANWKQ010000069.1 GCA_025451295.1 Flavobacteriales bacterium | reverse complement strand
GTGACAAGTCACCTTTCGCAACCGCTGTGGTTACCTCTGCTATATTTCTTACCTGGCCTGTTAAGTTGGATGCCATTTGATTCACGGAGTCAGTTAAATCTTTCCATGTTCCGGCAACTCCTTTTACCTGTGCCTGACCTCCCAATTTCCCTTCAGTTCCTACCTCCAATGCCACCCTGGTTACCTCAGAAGAAAATGAGTTCAACTGGTCAACCATTGTGTTGATTGTATTTTTTAGCTCAAGTATCTCTCCTTTTACGTCCACCGTAATTTTCTTTGAAAGGTCACCCTTTGCAACCGCCGTAGTTACCTCTGCAATATTTCTTACTTGAGCCGTTAGGTTAGATCCCATTTGGTTTACTGAATCCGTTAAATCCTTCCATACTCCTGCAACACCTTTTACTTTTGCTTGTCCTCCTAACTTTCCTTCTGATCCAACTTCCCGTGCAACACGGGTAACCTCCATCGAAAAAAGATTCAACTGCTTCACCATGTCGTTTACTTCTCTGGCTATTCTCGCAAACTCTCCCTGAAGGATATGCCCACCTATTTCCTTTGGCATTTCCTCGGATAGATTTCCTTTAGCAACCGAACTAATTACGTGAGCAATTTCGATGGTTGGATGCACCAGATCAGATATAAGTTCATTGAGTGATTCTACGCCTTTATTCCAGGAACCTTTTGCGCCCGGCATTTCAATACGTTGAGTTAGTTTCCCTTGTTTCCCGATGGTTTCTCCTGCACGGGTAAACTCATCCATCATCTTTTCGTTCAGTGAAATGATCTCATTGATCGTATCACATACCTTACCAGGCATTCCAACCCGATCAATAGGCATCCGGACATTAAAATTCCCGTTCCTTACCTCGGTAAGTACCTGCAGCAATTCCTTCGCATCAATCATCTCTACCCCATTTTCATGCTCCAATACCGCTGTATCAGCCTGGGATGATCCGCTTTTCTTTTTTTTAGAAGATTTCGTAAGCATTTCTGCATCAATTATTTCCGCGACATCTACGGTAAAACCATTTTGGTTTTTCTTTTTTGAATTCATAACAATAAGATTTTAGGACTATTATCCGAAACTCAGACAAGTGATTTAGAGGATGGCAACTGATCTGGAGGAGACCGGATCAGGTGACATACTTACAAAAATATGATTTTTCAATCATAATACAAGCCTTCGTATAGAAATGTCCATTAAAAAAAGATTCAAAAGACTGAACGACTGTTTTTGTCAGCTTTTCTTTTTGGAAAGCTTTCTCATCAGTAACTTGATCCTTTGTTCCAATGGATGAAGGCTGGCTGCCAGGATTACATTCATCACCAGTTGGAATACCGGGATCCCATTGGTGAATTTATCTGTATACCCCGAAATGTATAACATCCCGGATTCAAAAACGATAAAGATCGTCAACAAGGTCATGATCTGCCCCAAACGGTTATTGGAAGATTGTCGCGTAAACCGGAAACTCAGAAATACCATGAATGAAAAGATGACAATCTCCAACAAATAAAAACCCACCGTATTCCATATAGGTTTTGCAATATGTATAGGAATACTGATCTCATTGGTTACAAAACCATTTGGATTTACAGCTTTCGCTCTAAAAATATAATCCCCCGGAGATAAATTAGTGTAGTTGATTTCCCGGGTATTTACTTTGGTAGTCCATTCTTCATCTACATTTTCCATTTTCCAGGAATACTTTACATCTTTTGCATTGGTATAGCAAAGTGATACAATCTGGAAATTGATATTATTTTGTTTATACCGAAGATGAAGTTTAGGATAAGCGGTGTCGTTATAAGATTCTTTAAAAACAGGTTTTCCATTCACCTCAATTTGTTCAAGTCTCAGAATACCTTTGGTGCTGTCTTTATCAAATTCATTTACGTCGATCCGGGTGGTAGCTGTTAGTGTACCAAACCAAACATTTCCTTTACTATCTGTATATGCGGAGGCGGCATTCGTTTCAACAGGTAAAAACCCCTGATCATAACCCAAATGGATCACTTTGAAGGTTTTCGGATCAATGCATTCCAACCCCTGAACATGACCTGCCCATATTCTTCCCTGGTGATCCTGAGTTACACTAAAAAACAGATCTGATCGAAGTCCGTTCCCCGAGTGCAACAATAATTTATTTTTTCCATCCCATACAACAAGACCCTTGGCACTTGCAAACCACCATAGCTTATGAATACTGTCATACAGTCCATCTGAAATAGCGGCCTTTAAAGGATTGATCCTGTTCGTATATTCGATGAGTGTATCTTTTGTCAGTTGATATACTTCACCTTGCTCCCCCATCATCCAGATATCTCCCTTTTCATCATAAAAAGGTTCTTTAAAAAATTTCCCTGCTGTACTTGGTATTTTTTTCAGACTCTGGTCATCCTCATTGTAAATAAAACATCCCCCAAAACCACAAATCAATAATGTACCATCGGTTAATGGAAGTAACGATAAAGGAATGAGCTCGTTTTCGGGCACTGATAGCGTCCACGCCAGTCTATCATCTGTGACCTTGTAGATAACCGAACGATCAGATAAAATATAGACATTTCCTTCGGCATCGCTTTTGGTTGATGATGGGTTGGCCATTCCATCGATAGCGAGTTCTGTTTTCTTAAATGTGCTATCCGTTCGTTCATAATATCCCCCATAGTACTTCCCTATCCATATCTTCCCATTTTTATCTTCATTGATTGTAAATGTGCACATATCGCCTCCCATTCCGTCAGAATCATAGTGTAACATGCCACGTCCGTTGAGAATCGTTGCTCCATTACCATAAGTGGCTACCCAGAGATTCCCAAAACTATCCTGGGTTACATCTTTCACCAGATCATAGGATAGACCATTTTTAGAAGTCATCCATGTCCGCACAGAATCTTTGATCACTAGTAATCCATTCTCGGTAGCCACATAAATAACGCCGGTCTGACCTGGCGAACTTATGTTCAATACAACTGTATTAACAGGCAACCAGGAACTCAGATCACGAAAAACGGTATCCTTCAAATAAAAAAGTCGGTGGTGCCCCCCAGTCCAGATACCACCGGTGAGATCTACATACAATCCTTGAAGACTTTTGGGATTGAGCATAACAGGCCGGTAGTTTTTTGCCTTTTCAAAACGATAAAGCCCCGCAACCGCAGCAACCACAATATCTCCATTGGGTAGTTCGTCAATCTTCTGGCCGTAAAAATCCGGTCCTGCAATATCGTAACAATGAATAACCGGCCGATAGCCTGCGCTAATTCTAATTACACCTTTGTCCTTACTGGTGATCCAAAGTTCGTTTTCGCTACTGAAAAAAATATCCGTTATAAATGCTACAGGTAATCCATTAAATCCGTTGAATGACTGGAAACGGGTTCCGTCAAAAACTGCGATCCCGGTTCCAAAAGATCCCAACCACAATCGTCCATTCGCATCAAACTCAATATCAAAAATGAAATTACCATCCAGTCCTGAGTGATAAGAGTATGTTTTGAACTCATAGCCATCATACCTGCAGAGTCCAGCTTCAGTGCCCATCCATATATAACCCTGGCGGTCCTGCATAATCTTAAATACAGATGATTGAGGCAATCCGTCCTTGTTGGTAATGGTGGTAAATGGATAATGCTGAGCCGTTGTTGTGCTAAAAAACAGCAAGTAAAAAATGACCGAAACAAAAAAATATATGCCTTTGAACCTCATTGAATATATATCTTAAATCTCGTTTTTGATCAATTAAATGAATATTTAAAAATATCAGGTATAGGTTCAGACATAAATGTACTAAAAACCATCAAACCAGGATTGATTATGTTGAAGGATATCCTGAATATTTTATTATTTTTGATTATTATCCAAATATTATGAAAAGACATTTTCTACCATTGACCCTTGTTTTTTTTTCCATTGTAACAACACACCAGGCGGCTGTTGCTCAGCAAAAGCTTTATGCCGGAAGGGTAAACAATGTAAGTTCTGTTTATGATGTCTATCCTCTGGGTTGGTCGGCCTACCAGATCCTGGGTGCTCCTAATGTTTATCCAGCCTATGGGGATATAGAAGATGCCTTCAATCCTGAATTTTACGATGTCCAACGAGATTTTATCGAACTTGATTTTGATAACAATGGACCTATCGACAGTATTTTCATTTATGAGACCTTTACACCAGGCTTTATTGATTCGGTATTTGTGAAGAACCCAGGTACGCAAAACTGGGATTTGGTTTATTCTGCTGTACCCGCCCCAGGTGCCCCCGTTGCTACTATTTTGGCGATTGGGTTTCCCATGACCTCTTATGACGTAAGCGAAGTAAGATTAACCCTGGCGAATGATACAGCTCCTGATTGGATCGAGATTGATGCAGTAGCCATTAGTCCTGCTACAACTAATGCATTTACGCCGGAAACAACTCCAGGTACCGCTTATAATTTCGATGGCGTGAATGATGCCTATCATACCTATTCAAATTTACTGAACCTTGTAACAGATACCGGTGCCACCTTTACGGCCTGGATCAATATTCATCAGAACACCGCACCTTCTGTTGTTGATGTGTATGCCGGATCCTGTGTCCTTTGTGATGCGGATGGGACCTATATCGGCGTTTATCTGGGCAACACCGGAGGCAGCGATAGTTTGTTTTTTTATAATTATGATGGAGCAGACCAGTTCTTCGGAATGGATTATACGCTGGATACCTGGTTCCATATTGCTTTAGTACATAGCAATGACCAACTAAAGGCATATAAAAACGGGGTGTTGTATAGAACCACGTCTTCCGGACCAACAGCATACATAGGAATGCGTGCACTGGAAATGGGATTTAATCTGAGTAGCGGAGAATATCTGGAAGCAGAAATAGATGAGGTAACCTCATTTAACAAAGGATTAAGTGGTCCACAAGTGTACAATGTGATGCGAATGAATGTCCCTGGAAATATGACCGGACTTACCGGTTATTGGCAAATGAGTAATTGCGACGAACAGCATTTCTATAATCCGTTAAATCACATCGCTGATTCATTGGAAGGTGTTTCCTGCACATTCTCTGGTGTACCTGACTTTGCGAGTGAAGAAAATATTTCCGAAGAATCATCTTCTCTTCACCTGTTTCCAAATCCTTCGAATGATGTTGTACATATCTCCTTTAAAAACATAGAGCCCTCCTATTTGTTTATTTATGATATCACCGGTATGATCGTTTATCAATCCGTACAGCAAGGTCAGGATATGATCACCATCGACCTCGAAAAACTACCTGCAGGTATTTACTCAATACAGGTGATAGATACCAATCAAAAAACGCATATCAGGAAGTTAATAATGGATTAGCATGAAAAAACTTCTCATTTGTGGGATCATTCTTTTTCAGACACATGCTTTCATTCAAGCCCAGATAACCTATCAACAGTTTGCCGACTCCTTACACGGAGACTATGATGACTGGGTTGCGCTGAGGGTTGAAAATGCACTCAACGGAGTTGTTGAAAAAATAGAAATGCCATTGGTAGTAAGGACCCGTGCATGGGGATGCAGATGTCCCGACAATTATATAGGTGTTGGTGTAAATGTACTGGAAGGTCCATGGATCTTTCCTATCTCAGAAAAAAAATTACCACAGCCTGATGAAACGGGTTATAGTTTGATTGTTGTTGGATATTTTACCGGCACATGGAAGGAATTGGATTTACGTAAAAACGACAAAGAACCTGCTGAATGGTTGTATAAGGTTGCTGAATTCAAAATCATCTCCTGGAAAACAAATACGAAAGGTGAAGATGCACCTGCTCCAAATATCATCCGCTGAACCTTAGAATCAACACCAGGTATTCCATTTTGTATAGCCATATTCTCAATTTGAGATAAAAAATCAATCATTTATTTTATTTTTTTCAGACTGTAGAAGTCCTATAAAACACTACTATACAGTATGATATAGGCTTATACGCATCGAATTTCAGACACGTGGCACCATCATTGAAATAGAATGAATGAATAAATCATTAAAAAATAAAGTCATGAAAAGAATATTTTTTTTCGCCGTGGTTGGGATGTTGACCATGTTTTCGATCACATCATGTGAGGACGACAATACAACAGCAGAACCAAAAAGTTTTAAAGTAAGAATGACCGACTCCCCAGGTAATTATACCGCATTAAATATGACAATTACAGGTGTGGATGCCTATTGTGAGGGATACGGATGGGTTGCATTAAGTTCACAGGCACAATCTGTAAACATGGCATCGCTTACAAACGGATCGGAAGTAACTTTAGCAAACAAATCCGATATTCAAGCTGGTCATTATACTCATATTCGCGTTAAGTATGCAAGTGCAGCAACCGTTACTGTAAATGCAAGCGGAACCGGATTTGGTCTCAATTTTTCTCTTTCATGGGGTAGTTTTCCGCAGGAAACAGATATTGTGATCGATCAACATGTGAGTAATAACATTGGAGCAAACTTCCTGTTAGACTTTAATGTGGCACAATCTGTTATTCAGGTTGGATCAGGATATCAGATCAACCCTGTGATTACTGTAATTCATGATGAAAAGACCGGTGTGAAAGGACATATCACCGGAGCTTCATCAGCTGCAGTAGTACTAACCGGTAATGGAAAAACCTACAGCGGGTATATGAACTCTTCAGGTTATTTCCTGATCAGAGGAATGACCTCCGGTACTTATACCGCCATTATCTTTAAAAACTCTGATACAAACGAATCCCACCAGATCAACAATGTGGTAGTAGCGAATGGACAGATCTATTCGATGGGCGAAATTCAATTATAACGAAGGTTGTAATTTGGTGTGATGATCAAAAAGGGAGAAGCAATTCTCCCTTTTTGTTTTCTATCCCTTCAATAAATACTGATCTTACCCGAAAATGCTTCTCCCTTATTGGGGGTGACCTTAACAATATAATCCGCCGGTTTGAGTCGTACAGTGGAAAGATCAAAAAGATTGGCGGAATAGGGCATAATAGCTTTGTTATACATTACATAATATTGGTTGTCGAGCGAACATATATCAATCCAGATAGATTTATCCCCCTCTACTCCTCTTGCCTGAACCGTTAACACCTGGGCCGTCCTGTCAAGCGTTATGGTATTATTGGTTTTATTTTCTTCGGTATTCATTTTGGTGAGATCAGTAGCATCGATCCTTTGCAGATAATTATCCATAAAGTGTGTGTAAAGTCCTTTGATCTCCGCATCCGCCATCAGGTCTTTCCAGCTGCGGGCATCATAGTTGGTATCACTTTCAACAGTGGCCATATCCAGATTTACACCTGTTGAGATCACCGCCTTGTGCATCCATTTCCACTTACCTGACTGCAGCACCTCCATATCAAGCTTGATCGTTCTGAGTCCGGTGGTACTTTTACCCATATAAGTTCCGGTAAACCTGTATTCGGTCTGGGCAGCTAAGAGTATCGGCAGGCATAGAAGGCCAAAGAGAAAGAGTCGTTTCATTGATAGGGTCATATAGGTTCTAAATTACTCATATTATGGGTTTAAATGGCAATTTTAGTACCAATTTTTACAAAATATTATATATTTGATAAAATTCAATCACCCTGATTCAAGTATGAAGACGATCTACGATACCGACGAAGCGCCTGCACCAATTGGTCCATATAGCCAGGCAGTTAAAATACATAACTTTTTATTTACGTCCGGACAAATTGCCCTTGATCCTGTATCAAATGTAATGATACAAACCACCATCGAAGCAGAAACCATCCAGGTGATGAAGAATCTCGAAGCATTATTGAGTGCAGCCGATCATAACTGGGACCATGTTGTAAAGACTACCATTTATCTAAAGAATATGGGAGATTTTCCCAAGGTGAATGAGATTTATGGATCCGTTTTTAAACAATCTTATCCGGCCCGCGAAACGGTTCAGGTATCCGAATTACCAAGAGGTGCCAATGTGGAGATCAGTTTAGTGGCAAGTAAGTAATTCCGGATGAAAAGATTATTTGTATACTTTCTCCTTCTCTGCCAATATCAATACAGGCGCAAAAAATCACATGGCAAACTTTCGAAGACGATCAATTTTTCTTTAATTATCCGGCAACCTGGGAGTATCAAACAGCCACAGAGGAATTTCTGGATATGGGGATCTTGTTTTTTATTATGTCACCCCAGGAAAATGAGAAAGATGTTTTTTTTGAAAATGGAACGATGGGTGTTGAGGATCTTACCGGTTATAACCTCAACCTGGAAGAATACATTGGAAAAAGTAAGAGCATGATCGAAGGGGGTATAGAAAAAGTAAAGTTCATTTCCAGTAAAAAGTTGTCGGCCAATGATAAAGAATATTGGCTATTGGAATATACAGGTTATACCAGCAACCTCGATCTTTATTTTTACCAGGCGGTTTGGTTAAAAAATGAGATTGCTTATCTGATCACCTTAACGGCTCCCAAGAAAGGATATAAAAAATATCAGAAGATATTTTCAAAAATAGCCGCATCATTTATAGTGAAATAATAGTATCTTTATTTCAAGTAAATTCGTATGTTTTATCGACTTATACTTTTAATCACACATTATTCCTTGTTTCTGCTTTCAGTTTCTTCGCAAACCGAAAGCTGGAAGAAATTGGAGAACGATTCCTATCAAATATCCTGCCCTCAGGGATGGTTTGAAGCAGAGGTTGCAGAAGAGTATAAAGCTTTCGGTGTTCAATTCCTCCTTTCAAGCGGCGCAGAAAATAAAAAGGATGATTTTTACGAAAATGCTAATATTGTAACAGAGAAGGCTCCTTTAACCTTGCAAAAATATGCTGCCGCCGGACTCGATATTTTAGAAAAATCTGCAAAAAAACTAAAAATGATGTCCTCAGGTTTTAGCAGTAACAGTACCGGTGAATATTATTTCCAGGAGTATACAAGTGATCTTGATGGAAAAATGATGTATGCTTATCAATGTGTTTGGAAAAAAGAGGAAACCTTTTATGTATTAACATTCACTTCGGTCAAAAAAAAATATAAAAAATATCAGAAAGATTTTAAAGCGATGGCAACCACCCTGGTAATAAAATGATCTGACCAATAAATCATTCGATTCAATCTTTTTCCCAAATTCAAGAAAAAATTTATTTTTGTTCATCACCATTTTTGCTATCCAACATGGCCAAACCAAGATTTACTTTTAATACCCACTGCATGCCCTCCCATAACTGGGGTAGTCTGTCTCCTGAAGAAAAAAAAATGTTAGCAAGTCGTGAACGCTTTGTAGGTGGACTATGCTGGCTGGATGATCGCGTTATTAGCTGCAGTGAGGATGGAACCATTCGCATCACTGGTCCCGATGGGATCAGCCGGATGATTGACCAATCCGAACATCCGTTTAATTTTATTGCGTTGAATGATAACAAACAATTATTATTGGCATGCAGCGATGATGGAAGGGTGCATATTTACGAAACGGTACAATTCAAAAAAGTACATAAGCTAACCGGACTTGACGATTCAGGGATAAGAAAAGCCGCTTTTTCAAAAGCCGGATCTGTGATTGCTGCCTGCAATTCAGGACATCTTGGTATCTGGGACCTGATCAACGAAACCTCCGCTTTTTTTAATGATCACGAAGTAACCGTGAACGCAGTAGCTATTCATCCTGAAAAAGAACTCGCTATTTCGAATGATATGTCGGGTCAAACTTTTGTTTGGGACCTGAAGGAAATGAAAAAAATAAAGACCCTCACCCCAAAAAGAGGGAATTTCTTCAAGGGACTCAATCATTTTGGTGCCAATACAGCCACCTGGAATAAGGATTTTCTTATTCTGGCGGATGATGAGATGAAGATCTATACAAGAGATATGGAACCAGTGCATGTGATCAAGGGAATGGCTTTTGCGCCGGTTGCGATCAAGATACCTGATGGGGTTTTATGGGCTTGTGGAGATTTTATCAAAGGATGGAAGACCAATAGCTGGGAAGAAATATACTCGAAACGACAGGAAGGTCTTATATACAGTATGGACATTGATGTGGATGGTATTCTGTATACGGGCTATCAGGATGGCAGCATATCCGTTTGGGTCATTCAGGAATTACTGGAAACAGAATTCAGGTATAGCCATGGCGGAACCATTACACATGTAATCGATAACGAAAAATACCTGGTAACCTCATCAGATGATAAATCAATCGTTGTCTGGAACAAAGATGGTACCGGCGTAAATCGTTATCTAAGC
>JANWKQ010000068.1 GCA_025451295.1 Flavobacteriales bacterium | reverse complement strand
GAACGGAATGGTTTTACAGTGGTAGAATGGGGTGGAGGACCAATGGGAGAAAGTAGCAAGGAGTTAACGAACGTAGATTAACAGGATAACACTATTCACCGCCAATTAACCTGCAGCTGAACTCCACAGGTAGGGAAATCCTTCTATTTGGCTTTCTTTTTCATCCAATCCATGATCAGGTCACTTTCATAACCCTTGCTTGCCAGATAGCGGAATAATGACGACCTTCTGTCACGATCATTTTTTTTTGACAAGGTATTCCATTTTCTTTCGGCCAGGTGATCGAGATTTTCTATATATCGTTCATCATCCGCAGCCAGAAGTTCTGCTTTTATCTTTTCTTTATCCAACTTTTTCATGGAAAGTTCCTGCCGGATCTTTACTCTACCCCATCGCTTTACGTAGATCTTGGTATTTACAAATGCTTTGATGAAACGATCATCATCGAGGTATTTTTCTTCTTTAAGTTGTTTCAGAAACTTTGACTGATCGGATTCTTTTATTTTCAGCCCATACATTTTCTGTATCACTTCAGACGTGCATCGTTCACGGTATAAACAAAACCGGGTGAGTTTGTCGTAGGAGTTATCCATTTATTTCAATGGGGAATTGTCTTCTTTGGCTAAAACAGCATATACTTTTTTATCCAGCCAGCCTGGAAAGAATTTATTCATGAACGAAGTGAGTTTCCCCTGCCTGGTAAGTAATAAAGTTCTTTTCTTTTTCTGAATGGCGTTAATTAAACATTCCGCCACCTCCTCCGGCTGCATCATCTTGTTTTCATCCCGGGGAGATTCTCCCTGGCTGCTCCCATCTTTGGCCAAAGCAGTATTGCGGATGTTACTGGCAGTAAAACCCGGACAACAGATCAACACATGTACTCCCGTTTTTAGATTTTCAATTCTCAATGCTTCCAGAAATCCATTCATAGCAAATTTGGAGGCTGAATATCCGGAACGGGCTGGCAGGCCCTTAATGCCTGCCACAGAGGAAATGCCTACAATCGTACCCTTACTTTTCAATAATGATTTCATGGCATATTTGGTGCAATAGACCGTTCCCCAGAAGTTGGTATCCATTAATTTTCTCATTACATCCAGATCAAGTTCGGCAAATAAAGCTCTCATGGAAATACCAGCATTGTTGATAAGGATATCAATATTTCCAAAACGATTCAACGCTTCGTTGATCAGTCGTACACAGTCATTTTCGTTGCTTACATCTGCCTGAACAGTATGAACATCAGAAGTATATTTTTTGAGTTCTTCTTCAGTTTCCTTCAGGGTCTCTGCTTTTCTACCGGAAATAACGATCCTCGCCTGTCGTTTGGCAAACGCGATGGCAATAGCCTTTCCAATTCCACTGGTACCTCCGGTAATTATGACGACTTTATCTTTCATTTGAGATACAAAAATAATAAATAATCAGTGAGACTGGGAGTGGAATGAGGTTTATCGATCTAACCATCTGGCAGCCCGTTTCCGATCTGTCGGGAAGCCGGGTAATCCGCCATAACAATTTAATCTTAAATTTGCATATCAAAAACTCGCTATGGAAATCATTGAAGTAAAGGAACCAGGGCATGTAAAAGCTTTTCACAAAGTTCCTTTTCTTATTTATAAAGATTTTAAAAACTGGATACCACATTTAAAACAGGATATCGAAAAGATCTTTGACCCTGAAAAAAATAAAGCATTCAGGGGAGGAGAAGCGAAGCGTTGGATCTTAAAAAATGACAAGGGCGAATTGATCGGACGTATTGCTGCCTTTATTGATCCTAAGTATTATAAATCATTCAAACAGCCCACAGGTGGCATCGGTTTTTTTGAATGTATCAATGATAGAGAAGCTGCCTTTTTACTTTTAGGAACTGCCAAAAGATATTTACTGACCAAAAAAATGAAGGCCATTGACGGACCGATCAACTTTGGTGAAAAAAATGAATACTGGGGATTGCTGGTACAAAACTTTGACTATCCGCCAACCTATCAGGTAAATTTTAATCCACCTTATTACCAGACTTTTTTTGAGGAGTATGGGTTTAAAGTCTATTATGAGCAATATCTTTTCTGGCGTGATCTAAAACGGGATGCCGATGAAGTATTTCAGCGGAAAGCGGCTATGTTGTGGAAGGACCCAAAGTTTAAAGTGACGAATGTAAAAGGATATTCTGATCAACAACTGGCGGAATATTTTCTCGCCGTATATAATGATGCATGGGGAAAACATGAAGGTTTCAGAGCCATGAAATATGAACAGGCATTGAAGATCATGAAAGCCATTAAACCTGTGAAGGATGTTCGGATTACGTTGTTTGCATTTTATGAAGATAAGCCGATTGCATTTTATATCAATCTGCCCGAACTCAACCAGATCTTTAAGCATGTGAATGGAAATTTAAATCTTTGGGGAAAACTCAAATTCCTGTACTTTAAAAAATTCGTAGGAAGTACCACGATGTATGGCGTTGTATTTGGTGTGATCCCGGAGTTTCAGGGACACGGCGTTGAAGGTGCCATGCTAAAATTCGGAGGAATCAATATTATCGGACATACACCGTATACGGATACGGTTATTACCTGGATTGGCGACTTCAATGTAAAAATGCTGAAGATCTGTAAAAATTTAAATGCATCATTACTAAGAAAACTGTATACCTATCGTTTGATCCTGGATGAGGACATTCCATTTGAAAGGGCCCCTTTCATTAGTGGTTCTAAAGAAGATGTAGATGAGATCATCAATGGACTCATGCCATTGGAGGAGAATATGAGTAAGTACGGGAAATAAGATTTAGGCTGTCATTTTCTCTAATACTTCCCGATAAGCTTCTTTGTTTGCTTCAATCGAAAACTCTTTTTCAATTTTTTCTCTTCCTTTTTTTCCGATCTTTTCACGTAGAGCAGGGGATTCAATTAAAGATGATAGTGCATTGATCCATTCTGCGTCTGTTTTTACCAGCATACCGGATTCATTGTTATTAATGACCCGAAAGTTGGCGCCAATGGCTGTTGCCACGGTTGGAATTCCTAAAGCCATGTACTGAATGGCCTTCAATCCGCTTTTACCCAATACCCATTCTTCATCGGGTAATGGATATAATCCGATATCAAATCTTCGTAACGTTGGTAATTCCATTTCTTCACTCCATGCGATTGCCTCCAGATCGATTCCATCAATTTTTACACTCGGATTTCCCATGAGGATCACCTTGATGGGATATTTTTTTGAAAGCTCAATCAATACCTCTTTTAGCAGATAAAAATATTTTGATGTGGTAATACTTCCGCTCCAGCCCAAAACAATTGGTTTCTTTTCAGTATAGGAATTTACCGGGATGTATTTTTCCGTGTCAACCGTTGAAGAAATGTCCGTTGTATTTGAATTATACTTCCTCACAAATTCATCCAGATAAGGTGTACATGTGATTACATGATCTGCATGCTTCATTAGATAAATGGGTTTTTTCTTGCTTTTGAAGAGTCCTACCGTTTTATTGGCCTTGCTTTTATTATCCGCCAGGTAAACCAGGTCATCGATATCGTAAACCACCTTTTTTGCAAAGGCACAATAGATCCATTCGTAAAAGGGTATAAAAAAAGGAGTGACCCATAAATGGATATATACCACATCGTACTTGCGCAACGAGAAAATTAAAAAGAATCGTTTCCAGTAACCAATTAACGTATGAAAAAGTTTGGTAAAAAATTTCCCTTTTTTGTAAACGATTGTCCAGAGTTTTTTACTTACAAAGGGTCGCACTACAATCTCAAAACCGGCTTCTTCGAAAGAAGAGAAATATTGCTCGTATTTTAAACGCTGACTGGGAGCCACACCCACCGGGTACGGACAAATGATCAGCATTCTATGTTTTTTTTCTTTACTCAAGCGCCTGTTATTGACTGATAAATATCTGAATATTTTTTAACGGCCCCTTCCAGGGCATAATAGTTTTTGGCAGCTTCTCTTATTTTATTTTTATCTCTCTGAAGTAATTGTGGAACATCATTCGCAGCAATCACCAGGGATGCATCTGTGAAATCATCGATAATCGTACCTGAGTTGGTTTCCAAAACAATAGACTCCATATCACCAACCCCACCATTCGTAATTAACGGAACTCCCATACTCATGATCTCCCCATGTTTGGTAGGAGAAGAGGATAGTTTTGAAAAACAGGGCTTGATAAAGAACAAGGCTACATCCGTTGCAGCAATATAATAAGGCATCTCATTCCTCGATGCATGTGTAATGTGGAGTTGTTCTTTGGATATTCCAACTTTAGCTGCACGCTGATCAAATGAGCTTTGCCAGGGATCATTGCTTACGATTAGAAATTTTGCATTCGAATGCTGATTCGCTATCTTTTTGAATTGTAAAAGCATTTCTTTCAACATATACCACGTTCCAAGTGAACCGTAATAACCAATAACCAGCTTTGAATTGATCTCCTTCCTGATTTGTTCAAGTTGGGTGGTATCAAGTCGTGAACGGTCGAACAGATGCATATCAACACTGCAGGGGATCACAGATATTTTTTTTGAATGCTGCATAGTAGGCCATCTCATCATTACCTTTTTGCCGGCCTCGGTTAATGAAACCACCACATCGGAATGTTGCACAAAGGCAGCCTCTTTTGATTTGAAAAACCAATAGACCAGCCGGTAGACCGGATTTTTAAGATCCCATAAATTCCCATCTACTCTTTCATCCGCCCAAAAACCTCTCATGTCGAAAATAAAGGGCACATTTTTTTTTCTTTTCATTTCGAGTCCAACCAGCGAAGAAATATAACTCCGGCAATGGATCAAACTGAATTTTTTTATTTGATGAAGCTGAAATGTTTTCTTCCGGATCTGATGCACATCCCTGATCGTGGAGATCACAGGTGGTTTTTTATGATATATTAGTGGATGCCAGTCGATCTTATTTTCCTTGCAAATGGCTTCTATATGATTTTTGCCTTTTTCGAATTTGTCAGGTTTCTCACAACTGATCACTGTAAACGAATAACCATGTTTAGTAAGACCTATGATATAGGGTAGAATTTGCGACTGACCCAGGGCGTCTGTCAATCCATCATATGATATATATAATACCTCTTTCACAGCTAAGAGCCTTGCCTCCCGGCAGGCAGGGCCAAATTTAAGAAAATGAAATTAGCTTCCGGAACCTTTAAAATGTGAATATACTTATATATTTGTCCTTTAAACGCCTTTTTAGATGAAGAATACCGCTTTAACTGATAAACACGTAGGCTTGGGTGCCAAAATGGTAGAGTTTGCAGGCTATAATATGCCCATCCAATATTCGAATCTGATCGTTGAACATGAGAACGTGAGAAAGAACGCCGGAATGTTTGATGTTTCTCATATGGGTGAATTTTTCGTTGAGGGCAAACAGGCATTGGCACTCTTACAATTTGTTACTTCCAATGATGTATCTAAACTAACACCGGGTAAAGTTCAATATTCATGTTTTCCGAATGAGGATGGAGGTATTGTGGATGATCTACTTGTTTATATGATCGACACTGATAAATATATGCTGGTGGTAAACGCCTCGAACATAGAAAAGGACTGGAACTGGATCAATAAATGGAATGAGAAATTCGGGGCTGAACTCAAAAATGCTTCTGAGTTTATGTCTCTGCTGGCCATTCAGGGTCCCAAAGCGACTTCAATTCTTCAAAAACTTACGTCTGCAGACTTAAGTTCTATTCCATACTATCAATTCACTGTGGGTACTTTTGCCGGAGAAGACGGCGTGATCATTTCCAATACCGGTTATACCGGAGCAGGGGGGTTTGAAATTTACATGAAAAATGAGGATGCCGAAAAGATTTGGGATGCGATCATGGAAGCAGGAAAAGAATTTAATTTATTACCTGTAGGATTGGGAGCCCGTGATACACTCCGTTTGGAAATGGGTTTTTGTTTGTATGGGAATGATATCAACGATTCAACCTCCCCTATTGCAGCCGGCCTGGGTTGGATCACTAAATTCAGTAAAGAATTTATCAATAAAGAAAATCTATTAAAAGATAAAGAACAGGGAACGATTAGAAAACTGGTGGGCTTTGAAATGATCGATAAAGGAATTCCGCGTCATGACTATCAGATCAAAGATGCAAATGGCAACTGGATTGGAACTGTAACTTCAGGAACGCAATCGCCGTCATTAAGTAAGGCTATCGGAATGGGTTATGTAAATACGGAAGTATTGAAACAAAATTCGCCGATCTATGTGGAGGTAAGAGGAAAATTACTGGAAGCCAAAGTTGTAAAGCTCCCTTTTTTAAATAATTAATCTGCTTAATTTGAAAAGAAAGTCCGTTGTAAGGGTTTGCATTTCCCCAGCCATGTATGAATTATACAGGCAGGAAGAAGGTATTACGGTTGTTGTAGATATTTTCAGAGCTACCACCGCTATTTGTACCGCTTTACAAAATGGTGTGGTTGAAGTGATCCCGGTGGCTTCTATTCATGATGCCAAAAGATATTCCAATGACGATGATGTGATCATTGCAGCAGAAAGAGGTGGAGAGGTAGTTGAAGGATTTAAATATGGAAATTCACCTTTATCTTATATCAACAATCCCGAAATCGTTGGTAAGTCCCTGGTGCTAACGACTACGAATGGAACCCAGGCTATCGAAGCAGCGAAGACCGATGGAGAACTTGTGATCGGAGCCTTCAGCAATCTTAAAGTACTTACTGAGTGGCTGATCAAAGAAGACCAGGATGTAATGATCCTTTGTGCCGGTTGGAAAAATCGTTTGAATCTGGAGGATGGATTGTTTGCCGGTGCGGTTGTAGATATTTTATTGAATGCAGGTTACGAATTTGATATTGACAGTGATGCCGCTATTATAACCAGACTTTTATACACTACTTCGAAGAATGACATGGGTAAATTCCTTGAAAACTCATCTCACCGGAACCGTCTTAAAAATCTTCATCTCGAAAAAGATATCGACTATTGTCTTCAGCTAAACACTTGTAACGTTGTTCCCAAACTCTTAGGAGGTGTCATAAAAAATGTGCTGAAACAAGAAGCATATTAATTGATTTACGATTTTGAAATTACGATTTACGATTAATACACTCTCAAGAAACCGGCCAAAGGATTGGATTAATCGTAATTCGTAAATCCAAAATTGTTCTACCGTCCCTGAACGTATTTTGTAAGTTCATCCTTACTGCTTGTAAAGGAGAACACATCATTCACCTGGTAGTAATTTGATTTATCGATGCAATAATCATACGAATACTTCGCCATTTCCAACTTCGAGCTTTCGAAGGAATAGAGTCCTAAGATTTCTTTGATTTGTGCAACAGTAAAACATTTTTTAGCCGAAATAGCCTGTTTCCCAACGGTCATTTTCGTATTGTCGAACGAAGAATTATTGATCGTATTCTTAAGATCCGTCATGTCCGTAGTTGTTACTGTACAATTATTGTTGGTAACAATGGTGGTTGTTGTGGTCGTAGTTGTGTTTCCTTTGATGAAGTTGGTGAAATCAAGTTTATAGGTGGCGGTTGGTAATAACTGGTCGGCATAACTAAAATTACCCCGATCAAAAGCCCTTAAATAAACCGATTTTAAAACGTCCAGACGATTGGTTTCCATTTGCAATATGCTGGTGAGTTTCATGATCTGGGCAGTGCTCAAACAATTCATATTGATGAAATCCTTAATAGCAATTGCTTTGGAGTTTTCAGACAGTTTACTCATTTTTTGCATATTATACGTATTGTAAAAAGTTGTTTCATCAATTGGATAGTTACAACCTGTTACACCGAAATAAGCAGAGTAATCCGGATAAAAATATACCGGATAGTCAGAGGTGACCGTAGTAGTGGTATAGGTATTGGTAGTAATGTTTTGAGATCGTTGAAGAATCACATAGTCGTGTAGCCTGAAAACGGTAGAGAAATATGCAAATGCATCATATACATCATAAAAATTCTCTTTATCAACCGTGTTTTTATAAGCAGCTTTACAGAACTCCAATTTATCCTGATCGGCAAAAAACAACAAGGTAATCTGTTTTACCTGGGAGGAACTTAAACAATTTGTGTTTGCCAGATTGATGGCATAGGTTAATTTGGAGGTTGTATTGTAGTTTCCACTAATGGTACCATATTCTCTTTGAAAGAAGGTATTGCTTACCGGAATGGTACACACGGTTTGGGCAAAACCCGTTAGACTCACAAGTACAAATGCAGAAAGTAAAAGTAAACGTTTCATAACCTATATATTAATTGGTTTTTATGTTCAGGATATTTCAATATACATGCCAAAGGTAGGCATATTGACTCAGGATGGCCTTGATTTCTCATGAATTAAGGAAAAATTTGAGTAAATGTAGATACGTTGTAGAGATGTACTATTTATTCTAATTCCAGGTTTTATAACCTTTATCCTGGATCTTCCGATCAGCGGGAATTTCTCTTAAAGGTTCACAGGGTTTTAATGTTGAATAACAATCTTCCGGCAATTGCTGATAAATCTTCGTTCCTTCCGTTTTCCATTCTATCATTTCATCACTCACATCTTTTACCACTTTTGCCGGATTTCCCACAACTACCTTTCTTTTTTCAATCACCATATCAGCAGGTACAAAACATAAAGCACCCACTACACATTCAGCTCCGATTTTTACATTGTCCATGATCACTGAATTCATGCCGATCAGGCAGTTTTCACCAATATCAGCCCCATGTATAATGGCTCCATGTCCGATATGTGCATTTTTTCGAAGATAGACCGTAACGCCAGGAAACATATGGATAGTGCAATTTTCCTGCACATTGCAGCCGTCTTCGATAATGATCTGCCCCCAGTCACCACGAATGGCTGCCCCCGGACCCACATAAACATTCTTTCCAATGATCACATTTCCGGTAACCGCTGCCTGCGGATGAATAAAAGAAGAAGGATCCACCACAGGGACATAGCCCTCAAACTCATATACCATATACTTTCGAGTTGTATTTTCTAAATCAAATGTAGTATATAAGGGTTAATCCCCCATAGTCGATAAATTTTTTAGTTAAATTTGCAACTATAACAGGATTAAATCCCTCTTAAGAGGAAGTTAAAATCGCCTAATGAGTTTTATTCGCCAAAAAATAGCCGTCACTTTCATAGCAATACTCTTTGTTGTTATCCCTGGCACCTCTCAAATAACAACGAATGGAGCATTTACACCTACTCAGTTGGTAAATAATGTTTTGTTGGGAGGCGGCATTACTGCAAGCAATGTGACCTACACTGGTTATATAAATGGGATTTCTGAATTTACAGCTACAGGCGGAACCAATCTGGGCTTTACAAACGGAGTTTATTTAACCACTGGTTCTTATTTGACCAATGATCCACTCGGATTTAGCGGCACAGATGGTCCGGCGGGTCCTTCAAGCAATATGCAGAGCATCGATCAAATGGAGCCAGGGGATACCGATCTGGATAATTTATTAACCTCCTTAGGCGTATTGCAACCTACCTATGATGCAGCCGTATTGGAGTTTGATTTTGTACCTATGTCTGATACCATCAAATTCAGATATCGGTTCGGTTCAGAAGAATATAATGAGTATGTGTCTACTCCGGGCATGGGAAGTTATAATGATATTTTCGGGTTCTTTCTAACTGGGGTAAGTACTCCTTTACCAACAACAAATGTAGCATTGTTGCCTGGAACATCTACACCCGTATGTATTTTCAATGTAAACAATGGTTCCAATACACCTTCTACCGGCCCCTGCGTAAATTGTACTTATTATGTAGATAATTTTGGAGGAGCGGTAGATGTTGTATATGATGGAATGACGGTCCTATTAACCGCAATATATCCTGTCATCTGTGGAGAAACCTATCATATCAAACTGGTGATCTCCGATGTGGGTGACGGAATTTTGGATTCAGGTGTATTCCTCGAAGCTGGTTCATTCACCAGTGCAGGCGGTGTAAATATTTCTTCCAATGTAAACTGGAGTACCAACGATACTATTTTATTTGAAGGATGTAATGGAGCTGATGTAACCTTTGTTAGATTTGGAGACATCACCCAGGCAGATACCATGACATATACTTTAACGGGTACGGCAAATTCAGGAACAGATTATACGGGCCTAAACGGAAACCTATACTTTTCCGCGAATCAGGATTCAATTACGATTCCCGTAACAGCCATTCAGGATGCCATTGCTGAAGGACAGGAAACCATCACCATTACGGTAACCAATGTTACTAGTTGTGGAGCAACACAATCAAATGTATATACATTTTTTATTCAAGATGCTCCG
>JANWKQ010000067.1 GCA_025451295.1 Flavobacteriales bacterium | reverse complement strand
TATGCAGGTAACCACATCTCCATTATTCAATGCGGAAGATGAATACGTATTTGAGTTAGTTCCCACATTTACACCGTTTACCTGCCATTGATAAACAGGTCCGGGACCTCCATTTGTAATATTAGCGGTAAACGTAACATTCGTCCCGGCACAAATAGGTCCCGCAGGTACAGCAACAATATTAACGGTTGGGATCACCGTCGGTGTTACATTCATTACAATGCTGTTGGAAGTAACTACTGTTGGACTTGCGCAGGGAGCATTCGAAGTAAGAATACAGGTAACCACATCGCCATTACTTAAGGTGGTGGATGAATAGGTATTTGAATTGACACCTACATTTCCTCCATTTACCTGCCATTGATAGTTAGGCCCTCCTCCTCCATTCGTAATATTCGCTGTAAATGTTACGTTGGTTCCGGAACAAATGGGTCCTGCGGGTACAGCCACAATATTGATCGTTGGGATCAATATTGGATTTACAACCATCACAATATTGTTGGAGTTAACAACTGTAGGGCTAGCACATGGATCGTTAGACGTGAGTATACAAGTAACCACATCTCCATTGTTTAGAGTTGTGGATGAATAGGTATTTGAATTAATTCCCACATTCGCACCATTCACCTGCCATTGATATACAGGTCCAGGTCCGCCGTTGGTAATGTTAGCCGTAAACGTAACATTGGTTCCTGCACAAATAGCGCCTGCTGGTGCTGCCACAATATTGATAGTAGGTAAAACTACCGGATTCACTGTCATTACAATTGAATTCGAATTGGCAGTGGTTGGGCTTGCGCATGGATCGTTTGAGGTTAGGATACACATTACAACATCTCCATTATTTAATGTAGTTGATGAATACGTATTTGAATTAGTTCCTACATTCGCTCCATTCACCTGCCATTGATAAACAGGTCCGGGACCTCCGTTTGTAATATTAGCGGTAAATGTAACATTCGTTCCGGCACAAATAGCTCCTGCAGGTGCGGCCACAATATTAATGGTTGGAACCAAAGATGCAGCAATCACTATAACGATTGTATTGGAGGTTACAGTGGTTGGACTTGCACATGGATCATTGGATGTGAGAATACAGGTCACCGAATTTCCATTCGTTAAAGTAGTAGAGGAAAAAGTATTTGAATTTGTTCCCACATTTGCGCCATTCACCTGCCATTGATATGAAGGTGTTGATCCTCCATTTGTAATATTCGCTGTGAATGTAATATTGGCTCCCGGACAATAAGGTCCGGGTGGAGCAGCCACAATATTACAAGTTGGTAATACCGGTGGACTCACCGTAACATTTTGTACAAGTGGAAATACACAAGCGCCGTTTGCATAATTCAGGGTAACTGGATAGGTTCCACTTGCTGCATAGGTAACATTATACGTAATGGTATTATTAACAGCCGGGTTGCTGCTGCTCGGTGCCGTCCAGTCATAGTTAGCCGCCGCACCTCCACCAAGTCCCGAAATGGTAACCGGTTGTCCGGGACAAACAGGATTAGGTGTTATTGTAAATCCGGGATTGTTATTTAATGTAACATTAACTGTTTTAGAAGCTGTTGCCGTATTTCCACAGGCATCCGTAATGGTCACTGTGTATACCGTGGTGGAAGCTGGTGACACAGATGGGCTGCCTGGTAATGCACCCGGATTCCATACATAATTATATGGAGCCACACCATATTGTCCGTTATGAGTAAGTGTGGTTGATTGTCCCTGACAAATGGTTACTGCCGGCAATGTGGTTACATTCCCTGTTGTTTGTACGGTTCTTCCTTCTACAACCATGGTCCATGGAGTAGCTGCACCTATACAGGTATTCGAACATCCTCCACTATTACTGAAGCACCGGTAAAAATGCATTTGAAAATTCATTGGATAGGATGGGCACTGAGGTGCTGGAACACAACCAGCCAAATCCGCATAAATGGAAATGTTATTTCCATTACATGTACCAGGAGCATTTACATTACAAAACCAGAAAAAGCCGGGAGTTGCTGGACTTCTACAGGCACCCAGATTAAAATCAACTGCTCCATCATTTAACCAGCATGGATTGATGGCGTTGTAATTAAACGACCAACGGATATCCTGAACAGTGATAGCAGCCGGAACCGGAACCGCCAGGTTATATATACATCCACCGGTAAAACAGGTAGCGTTATAACCCGAACCGGTAATAGCTGTGTTGGCACTGGCTGTTAAAAGAGGATCGATCGTAACAGGATAAGCACTTAGGTCACGGTTGATCCATTCCTGTGGAACAACAATATCCAGTTGCATCCCATCAAGTTCGTAATTGATAGATGTTTTTCCGTCCTGTTTTACCTGTTTGTCATAGATCACTGGTGGCTCCAGCGTATAAAGGACATTTGACATTTCATCCTTTATTTCTATATAACTCTGAAATTTTTTATCGCCTTCATGATGAAGTGTTAATCCCGGATCGGCAAAAAGTCTATCACGAATTCGCAGATGGCCATTCACAAACTGGGGCATTGGATTTTTTACGATGTAGTTCGTTTTGATCTGTCCACGAAATACTGTTATCTGCATATCAATTCCGGGCCAGGCATCGGTTACATATACTCCATCATCACCTGCGGTTGCATGGCTCCAGTCAATTGTGCCTACCACTTGTTCTTCTCCTCCGTCAGGTACAAATACTAATTGAAGATTACGGTTGAAAAGAAAGCGTTGGTTGGTATTACCCATAAAAGAATACGTTCCGAAAGGGGAGTAGGCTGTATTGGTATTGATCCCGATTGGCACCGGTTGCTCACCGGCAATATATAAACCTTGAGTTTCCTGAGGTTTTAGAAATGGACTGATCGTACGATAATTCCCATCCGCATCTTTCATATGCATGGGATCAAAAGCGGTTTGCTGATAAATATAAGTACCCCCGGTTCCTTTCTTAATAAAGGTTTTTGAGTTGTCAGTTCTCTTTTCAATGGCCTCAAAACAATCTTCGCAGGGAGCTTCATAATATAACTGGCCTATTTCAGGATGTTGTTCATATCCCTGATTGAATTGACGCACCTCGTCATCCAGCATATTTTTAGAAGTAGAAAAGCTTGTATAGTTGGAAGGCTTCACCACCATGCCATGCTGTTGCTGAGCGTAGATCTGTGTGAAGGTGAATAATACAATAGAAAGAATTGTATATCTGGCTTTCATATCCCGGGGTTAATAGTTATAAAGTTAAAGATAAGATGCATTTCGACCAAGAAAAGATGCATAAATCTTACGGTTTAGATGTAAGCCGTTGCCTGTTAGGTGTTCCTGATTATTTCTGTATTGGGGCCAGACACCCCGTGCAGCCCGCCCGGGGCGGGTTTGATCCTTTTAATACTTTACGACCTTCTTTTTCCCCTTTTCGTCCCAGACGAACCATTTCCCAATTTCTGCATTGTTCTTAAAATATCCACTCTCCAGGTTCTTTCCATTTTCGTAGTAGGAATCAAATTTTCCATCGAGTTCGCCATTCTCATTATAAAAATAGGTGGCGGCCAGAACCCCGTTTTCAAACCATTCACTTACCGCACCAACCGGGATATCATTTTTATAGATCATTTGATAAGAAACCCCACCATTCTCAAAATATCCTTTCCATTCTCCGGTTTTTTGCAAATTATTATAATTGCCTTCAGTGAGTAATTTCCCACTTGCATAAAATTCTTTATAAACACCAGTGGCCTCATCATGTTCATATTGCATTTCGTACTTGAGAAATCCTTCCTCGTCATATTCTTTGGCTATTCCGTGAAATTCCCCTTTATCGTACGACATTTCAGATTTTTTCTTCCCGCTTTCATAGTACTCTTCCCAAATGCCTGATCTTTCCCCATTCTCATAAGATCCAATCTCTCTTATTCCACCATTTTCATAATAATAAGTCCAGATCCCAATGAGCTCGCCATAACCACTGCTTGCTTTTTCTCCGGTTGATTTCATGGCTCCGTTTTCAAACCATTCTGTAATGTTGCTGACCCTGTATCCATGAAAATAAATTTCTTGTACAGCTTTCTTCCCATTTGAATGGTATTTGATAAATGACCCGTGTTGGACACCATTCCAGTATGTTGTTGTTGATTTTAATATTCCAGTGCTGTCGTATTGTTCAATAATTCCATTTTTACGATGGTGATCATCAAAATGCTCAATTGATAGTAGCGTTCCGTTTTCGTTATAGTATTTCCAGTCTCCCGTTTTAAGATCGCAAACCTTTGTGCCTGTTTCCTTCGTTTTTCCGTTGGACCAGCTTTCCTTTATTTGTGCAGGAGCTTTATAAGTGTATCTGTTAAAGCTGACCTTACTTTCCACATTAAAATGAATATATTGTTTTACCCGGGGAGTATCAACCGGAGGCGGATTTTTTTCGATTATTTTAAACGAGATGGTCTTTCCGGAAATCGATACCACGGAAACCTCGGCCATTGAAAATTTTTCGGTAGACCATAAAATTCCATAACCACTTTCCTCATAGGTTATAAGAATTTCTCCCTTATCCCCGACTTTTACAGCCGGGGTTTCCTGAAACAAGATGGTAATGGTAGAAGCATTCAGGCTATTTATTTTGCCAGCAACGGAATAATCAGGGTCTCCACACTTACCTACATTCTGCTGGGCGTTTATGGGTAAAAAAAGGATTAGAGAAAAGATAAACCAAATTAGTTTCATACCTGTTTAATATTTCACGACTTTCTTTTTTCCTTTTTCGTCCCACTCAAACCATTTACCGGTTTTATTTCCATCGAGAAATTTACCCTTCTCTTTGGGCTTTCCGTTGTCATAAAAAATACTTACTTCGCCCTCCCTCTGGCCATTTTCGTTAAAGGTTCCTTGCTCGAATATCTTTCCATTCATGTGATAAACAAAAAAAGGTCCTACGGGTGTTCCACTTTTGTAAGTACTGGTTTTGAAAATTGTTCCATCCTCGTAATAGATTTTCCACGGTCCGTCTTCCTGGCCATCCACCTGGTTTCCTTCGGATAATAGGGCACCATTTGAGTGATAGGATTTATAGGGTCCTATAATGTTGTCATATTTCCAGGTCGTTTCATGATCCAGTTTTCCATATTTATTATAATACTTCCATACCCCATTGGTCTTACCATCAGCCAGATCACCTTCACGTTCCAATTGTCCGTCTTCAGTATAATAGATCCAATGTCCATCTTCTGTTCCCGAGCTGTTATATGATCCTTGAGCCATTAGATTCCCGTTTTCATACCACTCAGTATACTTACCACTTTTTATATCCATATTATATTCGGTATCTGTCTTTTTATTTCCGTTTTTATAAAAAGCCTTATAGGATCCATTTTTTTTACCGTTAATGAAATTTGCTGATTTGTGGATTAACCCGTTTTCGAAATATACAACGATCTCTCCATCCAGTTCTCCATTCTTTTCATTCCCTTTTTCCTTTAACTGACCTGATTCAAAATAATCAGTATACTCCCCATTTAAAACGCCGCTGTTATCGAAAGTTTCTGAACCACTTAACTTGCCATTCTCAAAATAATATTTCCATAAACCCACTTTATCATTGCAAATTTTATTTCCTTCAGCCTTTAATTTCACACCATCGGTCCAGTAATAAGTCTTTTTGGTGGGTGTTTTATATTGATAGCTCACAAATTTGATGATCTTTCCGGCTACGAAATGACTTTTTTCTTCACCGTTGATTGTTACAACCGATCTTTTTTCCAATACCTTGAAAGTGATCTGTCCGTTTTTTATGGACGTAACTTCCACCGAGCCAATGTCCATCCATCCCTGCGTATTAAAGCCGAATAAGGTTTCCTCAAAATATTTTGAGAGATCTCCTTTGTCACCCACTTTTACTTCTGTTGTGGAAGCATCTTTTAATATAGGTGCGGAACTTGAGCTATTCGCAAAAACACCTTCGATGGTATAACTTGCCTCGCTGCATTTTTCAGGAGTTTGGGAATACGTGAATGCAAAAGTTGATAAAAGAAAAACAAGCAGTAGATTGATCTTTAATTTCATAGTATACTAGTTTAAGTCATTTAAACGAAGGGTGGTTAAATATGTCATTTTTATTTGGTGGATATAATCAATTGGTGGGCGAAGATACCAATTTTATTGGCCAATGGGGTGTTTTGGGTATGCCTGGGCTGCAATGTATTTTAGTTATTTTTGTATAGAATGGACTATTATAAAAAGCCCCTGTATAAGTTCGGGTTATTTTGGGTCTTGCTGGTAGTTACTGCCGTTGCAGCTTATCTGTATTGGATTAAATATGAAAAGCCGCTGGTAGGGATTGATGACGCCAATATTTACTTTGTTTATATGCGAAACCTGGCCCTGGGCCACGGTTTTGTTTTTCATCCGGGCGGAGAACATGTGGAAGGATTTACTTCCTTATTATGGGTGCTTATCGGATCTTTTTTTTATCTGTTTACTTCCAAACCGGAATTCCCTCTTTTATGCCTCAATATTGTTCTCGTAACTGCAACCGTTTGGAAAATCTGCCTTTTTGCTGACAGGTTTTTTGGGAACCGGAAAATGATCAGTCCATATACGATCCTTATATCCGGATTTATTTTTCTCATTCCGGGGTATACTGAATGGACGATCCTTACCCTCATGGAAACCGGATTGTGGAGCTTTATTCTCGTCTCTCTCTTCATTCATATTTTGCAGGAATATATTACCAATAAAAATCAGTCTATAAACATTCACCTTTTTCTCGTATTGCTTGTGATCACCAGGCCCGAAAGTTATTTATGGGGATGCTTTGCCCTGGTAACAAGGGCCTTTCTGCTCTTTCTGGCCAACGGTAAAAAACCAAGGCCTGTGGTTAAACCCATGTTCGTTTCAATATTGGTTTTTGCTTCTGCCATTGGATTACTTACCATTTTCAGATTGTCTTATTTTGGATATCCATTTCCTAATACCTATTACGCTAAAATATCAGCTGATAAGTGGGCCAATTATTATGCGGGAAAAATCTATATGCAGAAATTCTTCCATTATTTTACCATTCATCTGGAAGTTCCGATCCTTTGTATGCTGATCACCTTGATCGCATTTGTTCTCCGTAAACAAAAGGCCATGGTGCTCGCTGTTCTTTCCGGAATAGTGGTCATCACCTATCTGATCCCTTTGTATACCGGTGGTGATCATTTTGGATTATTCCGTTTCATTCAGCCATCCATTCCACTGCTGGCATTGTTTTACGTGCTGTCTTTTCTCATCTTACTTCCACTTAAGAAGTGGTATGGTTATGTATCGGTATGTTTAGCCCTCATTGGAATATTTTTCTCTTGCCGGGTGAATTACCGGAACCTGGCACATTATAAATATGGGATCGCCTTTGAATTTAAGCTGGCGGCCTGGGAGAGGCATTCAGCTGATAAGCTGAACGAATTTTTTCAATACCAGCACCCTTACCCAAGCAATGGAGTGCATACGACCGGTGGAATGGGATATCAGTACAAAGGGGAGACCATTGATCTTATGGGATTGAATAATGTAAAAATGGCCCATGCGTCTAAGATCAAGACGGGATTTAAAAATCATGGATCATTTAATATCGATGTCTTTTATCAGCTCAAACCGGATATGTTTTTCTATACAAGATTGTATAACGATTCCTCCGATTATGATCTGTATGAGAATACAGAGGCCTATGCAACCGACACCTGGGATCACGATCTGTACAAAAATATTCTGAAGGAACCCAGATTCAGGTCAATGTACTATCCTGTATTTATTTTTAGTAAAAAAGATCCGAGAGTGCTTCAAACCTATACCCACATGGATTTTCTGGAGAATCTGGACACTTCGGTCTATTCATATTATCTGATCCCCAGGTAGAATTTTAAATTTATTTTTGAATTGATGTGGCACGAATAAAAAAAAGCAATTATATTTGTCGCATGCAAAAAATGCAAAACATACAATCAACCCGGTTTATCCATATTTGTTGGTATCCAGCCAGCCATAAGGGATCGATGTGCATTTTATTCAACCGATATTAAATAATCATCTATAAATTTTTTCGATCCCGATAGCGATAAGCTCATCGGGATTTTTTTTGTTTAACCATTAAAAACTAAAAACAACATGAAAACACAAGTGCTGGCAAGAGACAGCTTGCAAACTAACCTCGGGAACAGAGGTAATCAAATGTTCACGGTTCTTTATGACCTGATGCTGTATGCCATCATGCCGATTGCATTCGAAATGTCGTTCGTAAAGATCTTCCAACGATCAATGTATGCGTATAGCAACTATGATGTGGAAGCGATAAGTAAACTCTCGGTTTATTTTATCATTCAATGGTTTCTGGGAGTATTGGTTAGAAAACAATACCTGAGAGCCACCTTAAAAAGAATGACATTGGCCTTGCTGATCCTGATCCAGGTGAAGGAAGCTTTTTTCGAAGAAGTATTCTTCGATATGCTGGTGTCGATGGTGATGGAGTCGGGATTTATGGTCCTCCTGTTTTTTAAATTCACCAATCTCGTGGTGATCTTAAAAATGGCAGGCTTGGCGTGGGTGCTGATGGGAAGCTTTTTAGCCTTGCAGGCCCACCGAAGATTTATCCAGGACAGGCTGAATGGATGCTACTATATTTCCAGTGCAAACCTGGGTTATTTTATGCAACGAATTCATACACGGATCAATTATTATCCATGGAAGAGATCGTATTGTTGATGATCGCAAATTTTCAAGTGCCACTTTAAGGGTGGCATTTGTTATTATATCCAGTTTATTATTTTTATGCCATGGATATGGCTACTATATTAAGCATAGGAGGGTCAATGGTGCTCATGGCAGCTATTGTATTTTTTGTTTTATTGAGAAAGAAATATGAGCCTTTAACCTATGCGGAGTTTTTTTTAAAAGACAAGGGTGGAGCTTTCATCCATATTTTAGGTGCCCGGAGAATTATGCCGGAGAATGGCGATTCGTTTGATATTTTCGAGCATTATGTACTCGATCTTCATCTTCTGAAATTTACCAAAGGGGGAAGTCAGCGTGGAAAGAATTTGGATCTGAGAAGCGAATTTGTAAAAAGGAGTACGACCGATCTTTCGCTGAAACTAAATGCACCACTTGAATTTGAAAAACTGAAAGAAGGTTATGATGAAGAGGAAGATGGTCTTTTGAAAGTTTACCGGTTTGAACAGGTTCAGTCGGACACGGAGGTTTATGAACCCATGAGCCCGGATTGCCTGGTATTTGTTGAACAAGGCGATGAACAGGATCATTTTAATATGTCGGTATACAGGGGTGGACAATTGCTGAAGAAACATGCCATGCGTGGTATGAGTGATTATTTTTTCAAAACGATCTATGTCGACGAAAAAGGGTGGCTTTGCTTTTTGTATAGGAAACAGAAGCTTACACTATCCGGAATGGCGGTTTGTATCCTTAACTATCAGAGTGGTGAGCTGGTATTTGACGACTTTGTTCGTCCCTCCAAATAACTTTGAACGCTTCAGCTTGTTTTGGGTTAGGGGTGAATCAGCGTAACACCCGCCCGCCGTGGGGGTTGGCTAGGGATAGTAGGTAGGCAGGAAGCCCCAAGAAAATCAAGCAAAAACCAGCCAATCGCTTTGTTTCAGGCAACTGATTTTTTTTTCTATTTTTGCACCAATTCTTTAAAACCATTTAAACATGCCGTATTTATTTACTTCCGAGTCTGTATCTGAGGGTCACCCGGATAAAATTTCTGACCAGATCAGTGATGCATTGATTGATCACTTTTTAGCATATGATGCGAATTCGAAAGTGGCTTGTGAAACCTTGGTAACAACCGGACAGGTGGTACTTGCCGGAGAAGTGAAATCAAAAAGTTATCTGGATGTGCAGGATATTGCACGTGAGGTAATCCGCAATATTGGTTATACCAAAAGCGAATATATGTTTGAAGCGAATTCATGTGGGATCTTTAGCGCCATTCATGAACAAAGCGCCGATATTAATCGTGGGGTTGATCGCAGTACAAAAAAACTGGACTTCGAAGCAAAAGCAAATGCACAGGGAGCTGGCGACCAGGGAATGATGTTTGGTTATGCTACCCGTGAAACGGATAACTATATGCCATTGGCGCTTGACCTGGCACATAAAATTTTACAGGAACTTTCAAAAACACGTCGTGCAGGGAAAGAATTGAAGTATTTAAGACCTGATGCAAAAAGCCAGGTAACGATCGAGTATGGAGATAATAATCAACCCATCAGGATCGATACGATTGTGGTTTCTACGCAGCATGACGATTTTGATACGGATAAAAAAATGCTCGATAAGATCAGAAAAGATATTATTGAGGTTATTATTCCCAGAGTAAAAAAACAATTAAAGCCGGCGTTGCAAAAATTATTCAACGACAAGATCACTTATCATATTAATCCAACTGGTAAATTTGTAATTGGTGGTCCACATGGTGATACAGGTTTGACCGGAAGAAAGATCATTGTAGATACATACGGTGGTAAAGGAGCACATGGGGGTGGTGCATTTAGCGGAAAAGATCCGAGCAAAGTGGATCGGTCGGCAGCCTATGCTACACGTCATATCGCCAAGAATCTGGTAGCGGCTGGATTATGTGATGAGGTGTTGGTGCAGGTTTCTTATGCTATTGGTGTCGCTCAACCTTGTGGATTATTCATTGATACATATGGCACAGCCAAAGTGAAGAAGAAGGATGGAGAGATTGCCAAAATGGTGGAGCAGATCTTTGATATGCGTCCATATGCCATTGAACAAAGATTTAAATTGAGAAATCCTATTTACCAGGAAACAGCTGCTTATGGTCATATGGGTAGAAAGAATGAGATCGTAACCAAGACGTTTAATAAGGGAAAGGAAAACGAGAAGACGGTGAAAGTTGAACTCTTTACCTGGGAGAAACTGGATTATGTGGATAAGGTGAAGAAAGCCTTTAAATTAAAATAAAAAATAAGCCGTTCTAGAGCGGCTTTATTGTTTACATTCAAAAACAACGATATAATCATTCTTTGTTTGAAAACTTCGCTTACCAGCGAATCTTTTGTTTTCAAATAGCATTTTTACCGGCAAACCACTTTGTGTACCTGCAAGATCGTTTTCCCAAAGAATAATATCTCCTGCCTGTACCTTTGACAAATCTATTTGAAATATCCTTCGCATTTTCCGGGTGTCAAAAGGATCGATATCTAAAAAATAAGGGATCAGGGGATGTTCAGCGTAAATAAGCGAATGCTCATAGTGGATATTGATGAATTCACATGCATCCCGCATCCTTCTTTCATATTCGGTTAATGCAAAATCTTTTTTCGGATTTACATTGGATTGTCCTGGAAGAAAAGGATAAATAACCAATGGAATGGTCATAATAGCCATCACAGGTGTTCGAAATTTCTCTGAAATTCCTGACAAGATCTTTGATACACCAAATGCTGCAATGATCGCCATAAGTGGTGTAACACAATTTAATACCCTTTGTAAACCCATGGAATGAAAAATACCCAAATACCAGAAAAGCGAATGGGCAATAAAGAAACTGAAGAAAGGAAAAAATACAAGTAGGAATTCCGTGGCTCCTTTTTTAAATCTTGAAGAAAGGAGGGTAACGAATAATGTGATGATCCCGAGAATCAGAAACAGAAGA
Source organism: Flavobacteriales bacterium (assembly GCA_025451295.1). Lineage (GTDB taxonomy): Bacteria > Bacteroidota > Bacteroidia > CAIKAF01 > CAIKAF01 > JANWKQ01. The sequence goes on along the minus strand of JANWKQ010000067.1, from coordinate 7,019 downwards.
TTGACCAAACCGATGTTATAATATAGTTTTATACAAAAGGCCCACCAGGGTCCACTTCCATAACTCTGTGAATATCCATAGGGATTTGACCGGACAATCCACATCATGTTATGATAATAAATCCCTCCAATGAGACCAACCAATATGAACGCTGAGGATAAGAGTGGAATGAACCTGAATTTTCTTTTATACAGGTAGAATGGAATGAGTGCTGCCATAATTATATATCCTTCCTGTCTGAAAAAAGGAAGGGATGATAAAATCAATGTGCCGATTAACCATTTGTTTTTAAGAAGAAGATAGATGACCGTTATGAGGACCAGCGAAAAAACATGTTCGGTTAATCCCGAGAACATCAGCTTGAAATAATAAGTGGAGAGAGAGAGCACAATGAAGGCAATCCATGCATGTTTGATCTGGAGATGTTTACTGATCTTATACACCAACCACATACTGGTTCCGGCGCAAAGAATGTTCATGAACATTGCACCTTTTAAACCGAATTGGGCAAAGGGCCAGGCAACAGTGGTATAGCCGGTTTTAGCCCATGGATCCAGGAAATTTTCAGGATGTATATGAGCATATTTGGCCAACATATAATGCATGAGCCCATCAGAATGATCGCCCAATCCCTGAGTGAAAAATAAAACGAGCAGACTTCCGGTAAACCAGATACCCAACCAGATAAAAAAAATGAAATCCTTTTTCATTTAGGCAACAAAGTACACCAAATATTAATCGTTGGCATCTTCGATATCAAGACGTGTTTCTTTTTTCTTATGAATATTTCCGAAACGATAGCGGAGCTGGATCTTGATCTCTGTTTTGGTAATGCCATTGATCATATCATAACCGCTTCCTACCGAAGTTTCTTCCGGATAAATGAATTGTGACAATCGCAAGGCTATGCTTAGCCCTCTTGCCGGTTTATAGGTAAAGTTCACATACCAGCGGATACCCTTATAATAATAGAATGGAACCGAGAAGTTGTATAAAAGATCATTTTCATAGGCGTAAATCCTTGTATCAAAATCATCTGTACGGAAAATAGCAAATCTAGCCGAAGCTGAGATTGGAATTTTTAAGGGTTGCCAGCTTACATCCTGGTAAGCTAAAAATCCCCACCGGAAACTGGCATCCGGTCTGGAAATAAATACTGCTTCCATTCTCGAACGTAATGAAACGGAGGGCAAAACCTTGAATACTGCATGTAACCTGATATTATGTTGCATCACATCCACCTGAGGTTCGGTATAAGTATCATCAAGCAGACTATTCTGCGCTTTTTGCGATAGTTTATAACGCAGATAGAGATTGGAATTGTAGGAGGGGGAATAATTGATCTGTGTAATACCGTCGAATCCCCATGAAGGTGCGTCTACATTGTACCTTAACCAGGGGAATTGGTAAATATCAAAATAGGAAGTGAAGGTGAATTTTCCAAAGAGGGCACCCTGCATTCCAAGATAAAATCCTCTTTCGTTTTTGGCGAGACTATTTTCACCAAAGGCATTACTATGATAATTGTTGAAGCCTTTTGAATAGTCGCGGTAACTCATAGAAAAATGAAAACCTCCAACAGAAGATTCCAGTCCCTGGATCAAGGCATGGTTAAAATCTTTATCAATACTCAATTCACCGAATAAAAAAACGTTACCCAATCTCATTTTATAATCAAAACCACCATTTAACTGATAGTTGCCTGTAAAATCATAGAGATCGTAGGATTGAGATCCCTGTTGAAAATTTAGATTGTACTTTGTATAATAAACACCGGCACCAACACTGATAAAAGAATGATTGAACTGAACATAATTCCCAATTACCATTTCAGTAAATCTTTCACGCTTGCTTACTTCATTCGAGGTTCGGTGTAAGCCAGTGTTAGAGATACTGGTGATCACTTCCTGGGTTGAAGTGGAATCAGTTGTAGCATCCTTCAGATCATAAGAGAAGAAAGAAGTCCAGGTGAATTTCCAGAGTTCCAACTCAAATGCACCTCCTCTTAGATAATTATTACTGTTAGCCGAGGTGTATGCGCCAAGTCCTCTGGAATGTCTTATGATAGAAGTGCTGAAGGAAGATTTACGGAAGCCGAATCCTTTCCAGAAATTAAGACCCTGACCAATCTGTAGCTGATAATCACCCAGGGCGATGGATTTGAACTTCCACAATTTTTTCAAAAAAATATGACCCGAATAGAAATCGAACCCCCTGGAGTTATTTCCGCCGAAGAATTCCTCACCTCTATCCTTTTTAGCTGTGAACCCAAAACTGTATTTATCAGAATGACTATAGCGATAACGGAAATAGAGTTGTTGTGGTGATCCCAGATAGTCGGTATTGCCCAAAGTATCTGGTAAGAAACCCGATTGTTCCTCGAATATCTGCTGATAGCGCATTAACACTTCATGTTTTCCATATTGAAGATAATTTTTGAAGGTCCGTTTTTTTTCTTCAAGTGCCGGAATTACTTTGATAAATGGAAGGATGAGAAAGATGGTTTGTTTATCCCAGCCTCTTACAAGCTGTAATTCATAAATGCTTAGCAGAGGTCCGTGAATTTTGATATACCGTTCCAGTTCGAGGATCTGTGTTTCATCAATGATCACGAGTTTCTCCAGATCTTCCTTTTTGGCCGTATTAATATTGAGTGGATTATAGAAATATTCGTCGAGCCATTCGATGAGATTGGTATAATCGGCATTATCACCATTTTGTTCGGCAATGGATTCCAATAAACGATCAATTACTTCACCTTTAACGGTTTCGTTGTTGTTCTGGATTTGGGAGAAAAGGGGAGTAGAGCCCAATAACAGGATAATCCATAATTTTTTTTGAATTTTTTTGCAAAACCAATTTATTGTCATTTCGACCGCAGTGGAGAAATCTTGTCTTTGAATATTGGATAGATTCCTCCACTGCGGTCGGAATGACAGCTTGAATGAGCTTATCTGGTTTTGCAAAAAAATCATTTGCCAAATGAATATGCCAATGATGCAATTGGAGAAAATCCTAACACCGGATGCCATTTACCGGCAAAGTCAAATAATATTTTTTTATAGTTGATCCCAAATCCAAACGTAGGGCTCATTGGATAAGTATTGATCCCGGCCCTGATGGCAAGTAATTCAATCGGTTTATATTCGAGGCCCGCCTTAAAAGTGGGATCATATTGAAGACTCGCTTCGCCTTCAATGCTGACTAGCAATTTTTCGGCAATGGTATAGCAGGTTCCTAATCTGAAAATGGTATTGATGCGATCACGGGCATCAAATGAAATGGGTGTGGCGGTAATATTGTACACATTTGCCGCAATGATCCAGTTTTTGATTGGTTTGATGAGAAATGAAATGGAACCACTGGCGGTAACTTTGTCCCCATAAATATCACCAATATGTAACCAGTGCAGGTTGACCTGTGCACCTAACGAAAATATTTTTCCAAATTTTCTGCTATAACTGAGTCCAAATTTATTCGAACTGAATTCGCTGTAACCAAAACGATCAATACCAAACCCGAGTACCCCCACTTTTTTAATAGGCAAGGAAAACCCAAGCGAATATTGGCTAAGTTCTTTGATAAGGAAATTATTTTTATAGGAAAAGCCGAGTTGGATCTTATCTGTAAAACCTAAAGCAGAAGGGTTGTTAAATACGGCCCAGGTATCCGTGAAGGGAACCGAAGCATCTCCCATAGCAGAACCTCTGGCACCGATGGCTTCATATTGTGAAAATATTTTTCCTGAAAAAAATAAAAGAAGAAATAGGAGTGGTAAAGTTTTTTTCATGCAAGGGTTGTTCTTATTCCCCGGTGAATTTGTTCGCCTGGAATTTGAAACCCAAATTATCAAAATCTTTAGTAGTATCCAATACTTTGCCCTTTAAATCTTTTTGAAATTTTTTGATGCTGGTGGCAATCTTCTTGTCTGATATCGCTAATATCTTCGCAGCCAGTATGCCCGCATTCTTAGCGGCATTCAATGCAACTGTGCCTACCGGGATTCCATTGGGCATTTGAAGGATCGATAGGATAGAGTCCCATCCATCTACTGAATTACTTGATTTTACAGGCACTCCAATTACAGGAAGGGTGGTAATGGAAGCAACCATACCTGGTAAATGTGCAGCGCCTCCGGCCCCGGCGATAATCACTTTGATCCCCCTTTCCGCAGCGGTTTCAGCATATTTTACCATGCGATGCGGGGTGCGGTGGGCAGATACTACGGTAATTTCAAATGGGATTTGCATTTCTTCTAAAAAATCGGCCGCTTCCTTCATGATTGGAAGATCTGATTTGCTGCCCATGATAATTCCAACGATTGGTGTCATACAAAAAGATTCAATGGATCAAAGTTAAGATAGTTTTTTTAATTGAACGGAGCTTAGTCGGCAGCTTCCTTGAGCTTATCAAGTAACTCTTTCGCTTGTGTTTCGCTTTCACAGGTAAAAGTAAGATATAGCCAGTCGAGAGATTTCCAATAGGATGTCTGCGCATTCCAACTCTCTGTGATGATTTGTTTGCCGGAGCGAGGTGGAATATCAAGCAGATACCTGATTGCTCCTTCCCGATTAATGTCTTTGGTGCTTATATCCGCTTTTTCAGGATTCAGATCCTTTAGATGAGTCTTACTCCTGTTCAACATTACATATACATTATCCCAGCTATGAAATTCATCTACTACCACTGTGTCGGTTTCGATATAATAGTAGAACTCCACCTTTTTTCCATTGTATAGATGGCTCGAGATCAATTCGCCGTTTTTCTTAAATGATACTGAACCGATCTTGATGGTGGATTGAGAAAACCCACGGGTCATATAGAAAAAGCTAATAAGAAATAAAAGGATGGTTAGTTTTCGGCTCATATTATTTAACCAATAGCCGTAGTTTTTCATTGTACTTTTTGGCCTCGTCTTCCGTCTTAAAACAAATGTTGATTAATCCAAACATATCTTTGCCATTGCTATACTTCGTCTGATGAAGGTGGATGACGAGGTCCTGAAAATCTTTTGTAAAAACATGAAGTTCATAGAATATTTTTCCTTTTTGCCGAAATTGGCTATCAAAAATGAATGGACTTTCTTCCGGACTCAGATCTTTTAATGCAACTTTATCTACATTCAAAATGCTAGGCTTGCCATCCTGATAGCCGACTTCATAGTAGAAGATACTGTCTTTTGTAAGATCGATATAACATTCCATTTCAACTGCCTCGCTGAATGAATCATCCGTATATGCACAGAGAAGCTCACCTTTAATGGTAAATTTTTTGCCTGCTAACTCAATGGTCTTTTGCGAGTATACAAAAGTGGCTGCCAGAAATAATAGGATGGAACATGAAATTTTTCGTATCATATGCTGATCGATTAATGGATTTTTATTTTTTATTGACCTTCTTCCATATTTTTTCGGCCGTTTTTCTGTCTTTGCATTTTATATCCACCATGAGGGCAATGCTTTGTTTGGCCATTCCCTCAGGTGTAAACACCCTGAGTTGAACCGCCGGTTTCGACTCCTTTGACAGGAGCACCAGCCGACAATGATTGGTGCCAAATTCCAGATTATTGTATTCAGTGATTCCGCTCAGTTTATGATTGAAGTCAAGATCACGGATGGCAACTCTATATTCTATGATGGATGAAACTTTTCCATTGTTCGCCTGGGTCATTATCCATATTAAACTGTCTTTCTTAAACTGAACATAATGTTTTTCATACGTGTTGGTTGATTCCTGAGAACGCTTGTAAGTGATCGAATCCGAAAAGACGAGTGTGCCTTTTGGTTTATATACTTTTCCAGCGATTGAGATATTCGTTTGCGAATAGCCAATGGAACAGAAGAAGATGATGGATATAAAAAAAAGTTTTTTCATTTGGCTTTTGCTTTCAGAATTTTATCAATTATTGTTGGTATGATTGGATTAATGCAAACACCTTTTTAGCTTTTTCTTCCTTATTAAACGGGATTGTAATGATCCCATATTTGCTCTCTTCAAATTCGTAGGAATTGGCCCCCGTTTTTTTGTAAACCTGGCGAATCATTTTTTCATTCGACTCTTCATTCTTATCATAGATTTTAAAGCTATAACTGTAGTAATGGTCAATGTCAAAAAGTTCTTTTTCGAGCTTTAATAGCGTATAATCAATATCCTTTAAGGATATCTTTCTTATGTGGACACTGAGCAGTGTTTTAAGTGTAGCGGCATCATAGTATAAATCGTAATAATAGGCTGTGTCGTTTTTAATTTCAAAATAACAAATGCTGGCAATGTTGGGTGCATAAGGTGCGGAGTAAATGGCGATGGATGAATCCGGAATTATAAAGGATTTATTCCCCAGCTTAACAGACTGCTGTGCACTCGAAAAGGCAATACAAGTAGTCATTAAAGTAATCAGCATTATATAGTTTGTCAGTTTCATGTTGTGCTGGTATACAGCTAAATCCTTTACTTCGACTTTACCTTCAAAATGTTTTTTACCTCCAATGCTTTTTCCTTCGCCTTTTGCATGTTCTCATCAATAATGGTTACATGCCCCATCTTGCGAAAAGGTTTGGTTTGCCCTTTTCCATATAAATGCACATATACGCCTGGCATTTGGATCACTTCTTCAAAACCTTCGTAATGAGGAACACCCGTAAATTCTTTTTCACCCAATAAGTTCACCATCACCGCTGGTAATGCAGCTTCGGTTTCACCAAGTGGTAGATTACAGATAGAACGCAAATGCTGTTCATACTGGCTGCATATATTAGCTTCAATCGTATGATGTCCGCTATTATGTGGACGTGGAGCAATTTCGTTCACCCATACCTCTCCCTGTTTGGTGAGAAATAATTCCACAGCCAGAATACCAACCATGTCCAGTTTTTGAATCACTTCTTTCGCAATCGCAATAGCTTTTTCTTCGATGCCGGAAGTAATTTCTGCCGGAGCAAATAAAAATTGCACCATGTTGGATTCAGGATTAAACTCCATATCCACCAAGGGGAAATTTTTGACTTCTCCTTTTTCGTTCC
>JANWKQ010000066.1 GCA_025451295.1 Flavobacteriales bacterium | reverse complement strand
AATGAATGGATCAATTATACACAGCAGTATTATAAATTCCCGATCACGCAGACCGGTATTTATCACCTGGATTCGATTACATTGGCCAATGCAGGTATTAATGTAAATAGTTTTGATGCCAGAAATCTTCAGCTCTTTTTTCATGGACAGGAAATCCCGATTTATATCCAGGGAGAAGGCGATGGTATTTTTAACAGCACAGATCATATTGAATTTTTTGCGGAACCAAATGATGGTTGGTTAGACAGTGCCATTTATATGAACGGTTCGGTGGAGCAATTAAATCCTGCCTATAGTTTATTCAATGATACTTCTGTTTATTATTTAACCTGGAATGGTTCAACCTCCAACCTGAGATATAACCTGGAAACAGATGTAAGTTTTGGATCCTATACCCCGGCACCTTATTATATTTATAAAGGAAGAGCAGGTTTGAACACTGATTATTATGCGGGTGAGGTTTTGGCTGGTGGCCTAATCATGTCTGAATATACTGCTGGTGAAGGATATTGCACATTGTACACAGGCGCTGCTTCTTATTCTCCTACTTGGACTGCACCTGCACTGAATGGTTTTAAAACTACGATATTTACAGGTGTGGGAACCCCTGACTCCCATTTGGAATTACGTGTGGTTACATGTAATAATCCATTAACTACTAACCCTGATCATCATCACCAGATTACGGTTTCGGATGTACCCTTAGTGGTTGATACTTTTATGGACGGATATAATTATAATATTCATCAATTTGACATTAACTCTATTTCGCTTCAAGGCTCATCCGAGCCGTTTAGGGTAAATTTCCTGGGTGACGCCAATCCCAACACCAGGAACGGGTTTGGTTATTATAAGCTGGCAATGCCTCAAATCTTCGACCTGAGCAATCGGACGGAACAAACGATGTATTTGCCAAACGATCCTGTCGATATAAAAGAAAGAGTCGATATAACTAATTTTAATGCGCAATCCAGTACCGCCTGGATATTTGATGTTACCAATGGAAAAAAGATCCCAGTAGTTGATAATGCCGGAACTTTACAGGCCATTATACCTGATGATGCCTCTTCCACTGCTTACAAAAGACTTTATATTACTTCCGATGCGGCCATTCTTAACATTTCACAGGTAGCCCCGGTTTCAACTGATCCAACCCATTTTGCACAATTCAGAGACTTTGAATCGGATGTTAGTTTGATTGACAGAGATTATGTTATGATCACGCATAAATCATTGATGTCTATCTGCGGGATCTATGAAAATTATCGCCAGACTGCTTCAGGTTATAATACTTCGTTGATCGATGTGGAAGAATTGTATGATCAGTTTGGATTTGGGGTTCGGAATCATCCAACCAGCATCCAGAATTTTCTGCGGATGACAAATGCAGATTGGACCGTTAAACCCTCCTATGTATTTATGGTGGGTAAAAGCATTAAGCATGATTTCATTCGTCAGGATCCATCTAAATATGTTCAAAGTTTGTTGCCAACTTTGGGGATCAATCCCTGCGATAATATGTTTGCTTATGACATTACCGGAAATGGCAGACTCTATTGTTCCATTGGTAGATTAGCGGCAGCCAATACAAACCACGTGATCGACTATTATAATAAAGTAACAGGATACGAAACGGCTCAATCCACCTTGCCACATCCCGAGTGGATGAAGAGTGTATTACATTTTGCCAGTGATGCCAACTTCCTCACGTATGTAAATGGATATAAAAACATTATCGAAGACACCTTATTTGGCGGAAGCGTAACCACCTTTGCATTAAACGGTGCTGCCACTTTTCAGCCAAACACAGTCGATTCAATCAGAGAATTTCTCAATGTAAAAGGGGTTTCTTTGGTAACGGTTTTTGGTCATAGCAGCGGACAAGGATTTGCTTATATAGTGGATGAGCCTGAACAGATGTACAATTTTGGGAAATATCCAGTATATGTCGTCAACGGATGTTTATCTGGAGATCTTTTCCAGGAAGCTCAATTGATCAGCGAACGATTCGTACTTCCATCTGATCGGGGGGCGATTGCTTTTATCGCTTCCACTTCATTAGGATTTGAAACACCATTACAATTCATCACCAACAACCTGTATCAGAATATATCCGTTGATCACTATTATGAGCCCATGGGAATTTCACATCGGGATGCCGTATCGGATGTCACACAGAGTTTTGCATATAACTCAACCTTCAAGGTAAATGCCTTGGATTTTCAGTTCCATGGTGATCCTGCTCTTCATTTTAATTCAGATTCTTTGCCTGATATTGATCTCCAGGTCGGCAATGTTTCCTTTGAGCCCTCCATTGTTACTATGGAAATGGATTCCTTTAAAATGAAAGTGATTGTTACCAATTTGGGACGAACCATTAGTCAGCCATATCAATTAACCATCGGAAGAAATTTCCCTGAAACTGGTGTTCCGGATACTACTTATAGTTTCAATAGAACCGCAGGAATTTATTATAAGGATACCGTAGAATTTTTCCTTCCTGTAGATTATGCCACCAGCTTTGGTGAAAATATTTTCACTATACGAGCAGACCTTGACCCACAAAGTTTTATTGTAGAAGATGAAGATTTTCTGAACAACCAATTGATCACGAAACTCAACATCATTTCTTCGGACATTGTACCCGTATATCCTTATAAATATGCCGTGATCCCTGATGAGTTTACTCCATTAAAAGCAAGTACAGGTGACCCGTTTGCGGCTCCAAGGAATTATAAGTTCGAACTGGATACAACCGACTTATTTGATAGTCCTTTCTTAAGGCAAACGATCATCAATCAGGGCGGTGGTGTTGTTCAATGGGATCCAGGACAATTAATTCCGTTACCTGCCGGTGATAGCATAGCCTACTTCTGGAGGGTTGGAGTTGATTCGGCAGCCACCGGAGTTTATTACCGCTTCAAAGAAAGTACCTTTCAGGTGATCGATGGAAAATATGGTTGGGGGCAGGATCATTTCTTCCAGTTCAAAAACGATGATTATTTATATATCAACGACAATCGCCCAACGCGAACATTTGATTTTGTGCCAGTTTACAAAGAACTCAAAATTACTACGAATCCGAATCCTCCATTAAATGGTGACGGTGCCAATTATAATACTGAGTTCACTATTGATGGTCAATTGCAGGAAGAAAGTGGATGTGCCTGGCCAACATTGACGGCTTTATATGTGTTGGTGATTGATCCAATCACCTTACAGCCATGGAAGAGTCATTGTCCAACCGGTTCGCCGAATAATAATGAACCTGCCCATAGTGGTTATGGAAACATCAACGACAATTGCGGATGTCATAACCGGTACGAAAAAGTATTTATGTACAATGATCTTACGCAGTCTTCTCAATATTTGGGATTACAAGATCTTTTAGCTGACGTTCCCAACAATTTTTTCATTGGCGCATACACTTTTTATTATCCCAACTTTAGCGATCCTGTTTTCTGGAATAATACCGTGATCAATGCTTTTGAAGCTTTGGGTGCAGATACATTGCGAACTTTACGTGATAGCGCCTGGAATGTTCCCTACATATTTTATGGCATCAAAGGAGATACCAACTCTGTGGTTGAAACGGTTGGAGCAGATAATGTGAATAGCATTACTTTCAGCACCTATCTTCAGAATCAATGGGCATATGGTACTATAACATCAGAATTAGTGGGACCTGCAAGCAGCTGGACATCTTTTCACTGGCAGGAACATAGTATCGATGCAAATCAGGGTTATGATACTGAATTTGCCCGTATCATTGGTGTAAAAGCGGATGGAACCGAAGATATTCTCATCAGCAATATTCCAAGTGCTCAAACGGATATTTATAATTTACCGGCATTAGGTGTTGACGCCAACATTTATCCATGGCTTAAATTATTTATGTACACACAGGATGACAGTACTCAAACACCTTCGCAGCTTAATCACTGGCATGTGATGTATGAAGGTGTGCCTGAATGTGCATTGAATCCGAATATTCAATGGGGTTATGATGATGATACCACCTTCCAGGGAGAAACGCTTACTTTTAATGTAGCCATAGAAAACATCGGTGACTATGACATGGATAGTTTACAGATCCGGTATTATATTGTAGATGCGAACAATGTAACCCATGATTAGTATGTGAAGCGTGATTCGCTACTTGTTGGTCAATACCTGGTGGATTCGTTTTCGGTTTCCACAGCGAATTTCCCCGGCTTAAATAGTTTCTTTGTCGAGGCCAATCCATATACTCCGATCTGGCAACTCGAACAATTCCATTTCAATAATATCGGATCAAGAAATATGGTCGTCTCCGAGGATAAACTCAATCCTCTACTGGATGTTACCTTCGACGGAATTCATATTATGAATGGAGATATTGTTTCAGGAAAACCATTTATCAATATCCAACTCAAAGATGAAAATACGTTCAGGCTGCTCGATGACACGGCTGATTTCCTCATGTTTTTGAGATATCCGGGATCATCCACGGCCACCAAAATTAATTTCGGAAGTTCAGAAGTTGCTTTTTATCCTGCCACGACACCTGCCAATTATGCGAAGATCGAATTCAGGCCTGACCTTACTGCACAGGATGGAATTTATGAATTGCTATTACAAGCAGTCGATAAAAGTGGAAACGAATCCGGTTACGGGGATAGTGGTGTCTATGATTATAAAATAAAATTTGAGGTCATCAATCAATCTACAATCACACATATATTTAATTATCCAAACCCATTTTCCACCTCCACCCAATTTGTATTCACCTTAACCGGCTCTGAAATACCCACAGAGTTTAAGATCAGAATCATGACGATCAGTGGGGTAGTCGTAAGAGAAATTACATTGGATGAACTCGGACCGATCCACGTTGGTGATAATATAACCAACTATAAATGGAATGGAACGGATGAATATGGTGATAAACTAGCCACAGGTGTGTACATATATCAGGTGATCACCAATATCAACGGTGAAGTGATCGACCACCGGAATACCTCTGCCGACAAGTATTTTAAGAACAATTTTGGAAAGCTGTACATTCTGCGGTAACCCATGGATTATTTAATTCTCTCCATTATTGGTGTTGCTTGTTTATCCGTGCTATTTTTTATTGCCAAAAGATTTACTACTAAAACCCATCCTCAAAGAACACAGGAATTATTTGTTATCCTGAAGGAGCTGGAAAACCATGGTTTTATTTATAAAGGTGATCGGTATGAAGCGAATTACAAAGGTTATCATACCTCTATATTTGCTGCTACCAATATAAAAGGAAACGACCAGGTAATGGTAATGGTTGCCACAGAAACCGGTTCGGCTCCTTTGGATTTTTTAAAAACATTTTTGTCGGGATATTTTGTCAATGGTGAAAACGGCGGCTGTTCCTATGTGGGTTTTCGTTTATTCATGAACGCTTATCTATCCCCGGCCGAAGGTGTACAAAAAAAACTGGATACCCTCATTGATAAATTTAATGAAAAGGGTGTCCGCCCTTTTAAAATACAAGGTTAGATTATTTACCAAATGGTATTATTCATTAGTTTAGCACTTTGATTCGAAGATGAATAAGAGGCTTATTTTTTTATTGCTAGCGGTTGCATCTGGTCTTCTGTTCGCCGCAAGCTGGCCGGCGAGAGGTTT
>JANWKQ010000065.1 GCA_025451295.1 Flavobacteriales bacterium | reverse complement strand
GTCAGCAATAACAGGAATATCAAACCCATTCTTTTCAAGTCCTGAGATCACATTCATGATGGCCGACAACTGAGGAACACCGATTCCAGCAACAATACGAGTGGTGCAGATTGATCCGGGGCCAATACCCACCTTTACCGCATCTGCTCCGGCCTTGGCGAGTTCAACGGCGGCTGCACCCGTTGCTATATTGCCAGCAACGATCTGCAGATCCGGAAAAAGTTTCCGGGTCTGTCTAACCATTTCTATTACGCCTGCGCTGTGACCATGTGCAGTGTCGATCACTACAGCATCCACACCCGCATTTACAAGTGCCGTAATTCTTTCAATTGTGTCGTTTCCAACACCTACCGCCGCCGCAACCCTTAGTCTCCCAAGTTCATCCTTACAGGCGTTGGGCCGGGCTTTCATTTTTATAATGTCCTTATAAGTGATCAGACCTATGAGTTTATTGTCCTTATCTACTACTGGCAGTTTTTCAATTTTATGTTCCTGTAAAATACCTTCGGCCTTCAATAGGTCTGGTGCCTCCTTGGTAACGATGAGGTTTTCCTTGGTCATTATATCGTTGATGGCTTTTGCCGGATCCTTTTCAAAGCGAAGGTCGCGGTTAGTAACAATGCCAACCAGGACATTGTTTTTATCCACTACAGGTATGCCTCCAATGCCAAACTCTTTCATCAGGCTCAGAGCATCGGCAACAATGGCATCACTCAGTAAGGTAACAGGGTCTATGATCATTCCACTTTCGGCTCTTTTTACCTTTCTTACCTGGAATGCCTGATCGTTAATGCTCATATTTTTATGCAACACACCAATTCCCCCCTCCTGAGCCATAGCGATTGCCAGCTCAGCTTCTGTAACCGTATCCATTGCCGCAGAGCACATAGGTACATTGATCTTGATATTTTTTGTAAAACGGCTTGATACATTTACCTGCTGGGGAAGCACCTCAGAGTAAGCTGGTATTACAAGTACATCGTCAAAAGTAAGGCCTTCGCCTGCGAATTTGGCTTGACTAAGCTCCATGTTGCAATTGATTAAATTGCGTGCAAATCTAATGAAATTTTTGGATTTAGGATGAAGGATTTACGATTTGTTCGAAACTCGTCCCGGGAGGTACACCTGGGCGCCCCAGCTGAAGCTTCAAAAGTTCAGAATCCCAAAACCTTGAATTTTTGGTTCCTGAACTTTTAAACCCTCCTTGACTAATACAAAAAGGACAGAAAATCCTTCTATAATTTTTTTTTAATGCAACTTTAAGAAGTTTAAAACTATCTTTATTTTGAATATTAACTATCTGATACAAACAATTTAACATGAAATCTACCTTTACGAGTATTAAAATAAACAGGGCAATTTTATTTTCAATCTCTCTCTTTCTTCTTCAATCAAATCTCAAAGCACAGGTTGGACAAACAGATATTTTCTACCAGGATTTTACGAATGCTCCAGTAGATAATCTCTTTAATTCAGGCGATACTGTTTTGTTGTATGGTGTCCCACCATGTGGATATGCTACCTGGGCTGATGCCACAGACTTTAACTCAGCCAATGCCAATTTTGCTGAATTCGTTAACCTGTCATCGTTTATGGCTGTAAATCCGGAGGTAATGTGTGGAGGGTTCTATCAAGCGATTGTGTTAAGTGATACTTTTGACTGTACCGGTATGGATTCACTTCAGTTCCTGTGCAGATACTACCAGACCAACACATTGGGATGGGGGGCAACCACGATGAATGTGATAGTAGACAATGGAGCCACTACCTTTAGCATTGGAAGCCAGTTTACAGCTATGAATACCTGGACCTATCTTACTGTTTCGTTACCTGCATCGATGATTGCACCGCAGGTTTCATTGAGAATAAGCCTTGGCGGTGGTGAAGGAGTTGCTTTTGACGATATCATTGTTCGCGGATTCTTTAACAATGCTTCCATAGGTGAGCCATCCATCGAATCAGAGATCAAGGTTTATCCAAACCCAACATCGGATTATATAACCATATCTACATCTGAAAAAACAGTGACCAACGTTTCTATTGTTGATCTTACCGGTAAAGTGGTATATCAGAATGCAAACGCTTTTCATGGTACCTCAAATATCCAGGTAGGTCAATATCCAAATGGATTGTATTTGATAAAACTTCGGGATGAGAATGGTGATATGCGGGTAAAGAGATTTATTGTAAAACACTAGGATCAACTTTCTATCAATAAAAAAAGGCTCCTTTACGGAGCTTTTTTTATGTTATATTTATTCTATGAAAAAACCTTTTCTGGCAGTCATCCTATTTATCACCATATATGTTTCCTCTGTGCATGGGCAAACTTCCAATGTTGATTCTCTTAAATATTTTGTCGTATTATATTCTTTGGGTGATTCATGGGATACAACCAAACAGTTCTATGAACAGAAATATTTTGAGGATCATTCCAATTTTCTATCTAATCTTCGTAAAGAAAAAAAGATTGAAGTAGGTGGCCGTTACAGTGATAAAGGAATGATCATATTGAGAGTAAAAAATGAAGCACAGGCGCAAGAGATCATGAAGGGAGATATATCCGTTAAAAATAAGCTATTCAGGTACGAACTATATGAGTTGGATGTTTTTTATGATGGTTGTATTGACTTGCCCTAAGGGCTGCAGTAAAATTCCAAAACAAAACCTAAATCACAATACCCTGGAACTTGGGTTTTGTAGTTTCCTATAAAATACTCATTCAACTTTAAATTTTATTGAAGCATATCCATTTTTACTTGAAATGATTATAC
Source organism: Flavobacteriales bacterium (assembly GCA_025451295.1). GTDB lineage: Bacteria > Bacteroidota > Bacteroidia > CAIKAF01 > CAIKAF01 > JANWKQ01. The sequence goes on along the minus strand of JANWKQ010000065.1, from coordinate 2,916 downwards.
AGTAATTACCCGATGTGATAGATTTGGGAATAGAGATGGTCTGTAAATATTCGCCTGGTTCTTTTAAAACTTTATCAGCTATAATTTCCACTATTGTCCCATTCATATCTATTATTTCAATGGTAATATGGGTTTTATTCAACAGCTGATATTTTAGTATTGCATTTTCAACGACCGGATTTGGATAAAGCTCAGCCTTAACTACAAATCCATTTTCATGTAGTCCTATTAATCCAACATCATACCTTGCAATAGCAAAATCGATGGCGTTTGATCCAGAATCATAGCTACCCCCAACCAATATTTTAAGATCAGGTTGAATAGCCATGGCATATCCATAATCTGATAAAGAGCCCAGGTCTGTTATTACTTTACCAGAATTTCCGAAGGTGCTGTCTAATGAACCATCAGAATTATAACGGATCAGTCCGAAGTCCGAAAAAAAACTCGTACACACAAAACCAGAAAGCAGTATTTTACCATCAGGTTGAATAATGATCCCTCCTTCATCACCATCATCTGTAGAAGTTGGTGAAACATCTGTTATCACTTTGCCATCCGAACTAAAGCTATTATCCAAAGCACCATCTAGATTATATCTGGCTACGCAAAAATCAAAAGAAAAATTTGTATAGGATCCTGAAACAACCAGTTTTCCATCTTGTTGCTGGGCTATGCCTTTTGCTTCATCACTATTTGACCCGAAGTCCGTGAGTAATTTGCCATCAGCATCGAAACTATTGTCCAAATTTCCTGAAGCAGATAAAAGGACCAATCCGAAATCAACATTTGGAAATCCATCCGTTTTTCCACAAACAGCTATTCGGTTATCATTCAGGATAATTAATCCTGATGCCCGATCGTCATGTGTATTAAAATCCACCTGGGTTATTCCCGAATTCCCAAAAGTACTATCGGTACTTCCATCTGAGTTAAGTCTACCTATGGCAAAATCATCATCATTCACCATATCTTTTATATAACCGGCAAAAACAATTTTTTCATTTGCGTCTATTACAATATCGTAGATTGCATTATATGCAGCTGAAAACCCTGCATGTATGGTACGTTTTCCATCTCCATCAAAACTAATATCCAGGGTGCCATCTGTATTTAACCGTGCAAGGGCAAAGTCATCGTTTGTTTGCATATACGCAAAACCGGCCAATACTATTTTTCCATCCGGTTGTATAGCCACAGATGTACATTCATTGAGGTTTACTGTATCCACATCAAAATCAATAATAGTAATACCATTAACTCCAAAGCTAGTATCAATTGACCCATCAGTCATGTGACGTGCAACAACAAAAAGAGGTTCAGCATTGATGTAAGAAAACCCTGCTGAAATAATTTTACCATCCGTCTGAATGGCCATATCAGTAATATAATCCGAAGATGAATTGATATCTAATGTTTGAATTCCATCAGAATCAAATGTTACATCAAGTGTTCCAAATTGAGCCATTACCTGGGCGGTATGGGTGATTGTAATTAAACTAAGGATAGTAATGATTGTTTTCATGATCGGTCGGGGTTTATTTTATCGGTTTAATTTTGATTTTTTTAAATACTTATTGATTTCATCGTGGTCCAGCTTGTCTGCAATAAGACCTATATAATTGTCAGGTCTTACCAAAATGAATAATTCTTTTTTTACACCACGATTAGCCCACTTACTATCCAGATTCTCTTCAACCAATTTAACAGGAAAGGAAAACATTTTTTTTAATTTATCCTGATGCACTAAATCCAACGGAGCGGAACTTATATGTAATAAATGAAAAGAAGAAGCTGTGAACAGGTTGTAAATATTTCCATCGGTAAAATAAGGTAAACGATCTCCAGCGCGGAATGATAACCGTTGTTTTGTATATGATCCCGACAAGGTCATCCCTTTATAAGAATACCTGGTTTGAGAGACGATTTTAAATGCTCTCGTTTTAACTGCCTGAAAGGAAACCATAGTACTTGCAAAATTGATGACCATGAACTTTCTTACAAATGCTACAAAGGGATTGGTATTTGTTAGCGTGCTGAAGGCCCGATCCGTAAACTTCAATAACCACTTGGCAAAAGGAAGCCTTTCTTCATTATACGTATCCAACAGCGAAGGTGAAGCTTGTTTTTTTAAGACCATGGCAAGTTTCCAGCAGAGATTATAAGCATCCTGTAATCCGGTATTCATTCCTTGCCCTCCTGCCGGACTATGGATATGTGCACTATCCCCTGCCAGGAATATATTTCCCTTTCGAAAGCATTCCACACCCCTATGATGCAATTTATAAACCGAAAACCAATTGACCGATTCAAAATTCAAATGAATACCAATAGTATCTTTAATCACCTGCTCAATTTCCTGAAATGAAATATCTTCCTTATCAAAATATTTATCCGGTAATGTCCCCAGCACTCTATAGCCTTTTTTACCATGCATCGGAAGAAAGGCACAAAAGGTCCCTTTCGCAGGAGCAACCGCTAATTGGTTATAATCCTGATCCCAGTTCAGAATGGTATCCGCAACGAAAAACTTGTTTTGATAAGTTCCTCCCCGAAAAGTAAAATTCATTTGGTGCCTAACCGGACTGCTTGCTCCATCGCATGCAATCATATATTTGGCTTTGATCTTAATAATTTCATCGTTATGCCTAACCGAAGCATTTATTCCATTTTCTGATACCAGGAGTTCAACAAACTCGTGACCCCACAAGATCTTTTTATTGTTTTCAACCAATTGATCCACCAGAAGCATTTCATTTTTGCTCTGCTCAAAGGTTAATGCATAACTAAATTCGGAAAGACCTTTGCCTATTTCTCCTATTTTTAACGTTGCTTTCTTTTTTCCGTTAAAATAAAGATTAACTGATTGAATTTGTTTTCCTCCCTTGATAGCTTTCTCATGAATCCCCATTTGTT
>JANWKQ010000064.1 GCA_025451295.1 Flavobacteriales bacterium | reverse complement strand
GACTCCACATATTAAAGCTCTAGTACGAGACCTGATTTTTTGTTCAGTTCTCAGTTTTTCAGAATAAGTGTAATCATGCTCTTTACCTTCCAGCAAATCCAGATACAAAAACCGTCTGGTATGTTCATACAATTCCGGATACTTTGAACGAAGTTCTTCAGGTTTTTGATAAAATCCCCGAATGATTGCAGCAAACTCCTCCACATCCTCTTCTATATTGAATGTTTCCATCGCATTTTTGCTCCATGCTTTATAATAAGCCTCAAAGAAATCGTCTGAACTTAGACCTTTCCTCGCCAGGTCAACTAAAATGGTTGGCCAATCATAAACACCCAGATTATTCCGATCACGAGTTACCAGCGAGCCCTCCTTCATTTTTGCCCATTGCTTGCTAATATCTCCATCTATCCATTGTACTTTTCCCGAACCACGTCCTTCACGCATTCGAATTCCGTCAAGCTGAACAATGAACGCTCCATAGGTAGAAATGAATTTGTCCTTCAGCCCCCAGGTTGTTTCAATACAACTCGCAGCGATCAGGGTTTTAATGAGATAAGAATCCCGTTCAGGATCAAAATAGAATTCCCATTCTTTTTTTTCAATGAATTTTTTTACCCGCTGAAGGAAAATACTTTTCCCTTTTTCGCCCAAGCTACGGTAAAATCCAAAATTATGGTATAAAAATCCTTCTTGTGTGTTGATGGAAGGTGCATTCAAAGGGTTAGCGTTATTCATAGGCTGCGGTTAGTTTTCCAATTTTAACTGGAAAAGGCTCCAAAAAGTTACAACAGCGCCCCCAGTTTAATCTATGCTTTGCCCAAAAAATGTGAAATTGCGAAGGATCCCTTAATTCCAAACAAATTTCTCATCATAATCCACCCTATATTTTTTTAAAAAATCCCTGAACTCCGTTTGAAAACCCTGTTTTTTATGATGTTCTACCTGGTTACAGATATAAGATTTAACTATATCAACCTGGGTGGGGTTGACGGAAAAAGCTCCATATCCGTTTTGCCATGCAAAATTAATCAGTGAGTCATGTTTCGTTTTGAGCCACTTGGAGGAACCCACCTTTATTTCTTTTATCAATTGCATTAAGGCCATATTTTTCGATAGGATGCAGAGTATATGGATATGATCTAAATATCCACCCACTTGCACTGGATTACATTCATGCGCTTTACATATTCTTCCAATGTAGTTGAATAATTCCTCCCTTACACCATCAAATAGAATTGGATTTCTCTGTTTGGTGGTGAACACAATGTGTATATAGTTTTTTGTTAATGATTGTCCCATATTGATTTCGCCCTTCAGGGCTTTATTGCTTGATAATGTTTTTATCTCCAAGGGATTCTCCCTTGATTAATGATTTCGTCCTTTCAGGACATGACAAATTTATTGTCATAATCCATTTGAATAATTTAATCGGTTTTTGTGAAACTTGCAATTTTTTTTGATCCTTTGAAATAAGAACACGTCCCAAAGGGACAAAATCATTAGCCCCGGTCTAAGACCGGGTTAGAAAATTGACATTATTTTATCAAAGCCCTGAAAGGGCGAAATATGCGCCAGCGATGCGAAGGGAGAGCCCGACGAAGGAGGGCCGGAGCGAAGCGAAGCCCGAAGCGTAGCGCCCGGGCGCCCAAAAAATAAATTCTAATGTGTTAATCCAACCCGATCACTCTGTACGGATGAAAATTTAAAATCGGGATCCAATAATTTTATTTTGTCGATAAAATCCTGGGATTGTGGATATGATTTCATTAACATGTCGTGTTTCATTCGAACATCTTTGGTGAGGTAAACACGACCTCCATATTTAAAAACAAGTTCATCCAACTCGTCGAGAAATTTCCAGAGATTAGGATTGATCTTAAAGTCAAGAGCCAAAGTATATCCTCCTTTGGGGAAACGAATAAAATTCTCATCCTGTACTCCAAATAATTTCAACACAGTTAAAAAAGAACCCATTTTGCGTTGTCCAATTTTTTCGATAATAGCGATCAATCCTTCACGGCTGGTTTGTGGTGGCAACACAAATTGATATTGGGTAAATCCATTCTTCCCATAAATTCTGTTCCAATGCAATATGGCATCAAGCGGATAATAAAACGTTTCATAGTGGACAATTGAATTTTTTAATCCGCTCGGATGTTTATTATAATAAAGAAAATTAAACGCCTTAACCGACAAACTATTCAAGGTAAAGGAGGGCAGGTCGAACGGAACAAATAATTTTCCATCCTTATGTGTCTTCAGTGGATTGCTTTTTTGAGCGGACGTTTTCAATTCCGACACTTTAGCAAATTCACCTCTCATCATGATGCTTCGTCCTAAGGATTTGCCTTTTGCCAGACAATCAATCCAGGAAACGCTGTTGGTCCAACCACCTGACTCCTCAAAAATTCGCATGATCTCATCCAGATTTTTTGCTTTGATGGATTCCTGACGGATATAAGAAGTTTCGATAGGAAATAATTGAAAACAGACCTTGGTGATCATTCCTGTTAAACCCATGCCTCCACATGTAAGGTTAAATAATTCAACATTTCCATCTTTGCTGCAAACTTTTATTTCACCATTGGGGGTTATAATTTCCATCCAATAAACATGATCCGAAAAAGTACCTTCGGCATGGTGATTTTTGCCGTGAATATCGGAAGCGATCGCCCCACCCACGGTGATAAATTTTGTTCCGGGTGTAACGGGCATGAACCATCCTTTGGGAACAAACAGTCGGATGATCTCTTCAAAGGTTACACCTGCTTCACAGGTGAGTATGCCTTTTTCAGAATTAAAATCAAGCAGGTGATTAAGTTTTAAAGTAGAAAGTATGTTTTTACCAAGTGCTGAGTCACCATAACAACGCCCCATTCCACGTGGAATAACCTGTTTTTTTTTGTGGATGAGTTCAATGTATTTGTCAACGTTGTTGTATTCGAATACTTCCGCCTCCACTTCCGGGTATTTTCCCCAATTCGAAACCTTCATTAACCTTCGTTCTTATTGATATAAAGCAATACTGCGAAACAAACGATGAATCCAACCAGAATGAGTTGGATAAAAATATCTTTGAGTAATACCTTGGTTGGGTTACCGCTTTTTTCCTGAACAAATGTGATCTGAAGATAGCGCAGCACGCCTAAGATCACAAAAAGACTGGTGAGATAAAGATCTTTGCCCAATCTTTTCACCACATCGTCAGACAAGGTATACATGATATACGAAACAATAGTAACACCTCCCATTAATACCATACCTGCATTAATGAATTCAAGATTATATCCATCGATCGATTTTCTCATTTTCTTTCCACTTTCCATAAATATTTTTACATCATCTCTGCGTTTTGCAAAACCTAAGAACAATGCTAGCAGGAAAGTCATAATCAATATCCAATGTGAAACGAAAATGTCCGGAATAATACCACCGGCCACCACTCTTAAAACAAATCCGATCGCAATAATTGAAATGTCGAGCAGAGGAACATGTTTAAGTTTGAGTGAATAGGCAAGATTCATCAAAAAGTAAATACCAAGTATCAGCAAAAATTGCGGTTTTAAAAGATAGGCGGTTACCATGCTAATTGCAAGCAAAATGATCGCCAAAATAATTCCGGTGGTTATTTGAACGGTACCTGCTGCAAATGGACGATGCATTTTCTCCGGATGCAAACGATCCTCTTCTACATCTTTTATATCGTTAATGATGTAGACAACGGATGCCGTAATAGAAAAACATAAAAATCCAATGGCGAGATAGGCGATCGAATCTGCATGTTCAATAAACTGTCCGCTGAAGAACAATGGTAAAAACAGGAACAGGTTTTTTGACCAGTGAGAGATCCTTAAAAGTTTAATGTAACTTTTCATCTGTTGATTACTCGTAACTGGTAACTGGCAACTAGGAAAAAACCGCATTAACAAACCCTTTTCCGGATTACCAGTTACCAATAACCAGTTACTAAATAATTATTAGCTTTGTGCTTATAGTGCAAAGAAAATTAAACATTCAGGAATAAACAAGGATTTATGGGTTTTCCGCTTGGAAATAGGGTTTTAGTAACCGGGGCGGCCGGATTTATCGGCTTCCATACCTGCAGGAAGCTTGTAGATCTGGGTTTCGAGGTAACTGGATTTGATAGTGTGAATGATTATTATGATACTTCCCTCAAATGGGCCCGTTTAAGGGAATTGGGTGTGGAAAAAGAGGATAAGATTTTTTTTAATGAACTAACTACCCCCAATTTTAGATTTGTAAAAGGTGATCTGGCAGATAAATCGATCATCGATCAGGTTTTTGCTGAAGGGAATTTCGATCTGGTAATCAACCTCGCAGCCCAGGCGGGTGTAAGATATTCTTTAACCAATCCACAGGTATACATTAACAGCAATATTACCGGATTTCTGAACATTCTTGAAGGCTGCAGAAATCATCCGGTAAAACATCTGGTATTTGCCAGCACTTCGTCAGTATATGGCTTAAATGGCAAACTTCCATTTTCGGTGAAAGACAATACAGATCATCCCATCAGCTTATATGCATCCAGCAAAAAAGCAAATGAACTGATGGCGCATTCCTATGCACATCTGTTCGGAATTCCCAGCACAGGTCTCCGCTTCTTTAGCGTGTATGGTCCATGGGGCCGGCCAGATATGGCGCTCTTTATTTTTGTAAAAAATATCCTGGAAGGCAAGCCCATCGATGTATATAACAATGGACAGATGAAACGGGATTTTACCTATGTGGATGATATTGTCATGGGCATCTACAATGTACTGATCAAGCCACCCATACCCAATCCGGATTGGAATATACTGGAACCAGAAGCGTATACTTCTTCTGCACCCTATAAGGTAATGAACATTGGTAATCAATCTCCCGTGGAGTTGCTTGACTTTATTACGGAAATTGAAAATAATCTGAATAAGAAAGCCGTTAAGAATATGATGCCCATGCAGGCCGGTGACGTTCCAGCAAATATTGCTAATGTAGATGAATTAGTGAAAGATTATAACTATAAACCCAATACACCTATAAAGACAGGTGTGAAAAATTTTGTAGATTGGTACATGAAATTCTACCATTCCTGAACTAAGTAAGTGAATCTGGTGGGTTCACGATTGCCTTAAGAAAATAAAACCACATGAGTAAAAAGAGCCTTTCCCTTCCGCTAATCTTTCTGCTGATCTTAGGTTCATGTGCTGTGAGACGGTTTGATTCTCCAACACCTGAATACAATGCTGAAACCGATAAGTATGTTCCGAAAGCAAGTATTGTAAGCATCCCCATTGAAGTACAGATGAGCACAATCACAACAGCAATGAATGGAGTTCTCACAGGTTTGATCTATGAAGATGTCGATTATAAAAACAATGGTGGCGACAATTTGCAGGTACGGGTATGGCGTACCAAAAAGCTGATCACAGTTGAAGGGGAGAAAGATCTTTTAAAATTATACCTGCCACTTGAAATATGGGCCAAATATCAGGTGGATCCATGTGCCATTTGTCCCTCCATCGAGAAATCCACCACCTTCGATATGGATCTTTATTTGCAGACGAATCTGAAAGTGGGAAAGAATTGGGAAGTAGTTCCTACCACACTGGCAACGGATGTAAAATTTATTACTTCGCCCACCTTATCGTTTGATGTTGGAATTGATGTGATCCATATACCCATTACCAGCATTGTAAAATCTGCTTTGATGTCGAATATGGCAACTATTACGACCAGTATTGATGAAGAAGTGGCGAACAGCGTTCCATTAAAAAAATACATGACCGATGTATGGGACATGGTACAAGATCCTCAATTGATGGATAGTACCTATAAAGCCTGGCTTACATTATCCCCAGTTGAGATCTATTTATCACCGTTGGTTTGCGATAAGAAAAAACTAAAACTCAGTGCGGGTATTGCTACTTTTATTGATACCAAACTTGGAGACAAGCCGATCATATCCCATAAATATGCACTTACTGATCCGGTCATCAAGGACAAACTCGACAACAAATTTCATCTGGAATTACCGGTTTCCATCGACTTTAAAATGGCAACAGAACTTGCCAACCGAAATTTCAAAGATTCCACTTTTCAGGTAAGTAAAAGAAAAAAGATCAAGATCAACGACATCCTTATTTATGGGAAGGGAGGAGAAGTATTCGTAAAAGCAGATCTGTCAGGAAGCTTCAATGGTCTGGTTTACTTTAGAGGACAACCGGCTTTTGACACGCTTACGAACAAGATTTATTTTAAGGATATAGATTTTGATGTAAGCACAAAAAATGTTCTCTACAAAGCTGCGGCCTGGCTTTTACATGGTACAATCAAAAAGGTGATGGCCAAAAACTGTGTATATGATATTACACAGGATATTGAAGGTGCTAAAATTTCCATTCAAAAATACCTGAGTGGTTATAGTTATGCAAACCTGCTTACGATCAAAGGCAAACTGGACGATTTGAAGCTTAAGAAAATTGTTACGGATGAAGAATGCGTTAAAGTAGTTTTTTATACCTCCGGAACAGTGGGAATGACCATCGACAATATTAATATGGGAAAATAACCTAGCGGATCAGTGAGAAACCACCGATCACATAAATATCATCTGCCTTCAGGAAATTCTGATAGGTGATCTTATACACATAACGACCAATAGGGGCATCCACTCCTTTGATCTTTCCATCCCAGCCTTTGTCAATTCCATGCACTGTATGGATCAACTCTCCCCATCTGTCAAAGATGTCCATGCTGAATTCCTTGATGTTGGTTCCATATGCTTTGAACATCGGATTGATCTCATCAACATTCGGGGTAAATGCATTGGGTACATAGAGGGTCGGTGGACAATTGATCTCCACATCCAATGTATCTGAATAGATACAAAGATTGTTATCGGTAACCGTAAGGTAATACGTTCCGATATCGTAAATCATCAGGGATGGATTGGTAGAATTATCGCTCCACATATATGTAACCGGTTGCAGAGGACCTACAGGGAAAACTTCTATGTTATCACCTGGACAGATCTTGAGATCAAGACCCAGTGAAAAAGTCGGCAATGGATAAACGGTTACAACAATCGTATCCGAATTCTGACAGGTATTGATATCCGTTACTTCCACAAAATAAATCCCGGAGTTTGTCACCGTAAAAGTGGACAAGCCACTATTATCCTGCCATTGATAGCTGTTGAAAGCCCCGGGGTTCAAAATAGTTACATTTCCATTACAGAAATTCTGATCTGGTCCTAGATTTGGAATGGGAAGTGAATATACATTCTGTACTACCAGCGTATCCGTATTAGTACATCCGGCCGCATTGGCAACACCCACATAATAAGTTCCTGCTGTTGTTACATTGATCGTTTGTGTGGTAGCTGCTGTATTCCATAAATACCCTGCAAATACTCCAGGGTTAAGCGTTGCGCTTTGGCCTGAACAAAAAGAAATATCCGGACCAAGGTTAGGTAGCGGAACCGGATTAATGGTTACAATCACCGAATCATAATCCGTACAGGTATTTGCATCCGTTACAAGCACCCAATATGTTCCTGAGGTAGATGCATTCAATGTGCTCGCCGTGGTGGCATTTTGCCAGGCATAACTGGTATATCCGGGTCCTGCATTCAATAAAATATTTCCACCGCATTGTGCAGTATCAGGTCCAAGATTTACAACAGGAAGTGGATAAACATTTAAAACATCCGCCGTATCCGAATCCGAACAACCCACCGCATCTGTTACCGTGATAATATATTGTCCGGTAGTGGTCGCATAGATTGATTGGGTAATATCCCCGGTATTCCATGTATAATTTGCAAAGCCAGGACCTGCATTAAATTGCACGGAATCTCCTGAGCAAAAAGATTGATCTGGTCCGATATTTACAGAAGCAGTTCCCACGGTTACTACAATGGTATCCCGATCAATGGTTCCACAACCGATGGGCACATCCACCCAATAGGTGCCTGTGGTTCCGATGTTGATTGTTGGTGTAACGGCACCTGTACTCCAGGTATAAGAAGCATAGGGAACAGACGTTTGTAATGTAATTGTTTGACCGGCACAAATGGTAGTATCATTTCCAAGATTGGCAAGTGGTGATGGTGGAGCAGGAACCGGTAGATTGAATAAAGTTCCACCACCTGCACCTGCAGTTGCCTGATTAGGTGTTCCAATACATGGGCCTGAATTTAAAACGATGCCGGGGTTTCCTCCTACACTGTTAATGGCCACTCCGCCGGGAGTTGCCGCTGTAGAAAACCATACATACCCGCCGCCGCCGCCGCCGCCTGGTCCATGACAATATCCATTCCATAAAGTATTATTGATGCTTCCACCATTACCGCCTTTTATATTAATATTAAGTGTTGTGGTATAAGTTGGGCACCAGAGATAAACACCTCCACCGGCGCCACCTGCACCTGCACCTTCAGAATCAGTATTTACTGTTTGATCTACTCCGTTTGCTTGAATGGTAAATCCGTTTCCTGTGATCTGATTTGCTTTGATAAAAACAAGGCCGGCTCCATCCATCCCATTCGTACAGGTTAATCCGTTATCACGAAATCCTCCACCACCGCCACCACCCATAAATGCTTTGGTAGTTGACATGGTAAGTGCAAATCCGCCTAAACCATATGAAGTGGTTGTTCCGCAACCCGACCAGTCAACTCCACCTCTGCCTCCAACACCAAAATTTCCACCTCCACCAGCACCTGGATTACCGGTATTCGAACCTCCGCCACCATTTGCTAATGGTGCACGATTCGCATCCTGACCTGCCGGAGCAGCTGCAATCCCTTCTCCCTTTTTTCCTGTGGTTCCGTTAGAATAGTTTGGATCATTACATGAAAAACCTCCGGTAGCAATAACTCCGCCGCGGAATCCATTTCCAGTAACAACAATATTCGCATTCATCGTAAGGGTTCCAGTGGCTTCAAAAGCAATGATTCCTCCGATGGTTCCATTCCAATCTGTACAGGTTAAAGGAGCAGTTACTGTTGGATTTGTATAAACCGGTACTCTTACAAGTTGAACTGCACCCGTCATCGAATAAGTCTGACAAGGATTGGTAGTCATGGTCACATTCGTACCGGCAATAGATGCAACGGTCAGATATTCATAATTTCCAGCATTGCCATAACCGGTAATGGTTCCAAAAGCCGGAACATTTCCGGTGGTTATAGTGGCTCCTTTCATCTGGATCAACAAAACTTTATCTCCTACTGCCAAACCTGCTGCACTTCCGACGGAAACAACACTACCCGAAATCGCAGTTACGTTGGTATAAGAATTTATGGTGCCAGAAATATTCTGGGAATGAAGAGAGAGCCCTGATAAAAAGAGAGTTAACAAAACTACAAGACGGGCCAATCTTAATTTCATGCTTAAAGTTCTTTTACTAGGCTAACAAAGATAGATCAATAATTCCTCATTACACCCATTTTTAGATGAACAATTCATAGAAATGGTTGTCCCTGAACCTTGAATTTATACAAAAGAAAACTGGCCTGAATCTAATGCGGTTTTATTCGGGCCAGTTCAGTCAATATTGCTGATATTCTGTTAGTTATTCCTCTTCTTCGTCTCCATCAAGACTTAGATCTCTCAAACGATCGAGTAGTTTTTTCCTGAAAGCGATCTCCCCTTCATAAAATTTGGCGGTCTTTTTAACCCCCACCAAATCGATGAATTTCTGGTTATAATCCCATTTGGTATCCAGCAGTTGCTGCTCATAGCCTTTACGATTATCCATCGCTTTTTTCAAATCTGTTTCGGAAACATTGTCGACACCTTTATCCTTAATATCCTTGAGTTCTTTCCGCATGGTTTTTCTGATACCTTTCAATTTCCCCTGCATTTCTTCTTCCAGTGCCCAGAATTTTTTTCCCTCATCCTCCGAAAAATTGCAATAATCATTGATAAAAGCGATCTTTTCCTGTTTGATGATCTCCTTTCGTGTTTGAGCATTCAACGACATCAGCATCATGCCGGCCCCAACAATCATTAAAGTAAACGTTTTCATTTTTATCCGGTTAAGTTTTTAAATCGATTCCAAAAAATCTTCTTCCTCCTCGTCTTCAAGCCCCCCCTCATCCTCAAGAAAATCTATAATGGCTGTTGACTCTGATTGTATGTTTTCATGAACCAATACATCAATGATCTCTTCCTCCGTGAGGTCAAATTCATCATCATTATCTTCCAGCAAAAGCGCAATTTCACTATCTGTAACATTAATATCCTGACCCGGACGACTTCCATCAACAAATGGTTTAACTTCGGGTCCCTTTCCGAAATTGATCACCGAAACAACGACCAATGCAATACAGGCCGCAGCTACAAATGAGCCCCAGATCCTGATCCTTTTGCTTCTAAAGGCCACTACATTATCCTCCAACCCTTTCCTTTCTTCAATCTTTTCCATCAACCCATCAAAATATTCTTCGGGCACCTGGTAGCTTTCTTCCGGCTTGTTCAATTCTTCAATCTTAACCGGAGGCAAAGATTCATCCTTCAGGCTATTGATCCGATCAACCAAAGAATCAAAATAGCCTTCAGGAGCCTGGTAACTCTCCTTTAAAAGCTTGATTTGATCTATGTTAATTTTCGGTTTCATACTATTTTTTTGACCTCCTATACTAGAAAAGGTTTAATCATCGTTAAGGAATTTTTCAATTTTTTGTACTGCATGGTGATATGAAGCCTTTAGGGCGCCAACACTCGTTCCCGTAATGCTGGCAATGTCTTCATAGGGCATTTCTTCAAAGTATTTAAGATTGAATACCGCCCTTTGTTTTTCGGGTAATAGCGATAGCGCTTTTACCAGTTTTTGCTGGATCACATCCCCATTCAGGTCCGGTGACTCATCTGCCCTTGGTGTAACCCCCGATGAAATATCGTCGGTAGACACAAAAACCCGTTTTTTCCGGTTATTGATAAATGTAATGCTCTCGTTAATAGCGATTCGACATAGCCAGGTATAAAGCTTCGATTCTTTACGGAATGAATCCACATTCTTCCAGGCCTTAATAAAAACCAGCTGTAATACATCATCCGTATCATCATGGTCAGTAACCATTCTGCGGATCTGCTGATATAACCTTCCCTGGTATTTTTTTACCAAAAGGGTAAATCCCTGATTCATCGTATCAGGGATTGCAATAAGATCAAGTATTTCCTGGTCCTCCAAAGGCTGCTTGCTGGTTGTTTTTGCGAAGTAACTAATATTAAGACTTCGGTCAGCCCTGTAGGTTTAATTCCCCCTTAAAAAAAACGACTTAATCGTTCTTCTTCTCCATCTGCTGCGGGGTGAAGTTTTTATTGGAGTCTAGCTGCATACTATTTTTATTGCTATCCAACTTCAGACTATCCAATGAGGTTTTGTTCTTGGTTTTGGTAGAATCAGTGGAGCTCATATCAGCGTATTTATCTTCAGATAGACCAAGATTCACAGTATTTTCCTTCACTTTTTTATTATCAACTTCGTTATTCCTATTACTGCTGAAATTAATCTTATTATTTTCCCGTTGAAAGTTCACCGTATTGGTATAACCATTGGTGTTCAGATTCTTATTGTCTTCACGCTTATCATCAATCTTGCCCTTCAGCAATTGATCTTCATCACTATCATCTGAATTTTTCGGATTATTTACATTAATAACTCCGTTAAAATAGAAATCCGCATTCAGCTTTTCTTCTTTTTGTTCAAACTGGTAGTTCACATCATTTTTAGTAATGGTAGTAGCATTGCTATTCTCACTCCTGATCTGATCGAAGGTTCCAAACAGAAGGGGGTTTTGATTCGGTTTTTGTTTCAGTTCATTTTCACCCATTTCCATATCTGAAACAACGATATCTTCCGATTCCTGAGGACCATTCACACTTTTCATCATTTCATGACTTGGCTGGTTTGTCTCTTCACTTATCCCCATAGGAGAATAGGTTTCACCGGTGGTTGTTGGAGCTTCATCCTTGGCATCTTTACTGGCCGGTGTTTCGTAGTTCACCGCCATTCCATCATTCGAGTTGGATTTTATATCCTGCATATACATGAAAATCCCCAATGAAAGCAAAAGTACAACGGAAGCAGCGGCTGACCATTGGAAAGCTACATGTTTATAAAAAGGTCTGGTTTTACCGATTACCCGGTTTGTGTTTGTATAGGTGTTATCAAATTGTTGTAATAGTTTTTCTTTCAGTTCAACATTCGGTTTAATCAATAATTTATCTGCTGCAAGGGTGCTTTTCACCTGCATCAGAGTATCACGCATATCGTTATAATCGGTGGCACCTTCAAAATAACCATTTACCTCCTTCACCTCGGTGGGGCTCAGCTCCTCGAATCGCTTGCTAAGGAGCAGATGCTCTATTTTTTCAAAATCTTTCATACTGTGTTTAGTTCAAATCAAAAACTTTTAATTTTTCGCTCAGTTTTTTCAAGGTATAAAACAATCTTGATTTTACTGTGCCTTCACTTATTCCCAAAGCTTCACTAATTTCTTTAATACTCATTTCTTCCTGGAATCTTAAAATGAAAACGCTTCGGTGTTTTTCATCTAAGAGTCCCAGTTCTACCTGCAGCAATTGGTCAAAGTTTTTCTTATCCATGTAATCCACCACATTTTCCGAATTCTCATCTTTGGCCTTTAATGCTTTGGCTTCATCATTCACGGTTCCTTTTCGCACAGCCAGCCTCCGATATTCATTCTTACACATATTGCAGGCGATCGAAAAAATCCAGGTGCCAAACTTCTTTGTAGTATCGAACAGCTGCGGCTTTTCTATCAGCTTGGTAAACAGATCCTGGGTAAAGTCCTCAGCTTTATCCCTATCCTGCCCCAACATACGATAGAAGTACCGGATCAATTTCTCCGAATACCGGTCATACAGTAAAGCGAATGCCTGGCTGTTGCCTTGCATCATTTGCTGCATGAGCTCTTCATCGCTGCGTTCTTTATTATTATTTACAAATAGCACCAGGTTTCGACTTTTCTAGCAAGATGGTTCATAATAGTTTACACCTTAACCCTACAAAGGTTCAATATTATAGGCAATTTGTCAAGTTTTAGCTACCTAATCCGGCTACCTGCTTTATCCCCTGGCCCGTAACAGCCTGTTTTGCAGCTGATCAGCAGGTCCACCAACCCCGAGTTCAGTTCAGGGAGTAAAGTGGGACGCCGGATTAGACCGCCAAAAAATTGGTATTTTTACACCCATGCAAAAAGAACTTCAACAGCTTAATATCGGAATTTTAGGGGGGGGGCAATTGGGCAGAATGTTATTGCAGGAAGCTGTTAACTGGGATCTGAAAATTGCGGTCCTCGATCCGTCTAAGGACGCTCCATGTGCAACCATTACTTCTGAGTTTAAACAGGGTGACTTTAAAGATTTCGATACCGTTTATTCATTCGGAAAGGGAAGAGACATTCTTACCATCGAGTTTGAAGATGTAAATGCCGATGCGCTGGACCAATTGGAAAAAGAAGGGGTAAAAGTATTTCCCCAACCCAGGGTATTAAAGATTATTAAAGATAAAGGAGCACAAAAAACTTTTTATAAGGAAAACAATATTCCAACTGCTCCCTATGCACTCATTGAAACTTCTGCAGAAATAAAAAACTGCGGAATTGAGTTTCCGTTTTTTCAAAAGCTACGAACAGGTGGCTATGACGGATATGGTGTAAGAAAAGTGTCCTCAGAAAAAGATTTGGGCCAGGCCTTTGATGCACCCTCCGTTATTGAGCAACAAGCCGATCTTTACAAAGAACTTTCTGTAATTGTTGCCAGGAACGAAAAAGGAGAAGTCAAAAATTTCCCATTGGTAGATATGGAATTTAATCCTGAATCCAACATGGTGCAATTTTTATTTGCTCCGGCAGAAATTACTTCAGGCATCGAAGAAAAAGCTATTGCTATTGCCAAAGAAGTGATTCAAAAACTTGACATGGTTGGTATTCTGGCCGTGGAATTATTTCTCACCAAACAGGGAGAGGTATGGGTGAACGAAATTGCTCCACGTCCGCATAACAGCGGACATCATACGATTGAAGCTAATATATGCAGCCAGTACGAACAGCATTTGCGCTCTATCTGTAATCTGCCACTTGGTGAAACCGAAGCGGCATTGCCAGCGGTGATGGTGAATTTATTGGGTGAAAAAGAATTTACCGGTGTGCCTCATTACGAAGGCTTTGAAGAAGTGATCCAAATGCCAGGTGTATATGTGCATTTATTCGGAAAAGGGCAAACCAAACCCTTTCGTAAAATGGGCCATGTAACCATTATTGATGAGAATATGCAAAAGGCAAAGGAAAAAGCATTGGAGGTAAAAAACATTTTGAAGGTAAAGTCGAAGTAAAGGATTTAGCTGTATACCAGCACAACATGAAACTGACAAACTATATAATGCTGATCACTTTAATGACTACTTGTATTACCTTTTCGAGTGCACAGCAGTCTGTTAAGCTGGGGAATAAATCCTTTATAATTCCGGATTCATCCATTGCCATATATTCAGCACCATATGCACCCAACATTGCCAGCATTTGTTATTTTGAAATTAAAAATGACACAGCCTATTATTACGATTTATACTATGATGCCGCTGCACTTAAAACACTGCTCAGTGTCCACATAAGAAAGATATCCTTAAAGGATATTGATTATACGCTATTAAAGCTCGAAAAAGAACTTTTTGACATTGACCATTACTACAGTTATAGCTTTAAAATCT
>JANWKQ010000063.1 GCA_025451295.1 Flavobacteriales bacterium | reverse complement strand
GCCCGAAGTTAACAAATATAAGTGGTTTATAAAATACTGAGAAACGGCATTGTTCAAAAAAAGTTAAATGTCCAAATTTAAGATATATAAGGCGAGTGCTGGTTCAGGTAAAACCTATTCACTGGTATTTGAATATCTCAAGATCCTCATCAAAGATCCTGAAGAATACAAACATATTCTGGCAGTAACTTTTACCAATGATGCCACCGAAGAAATGAAAACAAGGGTTTTGACCCAGCTCAAACTGCTCGCTGTTGATCCCATGACCTCTTCCTATTTGGAAAAACTGAAAAAAGAAGTGGTTGAAAACATACCAGTCATTCAGAAAAAAGCAGCAGAAGCTTTACAGAATATTTTACACGATTACTCCAATTTCAACATTTCTACCATTGATACTTTTTTCCAAAAAATATTAAGGGCTTTTGCAAAAGACATTGGAGTTTCAGCGGCATATAATCTTCAGCTAGACCACGATCCGGCTGTTCAGGAAGTAACGGAATCCGTTATAGCCAACACCACCGACCAGAACAAACAATCCCGCTGGCTGATGAAAGCGGCACTGGAGAAAATTGAGGATGGCAAAAGCTGGAATATTCGGAAAGAACTCAAAGATCTTTTCAAGGAGACGTTTAAGGAAAACTACCAGGTAAAAGAATCCAGGATCAGAGAAAGCTTTACCAACGAATCGCAGATTGAAGAATTACAGGAGCAACTAAAAACTCAAATGATATCATTTGAAAATGAAATCAAAAATATTTGTAGCAGATGTAATCAAATCCTTGGAGAATTTCAGTTGAGTCGTTCCTCCTTCAGTGGAAAAGATCGGTCCTTTTACGGATGGGTTGTGAAATTAGAATCCAAAGATTTCGATCCCCCGGGAAACTCTTTTCTAAAAGCCTTAGATAATGTAGATACCTGGTATGCTAAAT
Source organism: Flavobacteriales bacterium (assembly GCA_025451295.1). Taxonomy (GTDB): domain Bacteria; phylum Bacteroidota; class Bacteroidia; order CAIKAF01; family CAIKAF01; genus JANWKQ01. Next base: position 4,795 of record JANWKQ010000063.1, on the reverse strand, counting down.
CAGCAGAACCATTGGTGAAGGAATCTATTGTCAAGGCATTTAACGCCGGCCTGAATGATGAATTAAAAAAACTTCATCAATATTTTACCCAACATATTTCGGTTTATGAAACCAATCGTCTCATCCGTCAGAATCTTTCCTATTTTGTGATGCTGGAATCCCTCGATCAGGAAATGAGGTTGTATAAGGAGGAAAATGATGTGATCTTTATTACGGATACCAACCGTTTTATCAATGAGATCATTGGAGATAATGACGAATCCTTCATTTTCGAAAAGGCAGGTAACCATTTCCACCATTACCTCATTGATGAGTTCCAGGATACTTCCCTGCTCCAATGGAATAATTTTAAACCACTGATCAGTAATGCGGTTAGTCAGGGACATACCAGCCTGGTAGTTGGCGATGTAAAACAATCCATTTATCGTTTTAGAAATGGCGACTGGAGGTTGTTGCATGAGCAAGCCGGAAAAGACATTGTTACCCATGAAGAGATCCGCCTAAAAGAAAATTATAGAAGTTTAGAGCAGGTGATCCGTTTTAACAATACCTTCTACTATCTGGCTCCAGGAATTATTTCAACCATTTTCAGCAATGATGTAAAGATCATTAATGAGTGGGAAGGAAAATTCGCTGAATGCTATAAGGAGCAGGAACAATTGATCCCGGATCAAAACAAAGACAGCGGAGGGTTTATTAAGCTCAATTTATTCGAAAAAATAAAATCAGAAGAGGAGACGATCACCATAGAAGAGCAACAACTCAATGAATTACAAAAAGACATTGAAAATGCTTTGTCACGTGGATACCGGCCCAACAATATCGCTATCCTTGTGTTTACCAAAGCAGAGGCATATGCTGTGGCCACGCATTTGAGAAACTATGTTGAAAAAAACAATCTCTCGGATCAGATCAATATTGTTACTCAAAGTGCTTTAACTATTTCCAATGCACATACAGTTCGGCTCGTAGTAGCAGCTCTTCAATTTCTCGTGGATAAAAAAAATGAAGTAAGCCTGGCGAATGTGTTTTCTGAATACGAACAATACCTTGCCCATCAGGAAAACATAGATTTTATTGACCGGCGCTCAGGGAAAATGGAAACGTTCATACAATCCATCCGATTGATCCAATCATTACCATTGCAAATACTGGTAGATCATATTGTCAGGTTTTTTGAGTTGGAAAAAGAAACCAATGAACATATTTTCTTGCAACATTTTAAGGATGCAGTATTCGATTACCTGAAGAAATATCCGGATGATCTGAAAAGCTTTTTAGAATGGTGGGAAGAGTCCTCCTATAAGTTCCAGGTGGAAGTTCCGCAGAATGAAAAATCCCTTCAGATCATCACCATCCATAAATCAAAAGGGTTGGAGTTTGATCTGGTTTTTATTCCATTTGCTGATTGGCAGTTGGATAGTCTTGGGTTAAAAGCTGATTTGATGTGGCTGGATGTGGAAGGCGAAAATTTTTCAAAAACCCTACCCGTTAAGTATGACAAACGAATGGTGAACACCATTTTCGCGGAGGAATATTTAAAGAACAAGTTTTACAATTACCTGGACAGGCTGAATCTTTTGTATGTAGCAACTACAAGAGCTGTAAGAGAATTGTATATCTATTCTGAACGTGGGGCACTGTCAACTGAAGCTGATCCACGCCCAAGTGTAAAAACGATACTCAATCATTTTTTCTGCTCGCAGATGTCCAATCCCTCGGAACTTTATTTACCCATTCAGGATTTTATTACTGAATCTCATTCGGAGATCACTATTGGTGAAAAAACTCAACCGGCAGAATCAACAACAAAGGAAGATATTACGTCGCTGGAAGTTAGTTCCCGATCGTCAGACATATTTGAATCATTAGCCATCAAAAGAAATTCTCTGGATCTTAGAGATGAAAACTTGAATAAACAGGAAGAGTCCAAACATATTGGAATCCTATTCCATTCCATTGTTGCAGACGCTACTACCGTTGAAGAAGCTTTACAATTTCTCCATAAATCATTACTTGAACGTTCGATCAATAAGGATCAATTTGAACAATTCAAAAAGCAAATTCAAACCTTGTTTGAACAACCCATGATGAAAGCGTTCCTAAAGAATTTTACCTCCTATGCAGAATATAGTTTTTGCAATGGAGATAGTATCCTTAAGCCGGATAAAGTATTTATCAACAATGAGGAAATTGTAGTGATCGATTTTAAAACCGGAAAAGCGGTTCCCGAATATATTGATCAGGTTCAATCCTATTGTAAAGCAGCCAATCTGCTTTTTAATAAACCGGTCAGAGGCTATTTATACTTTACTGCTACGAACCAATTTGACCAGGTGGTCTGATGAGAGGCTTTCTGAAAAATACAGCCCAATACTTCAGCCAGGAATTAAATCCAGGCATGGAAAGAGTATTGGTATTGGTTCCCAATAAAAGAACCGGATTATTTCTTGAAAAAGAGTTGATGAAAGCGGTTCCTCAACCTTTCATTATGCCCCGGATCAAGACCATTGAAGAATTTATTCTTCAATATTCCTCACTGGCCGAAGGAGATTTACTGGAGCTTAACTTAAGTCTTTACAGAGTGTTTAGCCAGCATCTGAATATTTACGAAAGCTTTGATCAATTTTACCATTGGGGTGATATGTTGTTAAGAGATTTCAACGATATAGATAAAAACCTGGTCAATGCCGGGGAACTTTTCCGGCTGATGGATGATATAAAAGAAATTGACAAACAGTTTCAATACTTATTACCAGAGCAGATCGAAGTGATCAGGAAATTCTGGAGCTCATTTAATCCTCCCGATTATTCAGGTGAACAGCAAAATTTTATAGATACCTGGAAGGTGTTGAATGCGGTTTATAATGATTTTAAAACCCAGATAATTTCTGTGGGGAAAAGTTATAGTGGAATGATGTTCAAGGAGGTGTCTGAGAAAATAACATCCCTCCAATTAGAACTGCCTTTCGAAAAAATCGCTTTTGTGGGTTTTCACATTCTATCCCGGTCAGAGGAAAAGATCTTTGATTTCTATCAGAAAAATAAAAAAGGTGTCTTCTTTTGGGATGTAGATGAATACTATCTCGATCATGAAAAATCAAAAATAAAACAACACGAAGCCGGAAGTTTTTTAAGAAAGTATATTAAAAAATACAAGAACGCTGTTCAACCGTCCAACTTTATTCTATCACCACCCAATATTCATTTGGTGGCTTGCCCAAAAAACGCAGGTCAGGCATTCTCGGTTAAAACCATTCTGGATAACAATAAAATATCCTATGACCAGAAAACAGCGGTGGTTCTTCCGGATGAATCGATGCTGATCCCGGTTTTACAATCCGTTTCAAAGCCGGATGAAGCTATCAATATTACATTGGGATATAGCTTAAAGAACAGCACAATTTCCGGTTTAATAGATCATTGGCTGGATATTTTCAAATACAAAACCGGTGACAGGTTTTATTATAAGCCGGTTATCAAATTCCTCAGCAATGTTTATATAAAAGCACTTTATCCTGAAGAAACCGCTGCTTTTGAAACGGCAGTTGTAGAAAATAATCTCATCTATGTATACGCTGATGATATAAAAGACTTTCCTTTCCTTAAAGAGTTTCTATTATTGAATGCTGACTCTTCCCTGGACATTCTACAACGTGTAAAAGCATTGCTTGAAAAAATCTATTACCATTATTTTGATCAACCTAATGCAAAAAGCACTCAACTGTTCGAAACGGAGCTCCTGTTTCAGGGATTAAAAGCCATTAGTAAAATGGAGGAAATTTTTAATGAAACCACCCTTGAAATACAACCAGAAACATTAAAAAAGCTTTTGTATAAATATCTGAACTCCGTTTCCGTAAACTTTTCGGGTGAACCGGTGTTAGGGTTACAGGTAATGGGATTGCTGGAATCAAGGAACCTGGATTTTGAAAATGTATTTATTTTGAATGCAAACGAAGGGATTCTTCCGGCCAGCATTTCCAGCGGCTCATTTATTCCCTATCATTTACGTTACGGCTTTAGCCTCCCCACCTACAACAACAATGACAGCATGTATGCTTACTACATTTATCGGTTGTTACATCGGTCGAAAAATGTTTATTTTCTATACAACAACGTTGCCGACGAGCAAACCAAGGCGGAACCCTCCAGATATCTGATCCAGCTCCAGTTGGAGTCAGGCTTAAAATATACTGAATACCACCAGAAGATCGAATTCTTTACTCCTCAAACCAAGCCTATCGTCATAGAAAAAAACGAAAAAGTGCTTCATCAACTTTCCACCTATTACAGCGAAAATGCGGATAATTATCTCACCCCTTCTGCATTGAACACTTATCTGGATTGTACTTTTAAATTCTACCTGAAATACATTGCAGGCATCAAAGAAACCGACAATGTAACCGATGAAGTAGATGCCAGTACCTTTGGCAACCTATTGCATAATGCGATGCAATTTGTTTACCAGATATTCGTCGAGAAAACGGATAAAACGGTTATTGAAAAAGACGACCTTCCAACGCTTTTTTCTCTGGTAGATGACGCCATTGGAAAAGCAATGATGGAGGAATTTTCCAATCCCCAAAAACCGAGACCGGTTGATCTGGCAGGTGACTATTATTTTATATTTCACATTTTGCAAAAATATGTTCAGAATATCCTGAAAATGGATGAACAAACCGTTCCCAAACCCATTCCCCTATTAGAAGAAAAATATGTTTTTACCTACCAGCATCATTATAAAATCCGAATTGGGGGTAGAATAGACAGAATAGATGTTGAAGATGACCTG
>JANWKQ010000062.1 GCA_025451295.1 Flavobacteriales bacterium | reverse complement strand
TAAAATGGTATTGAATCCTGATGTAACGGTTCGTGCCCGTGGAGTGATGGAAAAATGCAGCATGTGTGTTCAAAGGATCCAGGCAGGAAAATTAGAAGCGAAAAAACAATCGAGAATGGTGAAAGACCAGGAAATTCAAACGGCTTGTGCCGAGGCTTGTCCTACGAATGCGATTATTTTCGGTGACTATAATGACCAGGAAAGTAAGATCAACTGGCAGGAGACCAAGAATGAAAGATCCTATAAATTATTGGAGGAAGTTGGTATTAAGCCGAATGTGATCTATCAAACGAAGATTAGAAATGTAGAGGAATTATATAATCATGAAAAGCCTGAAGTTTCACATCACGAAGGAGGAGAGCATGAGGAAAAAGAATCTGGTGGTGAGAAAAAAGAAGGTGGAGAAGATCATGGAGGACATTAATTTTTTGAAAGAATATTTTAAAAGCTTACGAGCATTATGAATATAGAGTCGCCAATAAGAGAACCGTTAATCCTTGGGGATAAATCCTATCACCAGATTACGGAAGACATCGTAAAACCGATCGAGGGCCGGGCCAATAAAATGTGGTACCTGGTCTTCACCATTTCTGCCATGACGGCATTGTGGGGATTGGGATTGATCTTCTATACATTCGGTACGGGTATCGGAGTATGGGGATTGAACAAAACAGTAGGCTGGGCATGGGACATTACCAACTTCGTATGGTGGATCGGTATCGGTCACGCCGGAACGCTGATCTCTGCAGTACTCTTATTATTCCGTCAAAAATGGAGAATGGCCATCAACCGTTCTGCTGAGGCGATGACAATCTTTGCGGTAATTTGTGCAGCTACTTTCCCTGGAATTCACGTTGGTCGTGTATGGGTAGTATATTGGTTCTTCCCTTTACCAAATGAATTTGGATCTCTCTGGGTAAACTTTAACTCACCACTTCTTTGGGACCTTTTTGCGATCTCAACTTATTTCTCCGTATCGCTTGGTTTCTGGTATATCGGTTTGATCCCTGACTTTGCAACCGTTCGTGATCGTCAGATCATTCCTTTTATGAGAAAAATTTATAAGATCGTTAGTTTTGGATGGAGTGGAACCGTAAAACAATGGCAGCGTTTTGAAGAGGTGTCATTGGTATTGGCTGGATTATCTACACCGCTGGTACTTTCGGTTCACACGATCGTATCCATGGACTTTGCAACCTCGGTAATTCCGGGTTGGCATACAACAATCTTCCCACCTTATTTCGTTGCCGGTGCGATCTTCTCCGGATTTGCGATGGTGTCTACCTTATTATTAATAATGCGAAAAGTGTTGAATCTGGAAGAATATATCACCATCAATCACATGGAATCGATGAACAAGATCATCATGTTAACGGGCTCGATTGTGGGCGTGGCCTATATAACAGAGTTGGTAATGGCGTGGTATTCGGGTGTACAATATGAGCATTATGCGTTTTTGAATCGTGCTACGGGTCCATATTGGTGGGCATACTGGAGCATGATGAGCTGTAACGTAATCAGCCCTCAGCTGTTCTGGATCAAAAAGATCCGAAGAAGTTTGATGTGGTCGTTCTTCCTGTCGATCATTGTAAATATTGGTATGTGGTTCGAACGTTTCGTAATTATCGTTACGTCGCTGCATCGTGACTATGTTCCTTCATCATGGACTATGTTCTATCCAACCTGGGTTGATGTAGGAATTTTTGTAGGAACATTGGGAATTTTCTTCACGTTATTTTTGTTGTTCTCCAGAGCATTCCCGGTTATAGCGATTGCAGAAACCAAGTCGATCCTGAAACAATCGGGTGATGCATGGAAGAAAAAAACAGAACCGGATTACGAAAAAATGGGTACAGCTGAACATCATCATTAATATTCCATAAAGGCTAAAAGAATTATGAGCAAAAAGGAACATAGTAAAACAATCTTAGCGGTCTTCAACGATCCGGATGAGACAAAAGCGGCAGCCCAGTCTCTGGTGGATAAAGGGATCAAGATCCGCGAAATTTATTGTCCGTTCCCGATACACGGGATCGATAAAGTATTAGGGGTGAAAGCCACCCGGGTTTCTACGATTGCTTTCTTTTATGGAGCAACCGGAACTTTCCTTGCTTTATTGATGATATGGTATATGAATATTTCCGACTGGGCAATGGACATTGGAGGTAAGCCTGCTTTCTCCTTGTCACAAAATCTTCCGGCTTATATTCCGATCACATTCGAGTTAACGGTGTTGATCTCTGCTCACTTAATGAACTTTACTTATTTGTTTACTTCGAGATTATTCCCGGGGTTAAATAATATGAATCCAGATCCAAGATCTACGGACGATAAATTCGTTATGGAAATTGTTTTGGACGATAATAAAAAAGTGTCGGCTGATGATATTAAAGGAATGTTGAGCCAGACCAAAGTAGCCGAAGTGAACGATTCTCATTTATTATATAAAGACTAATTCATCCTATACATGAAGATGAAAACATTCAATATCAGTTTGATCACAATCGCAGCCGCGGCTCTTTTGCTGACATCCTGCCAGAAAAAAGATAAGAACAGCCCAGGTTATGAATTCATGGGTAAGTTTGATATGTACAGAAGCCCTGCTTATAAAGCTTATGAGAACAATCCTTATTTCTCCAATGGCTTAACCATGCAAGGTCACGTGGATGGAACCATTCCTCATTCTTTCGATCGCGAAAAAATGGTCAACTACATGCCATTCCCATATGCAAATACACCGGCCGCAAGAGATTCAGCGAAACTCTATTTAAGAAATCCACTACAGAAAACAGAGGATAATCTTAAAATGGGAGAGTACAACTACAATATTTATTGTGCTGCCTGTCATGGCAAGAAAGGTGATGGTGATGGACCGGTTGTTGGGTTGCTCGAGAAACGAAACAATATGCAATTAAAACCAACTCCTGAGCAACTAAAAACGGCTACTGAAGGACAAATATTTTATACCACACAGTACGGAAAGAATAATATGGGTCCATATGCTGCACAGCTAAGTGCACATGAAAGATGGCAGGTTGTAATGTATGTACAAACATTAGGTGGCGCTGCGGCTGATAGTTCAGCTTCCAGTACCCCAAAAGATACTTTGAAATAAATTATTAGAACATAAAAGCATTCAAGATGAACTATACATTTGGCGGAAAAACAAAGATCTTAACAATAGTCCTGATGGTTGTGGGACTTGCCGCAATCATTTATGGAGCGGTGGCAACCCCGGAACGATTGTTACCTAATATTTTATTAAATGCTTTTATTTTCACGGCGATCTCTATCGGTGGAACAGTATTTATTGCGGTGCATTATGCTGGTCAGGGTGGTTGGTACAGTGCTGTAAAAAGAGTTCCTGAAGCATTTACTTCTTTCCTTCCTTTTGGAATGTTCATCATATTAGCATTGATTATTTTCGATATGTTCTCCGGCAGCGAAACCTTTAAGATCTGGGAATGGATGGATCCGGAATTTCAAAAGAATGACAGGATCTATAAAAATTCAGGAAAAGCAACCTGGCTTACCAATGGATTCTATATCGGTCGTATGATTGGTTATATCGCCATCTGGTGGGGCTTCTCTTATTACCTGCGTAAATTATCAAGACAGGAAGATGTGATTGGCGGACTTGGTAATCACCGGAAATCAATGATCGCCAGTTCTATATTCCTTGTATTGTTTGGTGTAACTTCATCTACCGGTGCATGGGATTGGCTCATGTCGATTGATGCACACTGGTTCTCTACCATGTTTGGCTGGTATACTTTCGGTGGACTTTTCTGTACTGCCAATTGTATGATTGCATTGGTTGTATTGCATCTGAAACGTCAGGGTCTCATGCCATGGGTGAACGAAAATCACCTGCACGATATTACCAAACTAATCTTTGCCTTTAGTATATTCTGGACCTATGTATGGTTCAGTCAGTATATGTTGATCTGGTATGTAAACAATCCTGAGGAGATCAATTATTTCCTTGAAAGATTCAATACAGATTATAAATATATTACCCTTACCTCATTGGTGCTGAATTTTGTATTCCCATTAATATTCCTGATGCATAGAAATGCAAAAAGAACCTATGGATGGATCACTTTCGGTGCTTGTGTGATCGTATTCGGACATTACTTAGATTGGTTCCAGGTAATTATGCCGGGAACTGTAAAAGATAAATGGGCGCTTGGATTTACTGAATTAGGAATGTTTGCAGGATTTATTGGATTCTTTTTGTTTATAGTACTGGGAGCATTGAGCAAACATGCACTGGCTCCTAAAAACCATCCATTTCTTAATGAGGCAAAACAACATCATATTTAATATTGATATTATAAAATTATAGAGAGATGTACATGAATATTCTGTTAATACTGGTAATACTCCTCACTATCCTTACCTGTTTCAGGTTGATGAAGGTGTTTGATTTAGCAGCCAAGCTGAGAGGTAAAGAACCTTATGAGATCACGGAGTCTGAAAATAATATGAACGCATTACTGGTGTTGTTTTCACTGGTAGGTCTGGCTGGAATGTTCTTCTTTCTAAATCATAAATACTACCATCCTGCAACCCTGTTGCCGAACGCATCCAAACATGGTATTGAGGTTGACAAACTATTACACGTGAATTTTGTGGTGATCAGCATCGCCTTCTTACTGTGTCAGGTGGCTTTGATGTGGTTTGCCTATAAATATCGTTACAATAAGAAACGCAGGGCTTCACATTTTGCCCATAGCACCAAACTTGAGTTGGTTTGGACTATTTTACCTGCCGTAGTACTTGTATTCTTAATTGGAAAAGGATTGATCGTTTGGAATCTTCAGATGTGGCCAAAAAATGATCCTAATAAATTAACCATTGAGATCTATTCAAAACAATTTGAGTGGAGTGCCCGTTTTGCGGGTGATGATAAAACGCTGGGTGAGGCCAACTTTACCATGATCAGCGAAAAGCCTGAGAATAACAATCCATTGGGTGTAATAACACCTGAGACAATTGATCGGCAGTTAGCTCAATGCAAAGATGAATTGAAGGAGATTGATTCATTGCTTAAATATTCATTCCCGAATGCAAAAAAATATAAGGAGTTAAAAACTTCCCGCCGACGTAAAAAATTCCAGATCCAAAGGGTGATCGAATTCAAGAACCAGGTGGCGGACAAGAAATATACCAGCGGTTATGATGATGTGGTAAGAAAAGATACAATCCATATTCCAAAGGACAGAACTATTGAATTACTCATTCGTTCACAGGATGTGATCCACGCTGCATATTTTCCTCACTTCAGGGTTCAGATGTACAGTGTACCAGGAGTACAAACCAGGTTTACATTTGTGCCAATCGTAACCACTGCTGACATGAGAGTGAAATTGGGAACACCAAACTTCGATTATTTATTGTTGTGTAACAATATTTGTGGAAGTGCTCACTTTAGCATGCAAATGACCATTGTTGTGGATGAACCAGAAGATTGGAAAAAATGGATGGATAAGCAAACCACTTTTGGAGCTGCTTTAGCCCCTAAAACACCAGATAAAAAAGATACAAACACGGTTGCTACTGATACGAACAAGGTGGATTCAAACGCAACGGCCAATAAATAATTAATAACAGGTAGATAAAAGATATTAATATGAGTGATATGCACACTACACATGTAGACAGCCACACCACGGAGCACCATGATCATGTACATGGTCATGATGAGCACCATGTACACAAGGACTCTTTCATTACCAAGTACATTTTTAGCCAGGATCATAAAATGATCTCGAAGCAATTCCTTATCACAGGTATGACGATGGGATTTGTGGGTATGATGCTCTCTATGTTTTTCCGGATGCAGTTGGGTTGGCCTGAACAACCAAATCCAATTCTCGAAACCTTTTTAGGTAAATGGGCACCCGGTGGTGTGATGAGCCCTGACTTCTATTTAACAGCAGTTACCATTCACGGAACAATTATCGTGTTCATGGTACTTACTGCAGGATTGAGCGGAACATTCTCCAACTTACTCATTCCATTGCAATGCGGTTCACGTGATATGGCTTCGCCCTTCCTGAATATGCTTTCTTATTGGTTCTTCTTTATCTCCAGTTTCTTAATGCTTATTTCTCTGTTCGTCGAAACAGGTGGTGCATCCGGTGGATGGGTTGTTTATCCTCCACTATCGGCGTTGCCCAAAGCAGCTCCCGGCTCCGGCTTAGGAATGACACTCTGGTTATTTTCAATCATCGCATTCGTTGTTTCCGTTTTATTAGGCGGACTTAACTATATTACCACAGTAGTGAACCTGCGTACCAAAGGAATGTCGATGACACGTCTTCCCTTATCGGTTTGGTGTTTCCTTGTCACAGCCATCCTGGCGTTAATGTCATTCCCTGTTCTTTTGTCTGCAGGTTTAATGTTAACCTTCGATAGAAGTTTAGGAACCAGTTTCTTCTTATCTGATATTTTCATCAGTGGTGAAGCAATGGAGCAAACAGGTGGTAGCCCAATTCTGTTCCAGCATTTATTCTGGTTCTTAGGTCACCCTGAGGTATATATTATTTTGATCCCTTCTTTGGGAATTACGTCAGAAGTATTGGCGGTTAATTCACGTAAACCTATCTTTGGTTATAGAGCGATGATCGCCTCTATTCTTGCGATTGCTTTCCTTTCGTTCATCGTTTGGGGTCACCATATGTATATTACAGGTATGAATCCTTTCCTCGGATCGGTATTCGTATTCACCACCTTATTGATTGCTATTCCATCGGCGATTAAGGCCTTTAACTATATCACCACCTTGTGGAGAGGTAATATCCGGTTCACACCCGGAATGTTATTTGCCATTGGTGTGGTTTCATTATTCATCACGGGTGGAGTAACCGGACTAGTTCTGGCTGACTCTGCACTCGACGTAAATCTTCACAACACCTATTTCGTGGTGGCTCACTTTCATATTGTAATGGGAGTTGCTTCCATGTTTGGTACGTTTGCCGGAGTATACCATTGGTTCCCGCGAATGTTTGGAAGAATGATGAACAATAAACTTGGATATGTGCATTTCTGGCTTACGTTAACTGCCGCCTATGGTGTATTCTTTCCGATGCACTACATTGGTTTGGCAGGTGTGCCGCGAAGGTATTATAACTATACTTCCTTCGAAATCTTCCACGGCTTTGGAAATATCAATCAAGTCATTTCCTGTTTCGCATTCCTCGGAGGTTTTGCGCAACTTATTTTCTTCTTCAATTTTATCTATAGCATATTCAGAGGACCAAAAGCTCCAATGAATCCATGGGGTGCAACTACACTTGAGTGGACCGCTCCGGTTGAGCATATGCATGGTAACTGGCCAGGTGAAATCCCAACGGTACATCGTTGGCCGTATGACTATAGCTTACCTGATCGTGAGGAAGATTTTGTTCCACAGGATGTTCCTTATACGGAGGCTGAGTTAAAAGAACTCGAAGCCAATAAACATTAAGAGAAAATATTTTCTTTAAAAAATCCCGACCATTGTGTCGGGATTTTTTTTGTGATGATTTTTTTATGTCACCCCTTCGGGGTTCTGTTTCCACAAATATCAAATCCT